>PLZQ01000362.1 GCA_003152225.1 Limisphaerales bacterium | reverse complement strand
GGGTCAGTGCTGGCCGGAATCTCCGCCAGGCAGAAGCCCTTGAAGCTGATCTCGTTGAGGCGCGTCAGCAGCTTGCGGTAGGGATAGTCCTCCTGAAACAGGTCCGTCACGTGCACCGAGAATATCTTGTCTTTAAGCAGGTTGAAGTTGTAATCCCAGCCCTGGCCAGCCAGGTCGGATGCATTCGAGTTCCAGCATGCGCCCACACCCGGATGGTCGGCAACATCGAGTATCTTCTTGATGTTGGGTGGAAACGAAGTGCCAGTGCCATGCACCTCCAGTCGGATGACTTGGCCGTGGTCGCGGGCAAAGTCGCCCACCTCGTGCAGTGCGTGCCCAATCTGTTCTAACGTCTTTTCCTCGGGAACGTCCTTGGGGAAGCCATTCGGGCGCACTTTCACGCCGGTCGCGCCCACATCCTCGGCCAGGATAATGTATTCCTTGGTCGCCTCTATGTCCTTGCGCAGCTTGGCCTGGTCAGGCGTGTGGTAGTCGAAGATGCTGCCCAGTCCCATCAACTGCACCTTTGAGTCGGCGAACCGCTTCTTCACGGTCTGCCGTTCCTCTTTGGACAGGTTCACCTCGACCTTGTGTGCGTGCGTGGTGCGCAACTCCACCCCTTCAAACTTCGCCGCCTCACAGTTCTTGATGATAGTCGGGATGTCCCAGTCGGCTGCCAGGTTGTATGTGACCAGCCCGATATGCATGGCGGGGCGGCGGACGAGGAAGTCTGGCTTATCAGCCGCAGTGGCATCCGAGGGCAACGTCGCCTGCAAACCCAAGCCGCCGATCCCCAGTCCGGTGGCTTTGAGAAAGTTACGTCGATTGAAGTTCATAGCGCAGCGTTGTAGCAGAAACCTGCAGCCATTCAACGCTTTTGGCATTCAATGTTCTCTGCCCTCACCTACAGGTCTGACGATCGTAATCGGCTGCATCTCCGTGTACCAAAATGCCCAATTCACCTTCGGCTGGTCACTAAAGGCGTAGGCTACAAAGTTGGGCTTGCTGAGGTCGAGGTGGCCCTCCGGCGTGCCGCTGAGGCCGGCGTTATGGCACCACGGTTTGATGTTCCCACTCACGCGGGCCGGCGCGCTGAAGTGGAGACCATCGGTTGAGGTGCGGCACACCAGGTGCCCTTGGGCGCTCATCCGTTGGGCGGAAGAGACCGATACAAACAGCTTTAGCGCGTCCAGATACTTAACGTCGCTGGAGTCTTCCCCGCTGATCCGGTCGAACGCCACGCCCCGCTCGGCAAGCTTCGCCGGCCAACTGGGATCGTCAGCCGGCCCCGTGGCGACGCGTGTTTGGTTGAGCAGCGGCCCGTCCGGGTTCTTGGTCACCCACCAGGTGTAATAGACAAAGAGAGTCTTGTCCTTCACCACGAAGCTCGGTTCGCCTGCTCCCCAGGCCTCGGCTGGCGTCGTGAACCGGATGATGGGCGCGGGCGCGCCGCCCCAGCCGGCGCCATTCCATTTCTCAAACGGCCCGGTCGGCGTCCTCGACCGCGCCACAAAGACCTGGTTGCGGTTGCCCGGGTCATTGTCCACCGCCGTGACGCCGAGATAGTACCAGCCGCCGAAGTATATGACGCCGGGGTCGCACACCGACATGCGGTCGGCGGATTTCTCCGTCGGTTTCAGCACTACCGTTTCCGGTCCCCAGCTTCTGCCTCCGCTAGCAGAGCGCTTGTGGCGGATCCAATCCCATTGAGCGGTACCGTCCGCGCCGCGACCGCCAGGTGACGCGAACCAGGCATCGATGCTGCCGTCCGCGTTGATAATCATAGAAGGTCCGTAGCGATAGGCCTGTCCGTCCTTGGTTGGGTCGAATATGGCCCAGCCATCCGAAGCCTTGAGGTCAACGGCAGGCCCCTCGGCGGCGGAACATGCTATCCCTCCGGCGGCTGCCAACCAGACCGCGAGCAGCAGGCTTCGTTTGTGCAGCCTGCCGGCTCGTGGATTCAGAGGTGGCCGGTTGCCGGCCTCGCTTTGTTCGACAAGGCGCCAGCCGAGAAGACAAGCGAGAATCGCGCATCGGGTCATGCTATTATGGCGTGTTGCGGATTACTTGCTGACCTCGAATTCCTGCGCCGGGATCAGTTTCACCGGGCCAATCAGGCCGGATTCGAGCGGCAGGTCGGTCTTTTTCCACAAGCGCCACATGGCGAACGTATAGCGGCCCGCCGGGCTGGGCTTGCCGTCCAACAGCCATTGCGGCCAGCACTTGAGCGTGCCGTTGGGGTTGCGCTCGCTGTCTTCGGGCAATTGCTCGTCGCCGATGAGCCGGTTCGGCCAGAGATTGACGACCGCGACCTCGATGGTGTTCCGGCCAGCCCGTGCTGCGGTGGTGACATCCAGGCGATAAGGCGGCTTCCAGAGCAGGGGGAAACGCTTGCCGTTGACCTTCACTTCCGCCATGACCTCGACGCGGCCTAAATCCAGGTAGAGCCGCCGGTTGCCTTTGAGCAGCGTCCGAGGCAACTCAAATGCGGAGCTATAGACCGCCGTGCCGGAGTAATATTTGATCCCCGGATCAGCATGGCTGCTCCAGGAGACGAGTTTCTCGAACGTGGCCTGCGCCGGCCCACCCCATCGGGGCGCGAACTGTACTGACCAGGGGCCATTGAGTTCCTGTGCTTCGGGGATTTCAGCCGCGCTGAACTGCCGGCGCGTTCCGTCGCCGAACTCTACCTCGTAATTTCCCGGTTTGAAGGCTTGCAGCGCCAGCTTGGAAGCACTGGTGGCGTGCAGCGTGGCCACCAAATCTCTCTCCGCAGCGAGCGGACTGAGCTCGATCAATTCCGGGTCGGTGCCGTGTGCGGTCATCCGCTTGCCGTTGAGGGTGTATTCCACTTCAAGCGTCTTGACGACCATGAACGCCGGGTCGTCCCCCTCGGCCATGCGTGCGACCGGGAAGCTGCTTTCCCCCGCATCCAACAGCCGCTGCAGCTTGGCGCGAACGTCCCGCGTTCGCTTCGGGTCATCCAGCACTCCATACCGCGCTTTCTCGACCACCAATCCCACCGCGTCCCCAGTCAAGTGCACGGTCGTCGCGTCCTGGCCTTTGATGGTGTAATGGTTGCCGCCGATGACGTAATCGACCACCAGCGTCTTGACGGCCTCGGGAGCAGGATCGTCGCCTTCTGCCAGGGATGAGACCTTAAAGCTGCGTTCTCCCGCATCCACCTTTTGCTGCACTTTCTGCCGCACGTCCCGTGTCTTGTCCGGGCTGTCCGGCACACCGTAAGTTGCCCGCTCGATCCGCACTGGGAGCTGGGAGCCCGGCTTAGCCGAGAGGACGAGTTCGCCATCATGGATCAGCGTTGCCGCCGCGACAGCGTTGGCCAGTGGCTTGCGGAATATCACGAACACTGAGCCACTGGGCCCCAGCGCCAACCCGACGCTGGTCCGCCCATTGCTTTCCTGGAAGACTGCCGCCTGCTCCAGCTTGCCCGTGTCGGGCCACCACAACTCTGGCACCTTCCCCGCGACCCGAAATGCGGCGGTGGTGCTGACGCTGCGCGGAGTGCGGTTGGCGACGAAGTAGATGTCCGTGCCGTCCGCGCAGCGATGAATGCAACGCAACGGCTCGCCGCTGGTGAAATCAGGCGCAAGCCCCATGTCCTCAAGAACCTTCTCTGGCTCCTGTTGCCGGAACACGCGGCCAGCACCTAAGCGGCGCTCGGCGGTTTGGCTGGCGTCGCCCTCACCCCAGATCTGGCTGGCCAGTGCATGGATTTCCTGGTCACACTCGGGAAAGCCTGAAAGGCTGGGCGACTTTTGCGGGGGCGTGCCGACGATCGTTGCCCCGGCCTGCGCGAGGTCCTTGATCTTGCGCAACAGCGGCGGAGTCATCTGGCCGGTTTGGGGCAGGACCAGCAGCCGGTAGCTCATCCCGTCGGGCAGCGTGATCAGACCGTTCTTAACTGACATGCGATTAAGCACCACATTCGCGTCGCATTCATCGTAATCGTAGCCCCGACGCGGGTGAGCCTCGAAGGACTGCGGCGGCCGTTCGGGCTGCAGGTAGCAGATGTCCGCGACGAACAGCCCCTGCCGCAACAGGAACTGGCAGCGGGCCAGGTAACGATGCCACTCGGCGGACTGCTCCCACCAGGTTTCTGTGCGTTCGTAATGCTGGCCCCACGGCCCCATCATCATGCCGGGCCGGCGGTCTTCGGCCCAGGGCTGGAGCGCGTAACGGTGAAACACAAACCGGTTGATGCCTTCGCAAAACGCCACATCGCCCAGCGCCTTGATCGAGCCGGGATGCTCTCGCCATTTCTCCTGGTCGCCGGACGTGAAGGATTCCGCGCCGATGATTCGCTTCCCATAGACGTGCCCGGACGAAGCCATGCCCCGGCAGGTTTCCATCGCGCCGCTCGGGGTCCAGAATTCTCCCATCGGCTCGTCGGACACGCCGCCGTAGGGAATCGAATCACACGGGGCGCCGTAAGCTTCGACGGTGAATCGCAGTCCAGCGGCATGGGCGAGGTCGCGCATGTGACCGGCATAATTCTCCACCACCAGGTCCGAAATCGTCTGCCGCAAATCCCACAAGAAGCGCTCCGCGACCTTCGCGGAATCCACGACGCGTCCCGTGATCACCGGCAGGAACGGCATCAGGTCGTAGCCCCGCCGGTTCTGGAATTCCTCGCGCATCTTCGGGGTCCAGTTCTGCGCGCCATTCTCCCAGCTATCAATGTGCGTTGCCACCAGGCCGGCGTTCACGGGACTGCCCTTGATGCGGGTATCGTCCACCAGCTTGGTCATCATTCCGGCGAAGCTGGCTTCAATGCCCTCCTTGCTCAGTTTGTCGCATTCCAGCCCCCGACCGGTTTTCGGAGCTGGTGCGTTTTCCACCCCGGTGCTCGTGTGCCCTAGCCGCAGCACCGTCCATTGGCCCTCGGGCACGTCCCACTGCAAACGCCCGTCGCTGCCCATGCGCGAGGTCAGGTCGATCACGCGGCTGCGGTCGATGAGCATCTCAGCCGGCAAGCTCTGCCCGGCCGGCACATCCACGAAGCCCGTCTCGAACAGCGCCTTCTGCCGAATGCCCGCAATCCGATACGCGCCGACGGCAGGGAACGCCAGCACAGTAATGTCCTTGTAAAACCCGGCCACCTTCTCCGGTTGGGCCAGCGTGCCATCAAACTGTTTCGGGCCTGCCAGGTTGGTTTCGGTCCAGACGACCTTCTGCATTGACTGCTCCGGCTTGATCCATGGCCCGCCGCTGCCGTTCCAGCCCGCGTCGTTGTTCATNNACGGGCGCGCCCTGGTCCGTCTCCATGATGAGCACGCCGCCAATGCCCACGCGCTTCATCGCCTCCAAATCAGCCGTGATGCCGTTGCTCGTGATATTGCCACTGAGCCAGAACCAATACACCCACGGGCGCGCGGAGTCCGGCGGCTGGGTGAAGCCACGTTCCAGGGAGTCCGCGGCGGGCGCGTTGAGGGCGCAGAGGGTCGTCAGGGTCAGAACAGTTAACAGACGCTTGATCATAGTTGCCTTAATGGTTTGTCCTTCGCCAGTCGTGGCGACGGAGTAATGCCGGCTCGGAGAATCGTCCATGAACCGTCGCGGGTAAACTCTAAACATCGTCGCTCAGCGATTCAAAGGAACATGCGATTCCAGTTGAATGGCTGTCGAGTGCACAAAGCGTGCCCTAAGGATGCCCTAAGGATGCCCTAAGGATGCCCTAAGGATCTCCTCGCGATGCCCGGGCTTGCTCTTGGCCAGCCCCTGGCGTTGAGGTGGCTTGAGAGGCGGTTTGACCGGCCTCTGCGTGGGCTGGCCACTCCGGCTCAGTCTGCTTCCTCCGACCGCTATCCTCGTTGGCCGCGGCACAGCCCAGGAGAAGATTCTTGTCCGGTTATGGCGTTCTGCGGGTTTATAGTGGCGAATAGAAAATGACCGACAGCCAAACACTGCTTGCACAATATGCCCGGACCCGCTCGGAATCCGCCTTCCGGGAGCTGGTCAGCCGCTACATTGATTTGGTCTATTCGACCGCGTTCCGGCTGGTCGGCGGGGATGCTTTTCAGTTGCAGCTTGTTCTTGATCAGCCGGGAGACAATACCGAGCTGATAACGAACAATGCCAACGGAGCTGCCGGCGAAACTCTGCACGTGCAGAAAACGCCTTTGCTGGACTACACGGCAGTCAGTTCAGCGACAGTAACGAGGAACGCGTCATCCGGCGCCCCGGAGATCGGCGTCGAGTTTAGCGAAGAGGGCAGGGAACTGTTTGCTGCCATTACCAAGGAGAACCTCAACAAACGCCTCGCCATTGTGTTGGACGGCCATGTGTATTCGGCACCGGTGATCCGGTCGGAAATCACCGGCGGCAAAGCCCAGATCACCGGTTCCTTCACCGAGCAGGAAGCCACTGAGCTTGCGGCCAAGATCAACGAAGCGCTACGTGGCGTTAGACACTGATCGTTCCGCGATTTGCGGTGGCGGGCGGGTGGGCGTAAAACTGGGGCGCTGTGTGAGGGCGCGCGTCCTTCAACGTCCTGGAGGCTGAGCGCCTTCAAGGGGCAACTATTGCCAATCTCGGCATTATGCGGACAGGCAAAGCCATCGCTCTCGTGACGGGAACCGCGATCGCCCTCGTGGCGGGAGTCGTAGTTGCTGGGTTCGTGCTTTTGGTCCTCGGGCCACCGGCGAACCGCTCGCCTGAGGTCCGGCTGCTCAGACTCACGCGCCTTGAAACTCCACCCGGCGATGTTCTCGAAAGTCTAAACCGGATAGTCGAGTCGAGCCCGGAGACGTGGACCGCGGTATTCGAGATACGGAACTCCGGGAGGGGAGTGGTTACGATCGATCTTGGCAGGAACACGTCTCGCGTGGAGATCGTGGACCACGATTCACAAATCATCGCAACTCAGGCGCATCTGGCTGCGACCCTGCCTGGCATGGATATGATGATGCTCAACATCGGCGAGGTCTCCCTGAGGTCGAACCAAAGCATGTGGCCCCTCAAGTTGTCCGTTTCACCCGAGTCAAGGACGTGCCGGTTCCGAATCATCTACTGGCCCATGACCGCCCGCGAGCGTTGGGTGATGTCGAATGCCAACAAGGCGCTCGCTCGGCGATACCCTTCGATCTACAAGTGGGTTTGGCTGCACCTGCCCGGTACTCCCAGGAAGTTCGAGACGATACAGGAAGTGCGCTTGCCGGCCGAGCCGGAAGTGCTGCCAGCGAAGGGGACGACGTTCACCGGGCGCAGCCAACATAGCCCCGCATTGCGGCCTCGGTAGCTTCCGGGCCGTGATTGAACGGTTTGCTCAACTACCAAAGCCGCCTCGGTCTTAATCGCGCCGGCAGCGCATCACCAGCACGCCGACTAGCAGGCCCAGGCCGAACCCGATGCCAATAGCCTGGTACGGATGCTCGCGGACGGCCTTGTCAGCGGCCTTGGCGGCGGCGACGGTTTCCTCTTGCAGCTTCTTGCAAACCTCTTTGGCCTTCTCAGTTGCGGCTTCCAGTCTGGCTCGCAGATCATTCCTCTCGGCATTTACACTTTCTGTTGCTTCCATAGGCTTCTTCCTTTCTTGATACACACTCGCACCGCCGTCACGCTTCCGCAACCGCCGTCGCGGCGAATTTTGCGGGCTTCAATTCCGAGCGCCGCCCACGAAATGACCTCGACTGGCGCAAGGGGCATAAACCGGATCAGCTTTCAACCGCGTCATTACACACCGGCTGCCAGCGTTGAATGAGGTCCCGTTCCTCCGTGCAGCGGGCCGCCTGGCCCGTGGCGCAATAATGGACATGGATATGCGTCGCGCCATTTGCCACGGCGTCATCCAGCGACACGTGACCCTCAAGCCGCTGGTGCATGTCCCGAGTTTGCGTGATATAGATGGGGATCCAACTGCCGTCCTCGGCTTGTTTGGCGTAGATGAAATTACCCGGCATGGCCTTGAAAGCAGTATCGATGGGATAAACCTCGTATTGATACTCCTTTCCGGACTGCCCGGGCCAATTGATGAATGGAGACGGCGTGCTCTCTGCCTCTGTGTGACGGCCGAACATACGTTTTAGCAAGTTCATAGTTTTGGAATCAGACCATTGTTTGAGCGCTCTATGGATATGGGATGCCAAACGACACCAGATGATGACACCAGCCAGCGTGCGAATGCATAAACCCCTTCTCTGGGAAACTCACCTTGAATTCCGTATGCGAGCCCGGTGCTGGTGCTGGCCAGTATCTTGACGTTGGCTTTCCAGCTTTCATATGGCGAACCCCGACCATGGATTCAACCAGCCGTCCCTATTTGAACGGGTTGGCTGGTGCCTGTCAACCTAATATTTGGACCCGGGCGGCCTGAGGGGCGCGATATAACACCGCCAGCAAGTGGCGGCAGGCATCCTGCCTGCCGTAGAGCCGGGCATCTTGCCCGGCGGAATGGCTGTTCTGCGCCATTCGAGCACCGATCCGGGCGGCAGGATGCCGCCCTCTACGGCAGGCAGGATGCCCGCCGCTACAGCGCAGGGCGAGGCGCCCCATCGAGAATGCACTTGAGCAGCGGGACCGCGTCACGGAAGTCCGGGATGACGACATCGGCGCCTACTTCCAGCAGGCGGTTGCGCTTCCAGGCGTCGAATTCGCCGGAACCGTTGTTGGCTTCGTCGCTGGCCACGGCGACCGCGAGACCCCCGACCTCCTTGGTGTTCTGAATCTCGACGTAGCCATCACCAAAGGCCAGCAATTGCTCCCCGGGCACCTGGTTCTCACGCAGGATGCGTTCGATGACCATCTTCTTGGAAAACTTCTTATAATCGTCGAGCGCGCCGTAAACATGGCTGCCGAAATAAGGCGTCAGCCCGAGTAACTCGGCCTCGGCTTTGACAAACGGCTCGTCGGTGCCGCTGGCCAGGTAGAGCCGCAGACCGCGCCGCCGCAGTTCCTCCAGCAGACCAATCGTGCCGTGAACCAGGTGCTTCTCGCGGCTCACCGCCCCGGTGCGGATTGCTTCACGGCGCACGACGATCTTCTCATCCAATCTCCGGAGATACTCATGTTTGTACCACAGCGCCTTTTGTGGCTGGCCGCCCCTCTCGCGGATGCGGTCCGCGAGCTGGAGCATCTGGTAGATCGTCTGCTTTCCGTTCAGGCGCATCATATCATCCCAGAGCATCTGCCGGTCTGCCGCCGCATCGTCCGCGCGGCGGGGCAGCATTTCGAGGAACATATTCAGCATGACCGCCGGCCAGCCCTCCCGGATTAACGACAGGGTGCCGTCGAAGTCAAACAGCACGTGCTTCACGGCCGGCCGTGACGCAAACGAGGGAGCGAATACTGCCTTGCCGGCGAGAGAACTGGACACTGGCTGGGACTTGTTCATGCGCTAAAGACCGGGACTCTCTTGACCACGGCCCTTTGGTTTGACCGCCGGCTCGGCCGGAGACGGCGTTGGCGGTTTCGCCGGCTCACGGTTCAGCACCCAGATTTGCCGGCGAATCGCTTCGACGAGAGCGAGGGCATCGGTCTGGTCGAGCCGGCGCAGGACGCATTCCCAACGATACGCAAAGCTGCCGCCGGCATCGTATTGGCAATGCTTGAAAAGAGTGTCGAACGCCCGGCGGCGCTTNNGACGGATCGGGCACGACCTTACTGCGGATGTTCACCGGCCGAGCGTAGTAGGGAGCGAAGGATTCCAGGGGCTGCTGGTATTCGCCAAACGCGCCGCTGTGATCGCCCACCATGATTTCCGCCGGGAGGCCATCCTCCCCCTCGCGCACTACCTCGTCGCCGTCGTCGAACACCGGGTGCTTACCCAATTCCAGAGCGCGGCCGACGATCATGCTCGAAGCGGCGGCTTGGCCCAGGAGATGCGCCAGCTTCAGCCCGTAACCGGGCTGGGCATATTTTTTCATGGGCAACTTGTCGGTGGCGATGCCCGGGAGATACTCACGCTCGAAGTAGATGGTTCGGATCAATTCGCCCCGGAACCGGGCGTTGGTGCCGTTATAGTGCTCGCCCAGGCGACACATGGCCACACGGCGAGTCATGTTCATCCCCAACTGGCGGCAGCCCAGCCGCCGGTCCAGCCAGTAGTCCGTGTAGTCGTCGCTTTCCTTGATCGATTGCAGCAGGTCCTTGCCTTCCTCGAGGTGCTCCCAGACGCCCCATTTCTGGAGGCGGAGGAAGCGCTTGATGGGAGCGCGCTCGCTGCGCGAATGGAATTCAACAAGGTAAACGCCCCGCCGGCCCTGCGTTTGCGGCCGGTCGAGTGATAGCGATTCCGGCACGCAGCCCACGTTCACGTAGTCAATGTCGCCGTATTCGCGGATGAGGTTGAAAATGATGCCTCTGGCCCGCGGATCGCAAAGCCGCTGCAGCTCCGCATCCTCGGGATGATTGGCGGCTTCATCGAAGATCGGGTCGAACAAAAACTCGCCCTCCTCGAACCGCCCGCCTGGCAGCCACTCAACTTGCAGGAAGAACTCCGGGCTGAGGCCGCTGAGGATATGCTCGGTCTGGGTTTCATTGCCTTCAAGGAAGAGCGTGGCGAGGATCCGCTGGCACCAGGCATTGTTATGGCAATCATCCGTGCGGAACACCTCATGCACCGCCGAGCGGAAATGGGTTCGCAGCTCGTCGAACTTCGCCCGCAGTTGCTCGGGCGGCAATTGTTCATAGGCCATGCCGGCAAACTGCCGCGCGCCAAATCGACGCAGGTCGGCGGCAAAGAAATCCACCTCCGGCCGCCCCAGCCGATTGCGCGCGATCGCTTGGTCGGCGATTTCCTGCAAGTACCGGGCCAGGCTGGCGTCGTCCAGCTTGCCCAGGTTCTCGAACTCCTGGCAGGTTAACCACCGCGTGCCGGTCAGCCGGTTATAGAAGTAAATCGGCAGCCCGCGGATGCCCACCTTCGAGCCGAACACCATCCGTTCCTTGGCCTCGCGGGTTCTGGGAATCGAGCTGAGCCGCCAGCATTCCCCGCGATGCTTGATGGCCTCCCGCACCCGGCGGTCGGCCACCGAGAGGAACTTTACCTGCCGTTTGGGCACCAGCCCTTGCAGCAGTTCATCCGCGGCGCAGGCCAGGTCCATGCGATCGGGATCGGGCCGGATGAGGATATGGTCGGCCTCGAAGATCAGGTCCACCGACTCGGCTGAAAGCCTCTCCTCTTCCTCCAGGCTGAGGGGCGGCACAGCCATCCGGGCGCGCTCTGCGTTGAGGCGGTCGATGAATGCCAGCCGTTGCAGGGCGTGCACGCCGGGCAATTCCGTCCACAGCTTGCCGTACTGCGGGAACAAGGTGCCGATCCGAGTGATCTGCCGGCCCTGTTCATTCCGCGCGAACGGGTGGGGTCCAATCAGTTCGAGTTGCATAACATACTAGGATACAACCATTGGGTCATTAGGCTTGATCGCCCGGCAAAAGGCCAGCCGAAAGCGGCAGCATGCGCCAAGACGCTGGCAGCGCTTCGTGCGGTTCCACCAGCGCGATAGCGTCTTGGACTGCGCCAGCCCTCTGGCGCTTTGCTAAGAAGCCTTATATGAAATCACGCGAGGCAGCCAGCATGACCGTTTACTGCAGCTTCCTCGGCAGCGCCACCTCTTCCCATCCCTGGGCGCCTAATGCAATGTCGCGCTCGACAAATTCCCATACTACAACCTGTTTGCCTTCAAGGATTTCAGGATTGGTGCTGAGCTTGCGGCGCACATCGGTCGCCGCGCCGCCATCGCTCACGATCGCATCCACGGGCGACTTCAAGGCCAGGGCCAGATGTGAGATGAAGCCGGCTGAACCTGGGAGGAGGCGTTTGGCACCCGATTCCGCCGGATGAGCCATTCCAGCCGTGGCTGGCACTTCGCCCAGCGATTGCGGTTCGGGGTATTGGTAGATCCGGCAGAAGCTGTCGCCGAGGACCAGCACAACGGCCTGCTGTCCGGGGTAGCAGTAAGTGCCCGGCCGGTCCGAGGCTCCCGGCACCATTGGACCAAGCGCGGGGTCCAGCACCTGCAGGCACTGCACGGTCTCCGGCGCAAATGTCGCTCGCAAGCCGGGAATCTGCATCATATCGAGGACATCGCCCCAGCGCGTAACCGCGACGCCTTGCGCGCGGAACTCCTTCTTCGCTGCAGGAGCAAGGTGCATTGCGCCCAGTTTAGCGGCCACCACTTGAGCGGCAAGTTGCGCCCCTTGTGGCGTCCAGTGCGTGTCGCGCGCCAGGTAAAGCTCCCCGGTGTCCTTTGTCAGCCCGCGGCTCTCACGCGCCGCCCGGAATGCGGCAAACAAATCCACTGTCGCCACCCCCTGGTGCTGGAGCGCGTTAAGCAATTCCAGCGTAGGCGATTGGAATTGCTGTTCACTCCCCACGGCACGCCCGGTGACCCGATCGGGATAGACGCTCGGCTTGCCGGGCACGGGCATAACCACCAGCGTAATGTCGCGCTCCTTCAATTGGTCACGAAAGCGGAGGATGGCCTTCTCGGCGCTCTCGCGATGAGTGCCGCGGTCGGGCGGTTGGACCCATTTCGAGCCGCTCGTGTCAGTCTCCAGCCGGTCAGGCTCCACGAGGTAGCGCAGGTCCGGCCGATAGAAAAGCCAGCGGTTGCGGCCGAGGACACCCTTGGCGCCGGTATCGTGCAGCGTCGTGAAGAGGAACCGCTGCACTTGAGGCCGAAGCTGCTGTTGGAACCACGACTTTTCTTCGAGCGTGTGCTCGAACTGTCGAAGGTTCTTCGCGGTAGGCTGATACCGGAGGACATCGGTGGCTTGCACCCGTTCATGGCGAGCAAGCTCGAGGCAAGTCTGCGCCACCGGCACCCCGGCGATCACAGCCAGGAAGCAGATCACCAGGACTAGCTCACTTTTGCGAGTGGGATTCGACATCGCAGGTCAGAATTGAAAGTAGAGAAACGGGTTGAAGGCCTGGGAGAACATCACCAGCAACGCGAACACGAACAACGGCACCAGCAGCATCAGCCGCGGCCAGGTCTGTGGTTTCAGCGACCAGTCGTGAGCCTGCACGCGCTGGAACGCCAACACGCCGCAGAACGCCAGCACAACGAGATAGAGCGGCGCGTAAATGTCCGCGGCCAGCAGGGCCGACGCGCTCGTGACAGGGGCGAGGCCGAACATGGCGCCGAAGTAACGCAGGGCCGCCCTGAGGCTCTCCGCCCGGAACAAGACCCAGGAAAAGAGCATGAGCAAGAAGGTCACCGCGATGCGCAGGCCCAGCGGCAGGTTGCTGTATAAACTCTGTTTGCCGCGCCAACGCTCGTAGGCCAGAAGCAGGCCGTGGTAGGCGCCCCACAAAACGAATACCCACTTCGCCCCGTGCCAGAGTCCTCCGAGCAGCATGACCAAAAGGAGGTTCACATACGTGCGCGTGGGGCCTAGACGATTGCCGCCGAGCGGGAAGTACAAGTAGTCCCGCAGCACGCTGGAAAGCGAGATGTGCCACCGGCGCCACAAGTCCGTGATGCTCTCAGCCAGGTAAGGCGCATCGAAGTTCTTCAGGAACTCGAAGCCCAGCATGCGCCCAAGCCCCACCGCCATGTCGGAGTAGCCGCAGAAGTCAAAGTAGATTTGAAAGGCATACGCCAGCACCCCCACCCACGCGTCGAGGGCGCAGGGATTCGCGGCGTTGAACACGGCGTCCGCCACGTGCCCGCAGGTGTTCGCCAGGAGGATTTTTTTGCCGAAGCCGAGAATGAAGAGCGTGATGCCCGAGGCGAAGCGTTGGAGCGTGTGTTCGCGGAAGGCCAGTTGCGCTGCCAGCGTCTTGTAGCGGATGATCGGCCCGGCCACCAGGTCGGGAAACAGGGCCACGAACGCCGAGAAATCGGTGAACGACTTGGCCGGCGTCGCATCGCGGCGATAGAGGTCGATGATGTAAGTCAGCGAGTGGAAGGTGTAGAACGAGATCCCGATGGGCAGCACGACGCGCAGCACCCGGAATGGCTCGGCGCCGACCGCGGCCAGAAGCTGGTTCAGCGTCTCCGCCGAGAACATGTAATACTTGAAGAAGCCGAGAAAGGTCAGGTTGGTGACGACGCAGGCCGCCACTGCCAATCTTCGCTGGACCGGCGTGGCGCCCGGTCGGGTGATGACTTTCCCCCAGATGAAGTCCATCACCGTGGTGAACATCATCAGGCAGACGAACCAAGGCTGCCACCAGCCGTAGAAGAGGTAGCTTGCCCCGGTAATCCACAGGTTCCGCCAACGGAATGGGAGGTTGAAATACACCAGCAGGAAGACCGGCAGGAAGTAGAAGACGAAGATGTGAGTGGTGAAGACCATGCCTTTTCTGAATCAGTTACAATGTCACTTGGTTACATGAGTTACATGAGCAGCTACCTCCGCCGCCCCATGTAACAATGTAACTCGTGTAACTCATGTAACCCTTCGTCAATACGTCGTCCGGTTTGCCCACAGTGCGAAGAAGCGGTTGGTGCCCGGCGGGAAGCAGTAGTCCAGTGCCCCGCTGGGGGCGAGGTCTGGCAGCTCGTAATCCAGTGCCAGGCGGTGGACTTCACCGGCCACAAACTGGTCCAGCTTGCCGCCGAGCGGACTGTCGCCCCAGTCNNTCCTGCCGGTGGACGGTGATCACTTTATACTTCATCACGTAGGTGTAACGATACGCCCCCAGCTTGGGAAACTGGTCCGGCCGCTCCACCAGCCGCGCCGTCACTTCCACGCGGCCCAGTTTCTGCACCATCGCGTCGGCGCCGGTTTCCACCCGGACCGCGAGCAACCAGAAAAGGAGGATCAGGCCGGCAATCACAGCCAGGCCGCGCAACGGACCAGGACCTCCAACATAGCCGCAGCTTGGGGGCGACTCCACGGCTCCGGCCGGTACTCCCGCTGTCGGAGGCGCGACCTCGGCTGACGCAGGACGGGTGTCCGGGGATTGGCCTTCCATAGCGTCGTGGAGTCAGCCGTCCGGTCGGCTATTTCGCGCCGATCTCAGCGTAAGTCCAATGCGGTTCAAACCCGGCCTGCGGCAGGTGCAGCACGGGACCGCTCTTCGCGTTAGGGTAAAGCGAGCGCAGTTGTTCATAGTCGTCCGGGACAATGATCGGCGTGTCCGCCAGCCGGACGATCGCCATGTCGGCCTCGATCCGGCCATCGGCTTCGGGGCGTGAGAAGATCACGTATTTGTCATCGGGCGACGTGCAGCCGTAATACAGATGCCGGCCTCGCTCCCCACAGACGAGGGTGCGGCTCTTGCCGTCCGCGGTCGCCTGCATCAGCATCGTGAATCCGTATTCGGTGGCCAGACCGGGCACGCGATTGGAGTAGATGACCCGGCTGGGATCGCCTTGAAACCAGTCCGGGGTGCAATTCAGCGAGCGCGTGAGCAAGGTCTCCTGTCCGGTGGCGATCTCGATGCTCACGATATTCCAGTCCTGGCCATTGAGATTCGCCGTGCCGCAGAGGCGCTTGCCGTCGGGGGACCAGAACAGTTGCTGGAAGATACCCTGGCGCGGCAATTCTTTAACCAGTCGCTTGGTGCCCAGGTCGAAGATGCGAATCCGGCCCTCGCGTTTGTAGAGGCAGGCGATTTGCGTGCCGTCCGGACTCCACGACGCCCAGGGATAAGCCCCGTCGTCCCCTTGCGGTTGTGGGTCCGAACCGTCGGCCTTCGCAATCACCAACGCTCCTTTCGTGCCCCAGAGGTCGTGGTTTACTCCTGACTCCGCGGCATTCGCGGCGCCTTTGGCCTGACGCCGGTAGAGCATCCGCTTCCCGTCCGGCGAAAACCGCCCGCCAAACTCGTTCTCGTTCGGCGTTTGCGTGAGATTGCGTCGAAACGAACCGTCCGGGCGGCAAAGGAACAAGTCATAGTCACCCTGCGCCGTCTTCGTGGAGAACAGAATCCAACCCCGAGCTGCGACCTCGCTGGCCAGGACATTTGCCCCGGCATCGGCGGCCGGGCTCTGAGCAAGAGCCGCTACAGCGCAACCAACCAGCAGCGCGAGGCCAGCCGTGTTGCATTGGCGCCATACGAAAGATCCCATGAGTTCGTGTCGTTTCATCCGTCGAGATGGTTGCGATGGATTCGTCCTCCCGTCAATTCTTCACCGGGGCCAATATTTGTCAGCCGCCACGTCGTTGGACGCCCCGGCCTGTATTCGGGAAGTCCCGCTGTCGCGAAGGTGGCGCAAGCCGGGGATAAGCCGTGTGCTAGCCACATGCCAGGGAGGTACACGCGTGTTGCCCTGGTGTTGCACCGGCGTTGCCCTCTCGTCCTGCTCTTGTATAGCTCTTATATGGCTCTTGTTCTCCTCTTGTTCTTCGCTTCCGTCCACGGCGGAAGTTTGGACGGTGCCCGGGACCTTGGCCCGCCCCAACGGCATCCCGTTCCCTCCCTATTAGACGCTTCCCGGGCCTGTTTTGTTTCATCGGGACCACAAAAAAGCCATTGTCCCCATCCAGGTTGGTTTGACCCCCTGACGGGACATCCGTCTCACTCCTGGCCGTCGTTCTGCCACCAACTGAACTGGCACGCCCTTTTTCGTCCGTGCAATTCGCCGCCGCCACGGGTAAAAAGGGCGCGATGAAAGTGATCGGCATTATCCCCGCGCGTTACGGCTCGACGCGGTTTCCCGGGAAACCGCTGGCGCTGATTGCCGGCAAGCCGCTTATCCGGCACGTCGTCGAGCGCTGTCAGCAGGCCAAATCGCTCGCGGAAGTGATCGTGGCCACCGACGACACCCGGATCTGGGAGGTCGCGCAAGGCTTCTGCCGGGCCGAAATGACCGCGCCCGACCATCCCAGCGGATCCGACCGAATAGCCGAGGTAGCCGCGCGCTGTGCCTGTGATGCGGTCGTGAATATCCAGGGAGACGAGCCCTTGATGGACCCCGCCGTGATTGACGCGGTCGCCGGCGCGCTGGGGCACACGGAAATGTCCACGGCGGCGACGCCGATGGCCAGCCCGCAGGAGTATGACAACCCGAATGTCGTAAAAGTCGTTGTCAACGCTGCCAGCCGGGCGTTATATTTTTCCCGGCGCACAATACCGTACTTGCGCGACGCCGCCAGTGGTTCGGTGAGCGAACAATTGGCGGCGTTTCCTTTTTTGAAGCACTTGGGCATATACGGGTATCGGCGGGAAACGCTCTTGCGGCTGGTCAAATACCCGGTCTCGCCCCTCGAACGGGCGGAGAAGCTGGAACAATTGCGCGCCCTGGAGAACGGCATCCCCATCGCCGTCGTGAGAGTGGAATACGACAGCGTGGGGGTGGATGTGCCGGCGGACGTAAAGCGCGTGGAACGGCTGCTGGCGGGAAGTCGATAGTCGAGTGTGAGTTGATAGTTGATAGTGAAGGCGCCCGGACCAATTGCGGCTGCTATCAACTATCAACTCAAACAACTATCAACTATTCCATGAAATACATTTTTGTGACTGGCGGCGTAGTGAGCTCCTTGGGCAAAGGCTTGACGGCGGCCTCGCTGGGCACGCTGCTCGAGAACCGCGGCTTGAAGGTCGCCTTGCAGAAGTTCGACCCGTACCTGAACGTTGACCCGGGCACGATGAACCCCTATCAGCATGGCGAAGTCTATGTACTCGACGACGGCGCGGAGACGGACCTCGACCTGGGCCATTACGAGCGCTTCACCAACGTGCAGTTGACGCGGCTGAACAACCTGACCAGCGGCCAAGTGTATCAGACGGTGCTCAACAACGAACGCGAGGGCAAATATCTCGGCAAGACCGTGCAGGTCATCCCGCATGTGACCGACGAGATTAAGAAGCGCATGCACGTGCTGGCCGAACACTCCGGGGCCGATGTGATCATTACCGAGATCGGCGGCACGACTGGCGACATCGAAGGGCTGCCGTTCCTCGAAGCCATCCGGGAATTCGCGCTCGAAGTCGGATACAACAACGCCATCTTCGTTCACGTTACCTACGTGCCTTTCATTAAGGCCGCGGGCGAACTCAAGAGCAAGCCTACCCAGCAATCCGTCGCCAAGCTGCGCGAGATTGGCATCGCGCCCCACATCGTGGTCTGCCGTTGCGAGAGGCCGCTCGACAAGGAACTACGGCAGAAGATTTCGATCTTCTGCAACGTGCCGTTCGAGGCGGTCGTGGAGGAAAAGGACGTTGACCACACCATTTATGAAGTGCCGCTGATGCTCCAGCGCGAGCGCATGGATGATTTGGTTTGCAGCCTGCTGCACCTGGATCTGCCGCCGGCCAAGATGGGGCACTGGCAGGAGATCATTCGCAAGCTCATCGCCCCGCAACACCGGGTGCGCATCGGCGTGGTGGGCAAATACATCGAGCTGCAAGATGCCTACAAGTCCGTCTATGAAGCCATCAGCCATGGCGGCATCGCCAACGATTGCGGGGTGGAGATTCAGCGGGTTGATTCCGAGGATATCGAGCGGGAGGGCGCGGAGAAATATCTGAAGGGCTTGGGGGGCATCCTGGTGCCGGGAGGCTTTGGCGAGCGAGGCATCGAGGGCAAAATACAGGCGGCGCGCTATGCCCGCGAGAACCTGGTGCCTTACCTGGGCTTGTGCCTCGGCATGCAGATCGCCACGATCGAGTTCGCACGGAATGTCCTCAAGCTGGCGAAGGCCCATTCAACGGAGTTCGATCCAAACACGCCTCACCCGGTTATCGCCATGCTGGATAGTCAGACGAAAGTGACGAAGAAGGGCGGCACGATGCGGCTCGGGGCGCAGGCGTGCCAGTTGGTCGTGGGGACGAAAACGGCGCAGCTCTACGGGGCATTCGTGGTGAAGGAGCGCCACCGCCATCGCTACGAATTCAACAACGCCTATCGCGAGCGCTTTCTGAAGGCGGATTTTGTCTTTAGCGGGCAGACGCCTGACGGGAAGCTGGTGGAGATCATCGAGCTGCCGAAGCACCCGTTCTTCATCGGGTGCCAGTTTCATCCCGAGTTCCGCAGCAAGCCGCACCAGCCGCACCCGCTGTTCAAAGGCTTCATCGCCGCGGCACACGCTTATACTCGCCAGAAGCCGGTGGAGCCCAGGTTGTGAGTGTGCTCTTGAACTTGAACGAACCGGAACATCAGGCGACTGTTCTGAAGCATGGCAACCAGGAACTCTGTGAAAAACTCCAGCATGCTTGTGCCCCCGAGTGATGGGCAGTTGCATGACGCTCCCGGATTGGAATTCCCGGACTGGAGTGGCATGGCCTCGCACGATGTGCGCATGACCTTCGCACAGGCTGTCCAATGGAATGAAGAAATGCTGGCGCTGTTCCCGCCGAAGCCAAACCGGGCCGCACTGGATGCTGATGCCAAGTGCAGCGTTGAGTTCAAACTCTCGTAAGCTGACTTGGGGGCGTATCTCGGCATCTGACATTGCCAGGCGGCCCAAGCAAGCTGTTCGGCATCGCCCGCGATCACTTTCATCTCTTAACGAATGACCTACCCAGAAGCCATCCAATTCCTCTATGGCCTGCGCTGGTTTGGCGCGAAGTTCGGCCTGACCAACACGTTCAAGCTGGCCGCTCTGGCGGGCAACCCTCAGAACCGGCTCCGCTTTATTCACGTCGCGGGCACGAATGGCAAAGGCTCCACCTGCGCCATGCTGGAGAGCATCTATCGGGCTTCGGGCTTGCGCGTCGGCTTGTTCACCTCGCCGCACCTGGTCGCCTTTGGCGAGCGCATCCAGGTCAATCGCCATGTTATCTCCCACCGTGATATTGGGCGCCTCGTTGGGGAAATGCGGTCGTTGCTGCACGAAGGGTGGGGGACACCCTCCAGCCTCCCTCCCGGTCCCTGCTCCGCGCCGGAAGTCGCCGCTGCTGGCCTCGCAACTACTCACGCCGCGGCCGAGCACCCCACCTTCTTCGAGGTGGTGACGATCATGGCGCTGCGCTATTTCGCCGAGCAGGAATGTGATCTGGTGATATGGGAAACCGGCCTGGGCGGACGGTTGGACTCCACCAACATCGTTACCCCGCTCGTCAGCGTCATCACCAACATTCAATACGACCATCAAATGTGGCTGGGCGAAACGCTGGCTAGCATTGCCGCTGAGAAGGCGGGGATTATCAAGCCGGGCGTTCCCGCTATCACCGCGACAGAAGGCGACGATGCACTACAAGTCATCGTGGATACCGCCCGCCGCCAAAAGGCACCGCTGACGATCCTTACCCCCGCGGAGATGCATCATCCGCCGCTGGACACGCTCCAACTGCCGCTGCTCGGCCAACATCAAAGGATGAATGCCGCGGTCGCCGCAGCCACGGTGCGCGCGCTGGCCTCACAGATCCCAGTGGGCGAGAACACGATCCGCGCCGGCCTGTCCCGTGTCCACTGGGCCGGCCGGCTGCAATTAGTGACGCGGCCCGCAGGCCAGAAGATCCTGCTCGACGGCGCCCACAATATAGGCGGCGCCAGTATTCTGGCGGCGGCGGTGAAAGAATATTTCCCCTCGGTGAAGCCCAGCCTGGTGCTGGGCATCCTGCGCGACAAAGATTGGGCCAGCATGTGCGAAATCCTCGCGCCGCTGACCGAGCGCATCCTGCTGGTGCCGGTCCCGAGCGAGCGCAGCGCCACACCGCAGGAGCTTGCGGTGGCTTGCCGGCGCGCCAATCCGCGGGCACGGGTCATCGAGTGCTCCTCGTTGGGCGAGGCATTGGCGGCAACGGTTGAGGACCGCTTCGTCACCATCGCCGGCTCTCTCTACCTGATCGGTGAGGCCATGGAGCTCCTCCATATTTCGGCGGCGAAACCAGCCAATGAGCGCGGCTTGAACGAATGGCCCGGCGTCCCACGCCCCGCAGCGACCGCCGTCCCGCCTCGGACCGGTGGGTGCGCCGGTTAGGGGCGGACCGGACGGCGGCAATCCCGGTGGTGGGCGGGCCTTCAATAATAGTGTGGATGAGTCACAATAACTAATATGGCGGCTTCTGCATAAAATCAGTTTAGTTTTCTTGACGGCAGCCGACCTACGATTAGAATCCATCTATTACGCAGCCTTGGGCAGCCGCCGGTTGGCTGGGCTCGATTGCCGATGAACATTATTACGCACGTTTTCAAGTCATCGCTCGGTAAGAAATATATCATGGCCGTGACAGGCTTTGTCCTGTTCATGTTTGTGATCGGACACCTGGTTGGCAACCTGCAGATCTTTCTGGGGCGGGAGGCCATCAACCGCTACGGGCACTTCCTGCAATCGAACCCCGAGCTGATCTGGCCCGCCCGGCTTGGCCTGCTGCTCATGGTGGGGCTGCACATCTGGTCGGCGATTAAGATCTCGCTGGAGAACAACGCGGCCCGGCCCACGGGCTATGCGGTCTATCAGCCCGTCGGCTCCAGTTACGCGTCGCGGACGATGCTGATGGGCGGGAGCATCGTCTTTGTGTTTATCGTCTATCACCTGCTGCACTACACTGCCGAGGTGCAGTACCTGAACTTCACCGGGCGGGACTTCTCCATCTTCATGGAGAAGCTCCCGGGCCAGGTTCCGGCTGAGCGGCACGATATCTTCAAGATGATGGTCGTGGGCTTTAGCAACCCCTTGGTTTCCGGCTTTTATGCCCTGGGCTTGGCGCTGCTCTGCCTGCACCTCAGCCACGGCGCGAGCAGCATGTTCCAATCACTGGGCTGGAAGAACGAGGCTTATCGGCCGTTTCTCGATAATGCGGCACGGGTGGTCGCGGTGCTCATTTTCCTCGGCTACACCTCCATCCCGTTGGCAATACTATGCGGCTATGGAAAGGAGGCACTGAAGTGAACCTGGACGCCAAAATACCCACTGGCCCGCTGGCCGGAAAGTGGGACAAGCATAAGTTCGACCTGAAGCTGGTTAATCCCTCCAACAAGCGTAAATACGACATCATCGTGGTGGGGAGTGGCCTGGCCGGGGCGTCCGCCGCCGCCTCGCTGGCTGAGCTGGGCTACCAGGTCAAATGCTTCTGCTTCCAGGACAGCCCGCGCCGCGCCCACAGCATCGCCGCGCAGGGAGGCATCAACGCCGCCAAGAATTATCAGAATGACGGCGACAGCGTTTACCGGCTGTTCTACGACACGATCAAAGGTGGCGACTTCCGCGCGCGCGAGGCCAACGTCTATCGCCTCGCGCAAGTGAGCGTCAATATCATCGACCAGTGCGTGGCGCAGGGCGTGCCATTCGCGCGCGAATACGGCGGTTTGCTGGCGAATCGTTCGTTTGGCGGGGCGCAGGTTTCACGGACATTCTATGCACGCGGCCAGACCGGACAGCAGCTTCTGCTTGGCGCTTACCAGGCGCTTTGCCGCCAGATCAGCCTCGGCGCGGTGCAGATGTATCCGCGGACGGAGATGCTCGACGTGGTGGTTATCGACGGCCACGCCAAAGGCATCGTGGTGCGCAACCTGATTACCGGCGAAGTCTCCTCTTACGCTGCCGATGCGGTCGTGCTGGCGACGGGAGGGTACGCAAACGCGTTCTTCCTCTCTACGAATGCCAAGGGCTGCAACGTCACCGCCACCTGGCGCGCATACCGCAAAGGCGCGTGCTTCGCTAATCCCTGCTACACGCAGATTCACCCGACCTGTATCCCGGTCAGCGGCGAGCACCAGTCCAAGCTAACGCTGATGTCCGAGTCGCTGCGCAACGATGGCCGCGTCTGGGTGCCAAAGCGCAAGGAAGACTGCGGCAAGCCGCCCGGCTCGATTCCTGAGGCGGACCGCGATTATTATCTCGAACGGAAATATCCGAGCTACGGCAACCTGGCGCCCCGGGACATCTCCTCGCGCGCAGCCAAAGAGGCGTGTGATGCCGGCCGCGGCGTCGGCCCTGGCGCGCGTGGCGTTTACCTGGACTTTGCGGATGCCATCAAGCGGCTGGGCGAGAATGTCATCCGGGAGCGGTATGGCAACCTGTTCGACATGTACGAGAAGATCACCGGCGAGAACGGCTACCAAGTGCCGATGCGCATCTATCCCGCGGTGCACTACGCGATGGGCGGCACGTGGGTGGACTACAACTTGATGACCACGCTGCCCGGCCTGTTCGTACTGGGCGAAGCGAACTTCTCCGACCACGGTGCGAACCGCTTGGGCGCCAGCGCCCTGATGCAAGGGTTGGGCGACGGCTATTTCGTGCTGCCTTACACAATTGGCAACTACTTTGTGACGGCTAAGCAGCCCAAGCCCTCCACCAGCCACGCGGAGTTCAAGAAAGCCGAGGCGAATGTCAAAGCCTTTGCCAACCGCTTGCTGTCAGTCAAAGGCAAGCGCACACCCACGTCGCTGCACCGCGAGCTAGGCAAGCTGCTTTGGGAGAAGTGCGGCATGGCGCGGAATGAAGCCGGCTTGAAGGAGGCGCTGAAGCGCATTCCGGAGCTGCGCGAGGAATTCTGGAAGAATGTCAACGTCACCGGCGAGAATGGCGAGCTGAACCAGAGCCTGGAATACGCCGGCCGTGTGGCGGACTTCATGGAATTCGCCGAGCTGCTCTGCTTGGATGCGCTGCATCGCCGCGAATCGTGCGGCGGCCATTTCCGTGAAGAATTCCAGACGCCGGACGGCGAGGCGCAGCGTGACGACGAGAACTTCTCCTATGTGGCCGCCTGGGAATATCAGGGCCCGGACAAACCGCCGGTTCTGCACAAGGAACCGCTGGTCTATGAAGAAGTCCACATGAGCACGCGCAGCTACAAATGAACCTCACTCTCAAAGTTTGGCGGCAGAAGAACGCGAACACTCCCGGGCGGTTCGAGACCTACCAGGCCCGGAACGTCATCCCGGACATGTCGTTCCTGGAGATGCTCGACGTCGTGAACGAGGACCTCATCTCGCATGGCGAAGATCCGATTGCCTTTGATTCCGACTGCCGGGAAGGCATCTGCGGCATGTGCTCGCTGGTCATCAGTGGCATCCCCCACGGCGGCCACAAAGGCACCGCTTCCTGCCAGCTTCACCTGCGGCATTTCAAGGATGGCGATACGGTCACCATCGAACCGTGGCGGGCGAAGGCCTTTCCTATCATCAAGGACCTGGTCACCAACCGGAGCGCCTTCGACCGTATCATCCAGGCCGGCGGGTTTGTATCCGTGAACACCGGCGGCACGCCGGACGGCAACGCCCTCCCGGTTCCCAAGACCGCCGCGGACCGCGCGATGGACGCCGCCGCCTGTATCGGCTGTGGTGCCTGCGTCGCCGTCTGCAAGAACGCTTCCGCCATGCTCTTCGTCGCCGCCAAGGTCTCCCACCTCAACCTGCTGCCGCAGGGCAAAGCCGAAAAGGACCGCCGTGTGCTCAACATGGTCCGGCAGATGGACAAGGAAGGTTTCGGCAACTGCACCGTCACTGGTTCTTGCGAGGCGGTTTGCCCTAAGGAAATCAGCCTCAGCTTCATCGCCAAGATGAACCGCGACTACGGTGTGGCTATTCTCCAGGGCAAATGACGGGAACCGAGTAATGGAATGTTGGAGTAAATTGATCACTCCGCTCGCATTACTCCGGCACTCCACCGGCGCAAGGCTGCGCCGATGCGGGCTCAGCCGTTTTGCGGGCTTATCGTCCGCACCAGCGCAGTCAAATCACGGGCTTCCTGCTTACTTCGGCAGGTTGTCAGCCTCCAGGGAGTTCACGAGATCCTTTTCCGCCAGCACCCAATCCTGGAGCGTTAGCGGATGCTCCGGCAGCTTGTCGCGGAACATCTCGTAGGCGTGCTGCCGCACCATGGCCCTGGTTACTCCCGGTGTGAACGGCTTCGGCTGTTCGACTGCTTTTTCGCTTTTCGTTTTCATGGCCATTCTCTTGTCCTACTAACATAGCCCCGGTCGCTGAGCTTGCAACCCGTTCAATGAATCCGGGTCTCAGGCGCAGCCGCCCGAACCTCAATGCGACCCCGCACGAACGATGTCCTCGTCTTGCACGAGGCGCAGTTTAAAGCTGTTTCGGCGGAACGTCGGTGAAAAACCTTGATTGAGGTCAAGGCCGGCCAGTTTGACAGGGCCATATTGTGAACGCACAGTCACAATATGCGTGCTGCCAAAACGAACACCGAGATTCGCCAGGACCAGATTGCCCGGTCGGCGCTGGCGTTGATCTCGAGGAATGGCTTTCAGCGGCTGAACATGGCCGGTCTGGCGCGCAAGGTGGGGGTCGTGCCGTCCGCAATATATCGGCATTACCGCAACAAGGACGAGGTGCTGGACGCAGTGCTGGAGCTGATTTCGCAGCGGCTGCTGGGGAATGTGGCGGCGGCCAGAACGAAGTCCACCGACGCCTTGGAGCGGCTGGAACGGGTGCTGATGGGGCATGTGAAGCTCATTCGCGGCGAAGTGCCCATCCCGCGCGTCGTATTCTCAGAAGCGATCTTCACCGGCCACCGGCGCCGCCGCAGGCGGATCCACCGGATGTTTCAGGAGTATCTGGGCCAAGTGGCGGACATTCTTCGCGAAGGCCAGCGCGCCGGGTGCGTGCGAGCGGGGCTCGCACCGGAGACACTGTCGGTGATGTTCCTGGGTCTGGTGCAGCCCCCGGCGATTCTGTGGCTGCTGAGCGGCGGTGAGTTCGACGTCACACGGCATGCCACGTGCGCCTGGCAGATTTTCAGTGAAATGATCCGGGTGGACAAACCTCGCCCAATGTCCACCCCAACCCATGCCACGACCCGTGGCCGGGCGAAAAACCAACAATGAAGACGACTGACACTATGACAGAGCAACCCCGTTCCTATCGCAAACTGTGGCTGAGCCTGGCCACCGTGATCACCCTCTCGTTCCTGGTACTGGGCTATTACGGCACCGAGATTTACCGCCTGGCGCCGCCAGTGCCTAAACGCGTGGTGACCCCGGACGGCACGGTGCTGTTCACCGGACAAGACATTAAGGACGGACAGAACGTGTGGCAATCCATGGGCGGCGAAGAAGTGGGCACCATCTGGGGGCACGGGGCCTACGTGGCGCCGGATTGGACGGCGGACTGGCTGCATCGCGAGGCCACGTGGCTGCTGGACCATTGGGCCGCGGCGCTCGGCGACAAGACCTTTGAGCAGCTCCCGCTCGAGACGCAGGCTGCGTTGAAGGAGCGGTTGAAGCTGGAGATCCGCTCGAACACCTACCGCCCGGAGAGCGGCGACCTGGTGTTGTCGCCGGTGCGGGCCGAAGCGTTCCAGGCGGTGAGCGCGCATTATGCGTCGCTGTTCGGCGACGACACGGCGCTCCAGCAACTCCGCAAGGCCTACGCGATTCCGGCCAACACGATCAAGACCCCGGAGCGACAGCGCCTGATGAACACGTTCTTTTTCTGGGCCGCCTGGGCGTGCGGCACGCAGCGGCCCGGCAGCCAGATTACCTATACGCAGAACTGGCCGCCCGAGAGCCTGATCGACAACCGCCCGATGGGCTCCATCGTGGTCTGGTCGGTGATCAGCTTCGTGGTGTTGCTGGCGGGCATCGGCGCCATGGTGTGGTATTTCGCGGTGAAGCGGCACAGCGCCGGCGAGGAGGCCGCAGATGTGCCGCAGACGGACCCGTTGCTCGCGCTCAAGGCCACGCCGTCCATGAAGGCGACCTTGAAGTATTTCTGGGTGGTCGCGGCGCTCATCGTCGTGCAGGTTGGGCTGGGGGCTGTTGCGGCGCACTACGGCGTGGAGGGCGATGGTTTCTATGGGATTCCCCTCAGCAAATGGCTGCCCTATTCGGTGGCGCGCACGTGGCACACGCAGCTTGGCATCTTCTGGATTGCGACCGCGTGGTTGGCGACCGGGCTGTTCGTGGCCCCCGCCGTATCGGGCTACGAACCGCGCTGGCAGAGAGCGGGCGTCAATTTCCTCTTCGTCTGCCTGCTCATCATTGTCGGCGGCTCGCTCGCGGGCGAGTGGATGGGGATTCAACAGAAGCTGGGATACGGTGCAAATTTCTGGTTTGGCCACCAGGGCTATGAGTATGTGGACCTGGGCCGCTTCTGGCAGATCTTCCTGTTCGTTGGCCTGTTCGTCTGGCTGGCCCTGCTGGCGCGCGCCTTGTGGCCGGCTTTCAAGCAGCCGGGTCCGAATCGGCACCTGCTCGCGCTGTTCCTGGTGGCCTCGACCGCCATCGCCCTGTTCTATGGCGCCGGCCTGATGTGGGGGCGGCAGACGCACCTGGCCATGGCCGAGTATTGGCGCTGGTGGGTGGTGCATCTCTGGGTCGAAGGCTTCTTTGAAGTATTCGCCACGGTGGTCATCGCATTCCTGTTCACGCGCATGGGCCTGCTCAAGACCGCCAGCGCCACCACGGCAGTTATCTTCTCTACCGTAATCTTCCTGTCGGGAGGCATCCTGGGCACGTTCCACCATCTCTATTTCACCGGCACCCCCACGGCAGTGTTGGCGCTGGGCGCTACGTTCAGCGCACTGGAGGTCGTGCCGCTGGTGCTGATCGGGTTTGAAGGCTACGAGAACCTGACGCTCAGCCGGGCGCGTCCCTGGGTGGCGGCGTATCGGTGGCCGATCTACTTCTTTGTGGCGGTGGCGTTCTGGAACCTCGTGGGGGCCGGACTCTTCGGCTTCCTCATCAACCCGCCCATCGGCCTTTACTATATGCAGGGTCTCAACACGACACCGGTCCACGCGCACACCGCGCTGTTTGGAGTCTATGGCATGCTGGGCATCGGGCTGATGCTCTTCTGCCTGCGCGGATTGACGCGGCAGGAGGCTTGGAAATCGGGCGCGGTGAGCTTTAGCTTCTGGGCCATGAACATCGGCCTGGCATTGATGGTTCTGCTGAGCCTGCTGCCGGTGGGGCTGCTGCAAACCTGGGCCAGTGTGGAACACGGCATGTGGTACGCGCGCTCCGCCGACTTCCTCCAAAACGGCCTCATGGAGAAGCTGCGCTGGATGCGGGTCATCGGGGACACCATCTTCGCGCTCGGCGCCGTCAGCCTGGGCTGGTTCGTACTCGGCCTCAAGACCGGCTGGTCGTTGGAGTCCCGGCGACCGGGCCGATAGGGAGAAGCAGGTTCAGCCGGAAGTCGCGTCCTGTCTTGGCTCCTTGGCGGGAACATTCTCCCACCACTGCAGGTAGCGCCCATAGAGGCCGTTTCCGCCGTCGCCGGACAACATCAAGAACGCCGGATAGTATATCACCCGCACCCAGGCCGGGTAGCGAATGGTGTACGCCATCGACGGCGCTGACACTGACCCACTCGAAGCAAGCGCCGTCAGCGGCGGGGGCGTGATGGTCCTGGCGCAGCAGTACCTCTCAACCGGACCAAAACTGAGCAAGTAAAGTAAGCCGATGATAACAATCGTGCCGGGGACGCGTAGCCTATAGGCCAGCCATGCCAACCAAGTGTCATCGCGCGGCCGGGCAGGCGTCGCATCAGCAGATGGGGCGACGAACTCCGTCCCGCACTCCCGGCAACGCACCGCTTCATCGGTGTTCTCGCGACCACAATAGGAGCACTTCTTCACGTCGTGGGCTTAATACAGCCGGCCCGTTGAGGCGGGGCAAGGACAATTTGGGAGAGTGCCGCGCAATGAGGCCCGCGCGGTGGTCATTCTGAATCCGGTGCCCGTCGAAGAACTCCGCGACTCCAAAAGGCGCTCGGCAACGCCAGCACCGCAAACCTGGCGGCACGATACCAGAAGGGGCTGGTCGCCTCTCGCGCGAACAATCCTGAGCTCCTCGGTTCTGGTGGAAACACGTAAACGGCCAAAGCCAACAGCGCCAGGCAGATCACCAGCGACGATCCCCGGCTGAAACGGTTGCCGCTGGCCCGCGCCAGGAGCCGGATCGCGGCAAGGAGAGCGAGCATCCCGAAGATCAAACCCGAGGCGTTCAAGTCCAGCTTGGGCTGCCAGTCGTAGAGGTTCCAGTAAAGCTCCAACATCACCAATGCCGCATAAAGCCCCGCCGCGGCCAATAACCACCCGAGGCTCAGGAGGATCGCACGTTTCATACGTCAGGGGCCTTTCAGCGTCTCTGAGCGTCCTGAGCCGGGCAAGGTAACCTGGAACACGCTGTCGATGTTTTCATTCGCCATTGGCGGCGCGTTCGCAGGTCTGCCGTTCACCTTCCTCGCCGCGAGAGGCGGCATCCAAACCGCCATCGACCACGAGATGAAGCATTCCGAAACTGGTTGCAGCGTCGTAGTTGATCGGCACTTCAAACATGGCAGTGCCATCGTATTCGCCGGTGGTGATCTGCCGGGGCGTCAGCAGTTCCTCCAGGGTGAGGTTGTTGGTGCCTGCCGTCTTGTCATTCCGCAGCAGCGCGCTGAGCGGCCGGCCATGAGGTTTAGGCTTTCGTCCGATAGGAGGTTGTGGAGGGCGTAGTATTTGCCGCTGTGGGCCGGAGCCTCCGAGTGGGCATTGGTCAGCGCGGCGGTGCGAGCGCGGAGCTCGGCGGGAGCGGACAGATCGAACTCCGCGAGGTCGAGCTTCAAGCCTTGCTGACGGAGCGAACGCCGGGTTTCCTCCAGGGCCCTCCGCTCACCGTCACGGGTGAAGAACAGGAACGCGGCGCCGGCGGCGACCAACGCCTTGAGCCCGACCAAGATCATCCACCGCTTCTTCATAATGCCAGCGCCACCAAGTTGCCGCGCGCATCATACCGGGGCAGGGCGGGGCCGTTCAACTCGTTCTTCAGGGCAGGAACAGGGGATGTGAGAGCCAGGCACGAGCCATCTATAGGCCGGGAGATTGGTAGCTGGCCGCGTGTCTGCCTCGATTGTTGCTCGATTGTTGCTCGATTGTTGCTCGATTGTTCCTCTACTTCTCGTCTTGTTTTGCCAATCCCGGCTCCGAGCGCACCCCGGCAACTTCGCGACGGCTGGCTGGTAGGGTGCGTCACTCCGTGCGCGCCGTCGGCCACAGGGAACCAGACTGAATCCGATTCGATGGGGAGATTCACGGCGCGCACGGAGTGACGCACCCCACCCGCATTGCGGGGGGACACATGACGGGGGTGTCATGTCGCGCCCGAGACGCTTCCAAGTTCCGCAAACGGCTTGTCAGGGGAACTGGCAGGTGGCTGAATGGGGCGTGATGCGCGTTACCTGGCCTGGATGGTTATTGGCGGCAGTGCTGTTTGCCCTCGTCGGCGGCTGGGCCGCGATGGGTGCGTCCGCAGAGTCTGGGCGGAGCGTGCCGGTCATCTACTGTACCGATTTGTTCCATCCCCATGATGATCCCGACGACCATTTTGATTTGGCGACGCTCTACGCGATGCCCGAATTGGACATCAAGGGCATTGTGCTCGACCAGGGGAAGAAACAACTGGAGCGGCCGGGGCGTATCCCGGTATCGCAGATGAATCGCATCACCGGACGCGCTGTGCCGGCGGTGATCGGTTTGGCGGCACCGCTGAAGAGCCCGGACGACAAGGGGCTCGATCAGCCGGCGCAATTCCAGGAGGGAGTGGAGTTCATCGTCCAGACGCTGCGGGCGTCGCCGAGACCGGTCTGCCTCGCGACGCTGGGCAGCGTGCGGGACGTGGTGGCCGCTTTCAACCGGGAGCCAGGTTTATTCCGGACCAACGCGGCGATGGTGCTGGCGTTTATTGGCGAGGCGTCGGATGCGAAGTTTCAGGAGTACAACGTGGGGCTTGATCCGCAGGCGTTTGTGGGGCTGATGCGGTCGGGGCTGCCGATTTATTGGGTGCCCTGCTTTGACGGGGGGCTGTGGCAGAACCGGGGCCACGCTTCGTTCTGGCGCGCGAGCCACCGGGCGCTGCTTGGGCAGTTGGCCCCGGAGGTCATGCAATACTTTATCTACGCGCTCGAAAAGGAGCGCTCCGAGCCGCTGGCGTTTCTGTCGCGCCCGGTCGAACTGGAGCGGCAGGCGCGGCTGTTGGCCGGCACACGCAATCTCTGGTGCGCGGCGGTCCTGGG
>PLZQ01000452.1 GCA_003152225.1 Limisphaerales bacterium | reverse complement strand
CTTTGCGCCTTTGCGTTGCCGCTGTAGCCGTTGGATTACGCCATCTTCATGGATCCTGGATTCAGCGTGGGTCGCACGGAGGGAAACCGTGCGGGGTCGGTGTGCGGGAGGAAGAGAGCGCCGGTGTATTGCTCCATGTAGGCGGGGTCGGTGTTCAGTTCGAGGTAGGTCATGCGCCGGGCCAGCTCGAGCTGTCGCTGGCGGAAGAAGCGGCATCGAGCGCGTGCTTGCATTCGGCGAGCGCCATTTCTTTGATCTGCTCACTCCGCACTCCGCTGCGCGCCTCTGCCAGGGCTAGTACCAAGGCTCGGCGCGCAGCGGAGTGCGCGCCCTACCTGGGAGCCAAAATGAGAGTTGGTGATCAAAAGCCGTGTTTGGCCCGCAGGAGTTGGGAAACTGCCCGCAATGTTTGGAACACCTTCTCGCCGTCCGCCACTTCCAGCAGCCCAGTGCCGCATGAGGGCGTGATAATCGCCTGCTCCAGGATCATCTTCTTATCAATGCCCTTGGAGGCCAGGTTGTCGGCCATCTTCTCAAAATGCGCCACCAGTTTCTCCGGGGTTTGTTCCCGGATGATCGGCGAGGTCGGCACGACACCCCAAGCGATAGCGCCGCCCCGCGCCAGGAGCGCCTTCATCGCCTGCGGATACATTGCGATGGTCTCCCCGAAGCCGAAGGCGTCAAAGTTCAGGATATCAACCCCGGCATCGACGAGGATGCTCCAGTCGGTGTTGCCGCAGCAGTGGATGCCTGCCAAACCGCCCTCGGCGTGGACCGCGTCGATTACCTCTTTGAGGACGGCCACGACGCCTTCCCGTTTCACCGACTCATAGGTCGAGCTGCCGAAGGCCGAAAGGATCGGCTCGTCTATGAAGCAGATGATCTGCTCGCCAAACGGCTTGAACTTCTGGATCTGCCACCGGCATTTCATCCCGAGCGCCTTGGTGATCACGTCCCGGAATTCCTCGTTGTAATAGATCGCGCGCTTGTTCTCGTCCGTGACAGTCAGCGCGAAGGAGAGCGGGCCGGTGGTCTGCACTTTGACGTATGGCCGCTTCCTCCCCTCTGCCTTCAGCCGGCTCTCCAGCGCGTAGATGCCTTTGGAAAAGGTCGGGGTGATGGCCATGGACGAGAAGTCGCCCGCGCCCGCTTTGGCCTCCGTGGCGGCCATATAGGCCTCGTAGAATGTGGCAAACGCTTCCGAGTAGTCCTTAGCCGTATCAAAGTAGATTCGCCCTTTGGCGCGCTCAAAGGTCACGCAGGGCATCCCCTCGGAATACTGAGCTTCCATATGCTCATTCAGGCCCAGCCGCGGAATCTGCGGCCAGTTGGGCGCCTCCGGGATGTTCGCCAGTACCATATCTACCGCCTGGACGGGATCGTCGTGCGGCAGACTGCCAATCGCTGTCGCCAGGAATCCGGGTTTCGGATTCATTCATCCCTGCTGGTTCACCTTTTGATACCGTCAACGACCTTCCGTATGGCTTTGATGTGATCCGGGGTAGTCCCGCAGCAGCCGCCCACAATGTTCGCTCCCGCCTCGATGATCGCTTTGACTCTCGCCGCCATTTCTTCGGGGCTCTCGGGGAAAACGTCCACACCGTTAACCGTCTTCGGCAGCCCCGCATTGGCCTGGACCAGAATGGGCGTCGCGCCGGCGGCGGCTCGCATCTCCTTCACAATCTCGATCATGTATTCGATGCCGTTGCCGCAGTTCGAACCGACGATATGCGCGCCGGCCTTGATGGCTTCCTCGGCGGCCTTGGTCGGCGAAAGCCCCATCATGGTGCGGAACAGGCCTTTGGCGCCCCGTTGGAAGGTGAAGGTGCAGACGACTTCGCAATCCGTGTTCTCGCGGGCCGCGCGTATCGCCAGGGCGGCTTCATCCGCCGCGCTCATGGTCTCGATGCACAAGGCCCGGGCGCCACCTTTGGCCAGCGCCATCGCTTGTTCCTTGAACGCCGCGTAAAGCTCTTCCTCGGTAACCTCGCTTGTCACCAGCATTTTCCCCGTCGGCCCAATCGAGGCAATCACCCACCGGGAAGGACCCGCCGCCTGACAGGAAATCTTCGCCGCCGCCTCATTGATCTCCGCCACGCGTCCGGCGAGGCCGTAATGCTCCAGTTTGAAGCGCGTGCCGCCGAAGCTGTTGGTCTCGATCATGTCGGCGCCCGCATCCACATAGCTGCGGGCCACATCCAACACCTCTGCCGGTCGGTCGATGCACCACAGCTCAGGACACTCGCCCGGCTTGAGGCCCTTCTTCTGGAAAAAGGTGCCCCACGCCCCGTCGGATACCAAAATCCTCCCTGATCGAACGGCTCCTAGAATAGTATTATTCTTCATAATTGCATGCTGGTTCTGATGATGCTCGCAGGCTAATCGGGCCGCTATTCCCGAGGAAAGGACAAATACCGGATTAGCATGAAGAAATCCACCACTAGCCGACTAAAACGGCCACCCTTGCCCACACTTGGACGCACGCAAGTTGGATTTGGCAGACATCTTCGCAACCCATTGGGCTACGGCCGCCAGGCGGGTGCCCGCTCAGCAGTGTCCATTAAAGAGACACACTATCTCGCAAACTGGACACTGACTTCGCGGAAACAGGTCCCTCAGGCGGCATTGCTTCCATCTGTGCGCTGATAAAAGGAACATCAATACTGAGACGACGTCCAAATGGCACTATGCATGCTTGATCTGTATAGCATCCTATATGAATGCATCGCCTAAGGTCATGATGACCACACCCGCCATGCTTCGATTTACTGAGAGTCGGCGACCTGTTATGCTGGCCGGGCGGCTAACTGAAAAGCTCGAGTTGCCCGCCTTAGGTACAAGCGCTCGGCAGCTACATGCCGTTGACAACGAATCGGGATGGGTCTTGCAACGGAATCGCTCGGCACGGAGTGCGACCGAGACACAAAGCGAGTCTTACTCGGAGGTTCCTGACGCTCAGGTGGAGGTCACGAGGATCGGGACAAGTGCTGATCGGCTTCGGGGTTTTACTCTAGTCGAGGTGATGGTTGCCCTGGGGATTGTCACCCTGCTGTTTAGTGGAATACTCACCGCCTACATCCAATCGAGCCGGCAGGCGGAATGGACGGGATACTCGCTGGCCGCCCAGGCGATCGGCGTTGAGCAAATTGAGCAGGCCCGTTCTGGGGTATGGGATTTATCGATAAGTAAAAACGAGCTCACGAATCTGAATCTGCTCTCGTGGACCTACAATGCGGCAACAAAGGTGGGAACGGGCTACACCACCAACGTGCTCGACCTGCCAATTTCGGGGACGAATACCGTCATGGCGACCAATTTTGTGACCGTGAAAATGCTCAACCTGACCGGCCTGTCTAACGTGCTCGTCCAAATGGTGACGGTGGACACAGTCTGGCCGTTAAAGACACGCTCCGGCACGCGCCTATTTACTAATCGCACGGCGACCTACTATGGGCCGGATAACCGGGATGTGAGCAGTATATTCTGATGCCAAGAAAGAGACAGAACGTTGCCAGGAGGCGAGCGCAGCAGCAAGCAGGTTTAACGCTGCCCGAGCTGATGGTGGCGTCGGCCGTATTCAGCCTGACGGTGCTGGGCTTTGTTTATTGCCAGATGTTCGGGATGCGGCAGGACCAGTTGGTAAACAGCAAGGTTGGCGCTTCCGACCTGGCCCGGCTGACCTGGAACGAACTGGCCAATGACATCCGGGCCTCGAAGATCTGGCAGATTGGCAACGGCAATCTGAACTCGTTTACCGGGATTCCACTGGGCACCAATCAACAAGGGAACGCGCTCAAGCTCAGCATGACGACGGATACGAACAAGTACTACATCTACTACTTCGACACCAACGCGTGCGCGCTTTACCGCGGCCACAGCGGGAGCACGAGCAGAACGTGCGTGGCGAATTACCTGACCAACACGATGTATTTCCAGGCGCAAAACTACCAGGGTGCCAATCAGACCGACCTGACCCATAAAGGGGTGATCAACGTGAAGATGCAGTTCTGCCAGTACCAGTATCCGATCACCAAGATCGGACCGGGTTATTACTATGATTACTACAAGATGGAGATGCGGGTAACTCCTCATGCGCCGGATGGCCCATAACAAGAACCGAGGAAGCATCAAATGAGAGCTGAGATTTGCAAGAACGGAGCGCGCGCTGGTTACGCATTGCTGATGGTCATGGGGGTAACGGGGGTTGCGATGATTATCCTGGCGGCAACCCTGAGCCGGGAACTGAGCACCGCCAAAATGAATAGTCGCAGCAATCAATACAGCGTCACGGGGAACGCGGCGGAGGCCGCGGTGGAGAAGATCGTGGCCAGAATGGGATACGACTTTCAGAACAACGGGCTGGGGGCGATCGAGGGAAATGTGAGCCTCTATCAGGCCAGCATCCCCAACGAAGATCCTTACTGGAGCACCTTCGCTTTCTCGGATGGCAATGGACACGCGAATGCAACCTACGTCGCCAAGCTCACGAACGCCTTTTCCGGGCCGTTGCCTTCGCAGTATCCTGGCCTGTTCACGTCCCAAGCGCCCATATACCGGGTTCTCTCCAACGCGCGCCAGGCGAACGGAGGGGTGGTAACGGGCACGGCGCAAGTGGACGTACTGCTGGCCCTCGTCCCACTCACCCAATACGCAATATTTTACAACGGCCTCCTCGAATTCAGCACCTGCGCCACCATGGTTGTAAACGGGCGGGTCCATGCCAACGGCTCGGTTTACACTGGCACCAGTGCGTCGCTCACCTTCAACGGAACCGTGACCTCTACCGGGACAATCTCCTCGCCCGCTTGGAACGGCCAGGGACCAAGCTGGGCGGACAAGGGCACTTACAACGGCAGCCCACAATCACGCACCAACGTGCCAAGCGTATCGTTGACGATCGGTACCACCAACGTCCACGATTCCATTGATGTGCCGCCCACCGGGGAAACCGCGATGTCACCGAAGGGGCAGACCCGTCTTTACAACGAGGCCCAAACGGTGCTCCTGGTCAGCAACACAACAATCTCGATGAAGATTCAGGCCGGCCTCAACTACCAGTTGCCCGGCGCCGATTCCTCCCCGCTTTACGTGACTTCGACCAATACCCCGTCCGCCCTGGCCACCAACTTCCCATTCCTCACCACCACCAATAGTTTCACCGATCAGCGCGAGAATAAAACGGTCCAGACCACGCAAATCGATGTTGGGAAATACGCCCAGTGGGCAAAGACCAACTCCAGCATTCTGTCCAAATTCCCAACCGGGTCCGGCACTTACCCGACCATTCTCTACGTGGCCGATAACCGAACGACGACCACACAAATACCCGGCGTGCGCCTGGTGAATGGCGCCGCGACCCCTGTGAACGGTGGACTGGGCTGGAGCGTCGCAACCCCAGACCCTCTCTATGTCCAGGGAAACTATAACTGCCCCAACTCCACCTACCTGAGCTCCACCAATACCACCACAGCGCTGCCCTGCGCCTTGATGAGCGATGCGCTGACGATTCTGTCGGGGGCTTGGAATGACAGTAAAAGTAGCAGCAGCTACACCGGGCGCCCCGCTTCCGACACGACGGTGAATGCCGCGATCCTGACTGGGGTCGTGCCTTCCACCGGCACTTCCTCCACCCAGTTCAGCGGAGGGGTGCACAATCTGCCGCGGCTCCTGGAGGACTGGAATTCGCCGAGCACCAGGACCCTGTGGCTCAACACCTCCATCATGAACCTCTTCAATAGCAAGATAGCGACCCACCAGTTTGTGAACCCTGGCACCTATTATGACCCGCCAACCCGCAAATTCAGCTACGATCTTAATTTTCTGGACCCAGCCAAGCAGCCCCCCGGCGTGCCTTGCGCACTGGTTCTCGTCCGTCTGAATTGGGCGGTTCCTCCGCCCAACAATGTCGCCTACAATGTCACACCCTAAAGCATTCCTCCGAGGCCGGCTCGCCGGCGCCCTATCGGCGGCTATGCTCCTGGCGGCGGGCGCCCTGGCTCAAACCACTAACGACTTCGCTGCGACGACCAACCATACTCCCGAACTCGCCGTCACGCTCGAACCCGGAGAGTTTGTGGGGCAGGAACGGGTTATTCGAGAGCGCCTCACGAGCGGGACCAACGAGTTTATGTTTGTGGTGCCGGACGGACTAAAGACGGAAACCGCGCCCGACGGAATGATTGCGTTGATTGCCTCGGATAGGACCTACTTTGTGTCCCTTCGATTCGTTGCGGCACCGCCAGCCAACCCTGAGCTCAAAGCAGCCTTGCGGGAACGGATCGCAAGCCAATACGTGCAGGCAAGCAATCTGGAAGAGTTTACCACCACGATGGCTAACCGGGAAGGAACCGGATTCCAACTCCGGCAGGACCTGCCGAAGGTGGGCAGACGGCTGATACGCATTCTCTGGGTGCCGTTTAAGGCGGGCGTAATGGAGTTCGTCTTGAACTCCGATCACAACACCGCTTCAGCGGGCCAAGGAGCCTTCGACATGATCTTGCTGACCTTCCGTTCGAATGAGCGAGGGAAGGTCGAGATTGTGCGACGTTCGGAAAAAACTTGAGCCCTTGGCCTCTCGCTGGTATTCCCCCCCATTGCAATGGCTACTCTGGAAACTCAAAGCACCAAAGGCGCTCCCGTAACCGTTATCTATCCTGCCGAAAAGCCCTCCGGCCACAGCGCGATCGTGCGCTTCCGGGTTGGGAAGAAGACCGTGTTGCCGGCCTACACCGATGCTAACCTGCCCCACCTGGTACAGTTCCAAGCAGGCCAGCGGATTATCATGTTCATGCTCAGCGACGTCCTCCAAACGTCTTATTGGCAGAAGATCCGCAATGCCTACACTGTCGTCGGCCAATTGGACATTGACGCGGATATGAAGATGGGCAAGGAGGAGACCGAACGGGTCAGCCAATGGTTAAGGGAGCAAAGCACCGCTCTAGGGGTCACTCTCGATGCCTCGCCTTAGGGAAAAGTGACCCGCGCCCGCGTCCCTGACCCAGCCCCATAGCGATGCTCGCCGTGGGCCTGCTGGGCCTGATGGCGGCCGGTGAAGCGTTTGGGCCGGGAGACATTGCCCCCGCCGGGGCAACCGGCCTGGGACCAATTAATGAACGGCAGCCTGGACACGCTGTATGTGGAATTACCAGGCATCGCCACCGAGGTGGAGACCAACCGAGTGACCTGGCTGACGCTCGGCTGGGTGGGGCGTTGGTTGGGAGTGCGGATGAAGCATCCTGGGTTCGCGCCCATGGTTTCGCTCGCGCTCTTGTTTGTCCCGCCCGTTTTGCTGTTCAGCCTGGCCTGCTACCTGGCCGATAAATTTAATCTCACCCGGCTGCCGGAGCGCCAATTCCTGCCGATGATGATGTGGCTGGCACTCGCCATCGGCTTCGGACACTGCCTGGTGCTTTCCATCTGGGCCGCGACCCGCCTGCGCCACCATCTGCGTCCCGTCGCCATGAGCCGCTACGAACTGCTCCCGCCCTGGCGGTGGCGGCTCCCGAGCCGGCGCGCCGTCGGCCGTTTTGCCATTGCTGCTGCAGTTTTTGCGATCCTCGCGGCCTCGCTGGTGGTGAGTTATTACGGTTATCACAACTGGCGCAGCAAGCGGGCTTGGAGGACCTTCCAAGCTTCGCTGAGACAGAGCGGGGAATCCCTCGATCTTTCGCCGCTGTTGCCTAAACGGGCCCCGGACGACGCGAACTTCGCCCGCTCGCCTGCCTTTCTGGGCTTGCTCAGCAAGACCAACCGCGAAACCACAGGCGTATAAGTGGACGTTGCCGCTGGCCGCATTCAATCGTCCATCGGCTGGTCCGACCTAAGCGGGCTGCCGTTGGATTCCCCAAGCCAGGAGTTGCTCCAGCAACAGTCGATGTGGTGGGGAGCATATCCGGCGTCAGTCGCCTTCGCGCAGACTTCGGTAAACCATGCAACCATCGCCTGCGCCCTGGAGCGTTTCCGTCTGGCGAACAGAGTCTATCCCGAAACGCTGGAACAACTCGTGCCGGCGCTCCTGAAGCGCGTCCCGCATGATGCGGTTTCGGGTCGGCCCATGATTTATCAACCCGCTGGAGAAGGCAGCTTCATCCTCCGCGGCGTAGGCCCGAATGGAACCGACGATCGCAAGAACAAATCCTCAGACGATTGGCTCTGGACCTACTCCACCAACACGCCCAGCGCGAAAAAGTAGTCCAGCCGCTCATCAGTTAACGCAAAGCCTCCAAGCGGCAAAGGCGCAAGGAACAGGAAGATGGCGAGATAAACCCAGTTGCTTGGAATCGGCACGATTCCACCGGCTTTTTGCCGCGGATTGGCCCGGGCGGGTTGCGCGGACGCCGTGGGAGGCTTAATTTGGCACGTATTAACCATTCCTATATTCACGCCCACAGCGCCGGACACTGTTAACAACGCTAATATTCTTGATGCTATCTATTTTATTGACCCTCACGCCTTCTACGCGGAAATTATGGCGTATGACCACGACGTATTTGGTGCCAAACGACGCCGCTTGAGTATGAACGACGTAATGTCCGGCGATTTGATTTACGTGTTTGCCTTCCTCCTGGCGGGGTTGGTTTTTGCGGGGGGGCCGTTTGTCGTCGTGCATCTGCTGGCGGCGCGCAAGACGCGCAACTACGCCGGCAAGACCGACCAGTTCATCGAGTGCGGCATGGAACCGATCGGCGACGCCTGGATTCGCTACAGCGCCGTGTATTACCTGTATGCGCTGGTGTTCGTGGCCTTCGCCGTGGACGTGCTGTTTCTCATCCCCGTGGCGCTCGTCTATAACCGGATCGCGGAGTTCGTGTATCGGGATTTCGTCGAGCTACTCATTTTCGTGGGGATTCTCTCGTTAGTGATTGTTTATGCCTGGAAGAAAGGTGTCTTTGAATGGAAGCGCAAGATGACAGTG
>PLZQ01000392.1 GCA_003152225.1 Limisphaerales bacterium | reverse complement strand
CTGATCGTAAGTCTTGTTTTCCTTCAGTATGTAGAGCACGTGTTGGAAGACGGAAGGCTCACCGACACGCAATGGCACCGGCACTGGGGCCCGCCCGGCCAGGGGCGGTTGCTGGGTCTGCTTAATCTGCGGCACGCGCCCGTCCTCGTAGGCCTGGGCGGTCAGTTTGCTCAATGCCTCCGGGTCCGGGATGGAGATTTTGTTCGCGGTGCCCAGGAAGGCGCCGATTTGCCAGGAAGTAGTGGCCGGTTGGCCAGCGCGAGTGCCGAGGCCCTTGACGTTGGCCACATATACGCAGTTGCTGTCCGCGGCCACGGCACCGGGGTACCAATCAGTGGGGACGAAGCCCTGCAGCAGGCTGTTGGTGTGCTGGGCATTGGGCAGTTCCACCACGGCGACGGCATTGTTGCCGCCACTCGCCACAAACAGATTCTTCCCATCGGGACTGAGCGCCAAACCGTCCGCGGCGCTGCCGTACGGGAAAGTCGGGTCGGGCCGCACGAGAATGGTTTCCTTCACTGCTTTGGCCTGGGTGTCAATGGCGCTCACCGTATCCGAGTTGGCATTGGCCACATAAAGCGAGCTGCCGTCCTGGGACAAGGCTAAGGCGGACGGATGCAGGTCTGTCGCTACCTCAGCCGTCTCGACGCCGGTTGTGAGGTTCACGAAAGAGACGGCCCCACTGGCACCGACGCCGCGGCTATCTATCACCACCGGGGTGCCGGCGGATGTAGCCGTGAGGTCGCCGCTTACTGGCAAGCGCCCGCCCCAGTCGGAGACATAAGCTGTGTTCCCGTCCGGTGACAACGCGACATCCCAGGGGGCGATGCCGACGCTGATCTGGCTGCTGACCGTGCCAGTAGGGAGGTCAACGACGGCCAGCGTGTTGAGTATGGAAAGGCAGACATAGGCCGTGGTGCCGTCGGCTGAGACCGCCACTCCGCAAGCATCAGAGCCGCCGGGCAAAGAGATCGTCCTGGAGAAAGACACCGCTCCGCCGGCGTCAACCGCCCAGTCATATAATTCATTGCCCGCGCCGGTGACATAGACGTGCGAACCGTCCCGGCTCACGGCAATACCGTGCATGGAGGCGCCGCTGCCCGGATAGGCCAACGTTTGAAGCAGCGACCAGGAGGCCGCGTCAACCACCAGCAGATTGCTCATGTTCTTGATGAACGCCTTCTTGCCGTCGGGCGAAAGCGCCAGGTCCACCGGGCGGCCGCCGAACTGGATCTGCTGGCCGGGCGCGCGCAGTATCTGTTTGGAAGGGAGCGATTGCTCCGAGTTCGGAAGCTGTCCTACCTGGATGTCCGGCTGAAGCTGCATTACCCGATAGAAGTCGGTTGGGCCGGACGCCGGCACCGAGAGGAAGCGGTTGCTGTTCGCGTTGGAGATGGCCTGCCAATCGGGGTGGGTCAAGCTGGCAGCGGTCTGCACCTGGAACAGCCCCTCGGGCCCAGTCCAGTCCAGATTAATCTGAGAAGCGTTGAGCGTGATATTCGTGACCCGGATGGCAGCGTTGCCGGCGGGGAGCTTGCCGGCGCTCGCCCCGCCAAGGGCGGCGATGGCCTCGGACGACATCCGGCCATTGACGATTTGGAGGCTGGAAAGAAAGCCGGGCTGCGTGAATCCGCCGCTAATGCCCTCGGTGAAGAGCAAGGCCGCGGGCCCCAGAGCGTACCGCCCGTCCACGCCGCCGGACAACGGCTGCTCGCCCACTTTTACGCCATTCACGTACTTGAAGAGCCGCCCGCCCCCTGGCGCGGCCAGGTCCACTGCAAACGCAATCCGATACCAGGNNTCGTGGTTGAAGGGATCGGTTTGGAACAACGCGCGCCACTGGCCGCTGCTGGCGGCGGGGAACATAACGTCCATGAGCAGCGTGTATTGGTTGACGAAATGTCCGCCGCCGTTGGGTGCGGCGCCGTGGCGCATGAAGAAACCCTGGCGGATTGAATTGCTGCCAAAGCCCATGACTTGAGTGAACTGTCCGTTGATGCTCATGGCCGGGAAGGTGGTTAAGGTAGCCGTGTCGCCCACGTATTCCAGGTCGGCGCCGACCGTCGCCCGCAGATCACCCCGATCAAAATCCCATTGGCCCGTTACCGCCAACTCATAAACCGTCAGGACTGCCCCACTGCTGATCACGGCCCCGCTCCCATCGCGAATCAGCACGGTATAGACGCCCTGGCTGGCAGCGCTAACTGAAGACAGCTCGAGTGTGGGCCCCGTCGCGCCAGTGATATCCACGCCATTCAGTCGCCATTGGTAGGTCAGCAGCCCAGCGCCAGTGGCGGTCACGGTGAAGGTGGCGGTTGAGCCCACCGCCACGCTGACATTGACCGGCTGCGCCGTGATGACCGGCGCGACTCCCGGCACCGCCGCGGTCAAGGGCTGGCCGTTGAGACCCGCACCGTAAATGCCGGCAACTTCCTGCGGCATGAGCGCGCGCGTCCAGACGCCGAGGTCATCAATATCCGCCGTGCCTGAGTAAGTGCCGTTGCCGCTGCTGCCGATCAAAGTGCTCAAGCCAGCGTTGAGGGAAGCGGCGCCGGAAGGGCTGATATCCGTCGTGCTGGCCGGGAGGCCATCGATGTAACTGGTCACCCGGTTTGTCGCGCGGTCGAACGTCACCGTCACGAGGTGCCAATTGCCATCCGAGAAGGGCGGGTTCAGATCCACATCCCGCCGCGTGCCGCCGACCGCGTTGTAGTTGAGGTTCTTCGGATCGAGGCTGGAGATGACCCAGCCGACGTTGGCGCCGGAAGTCCAGTCCTTGTTGCCCATGAGAGCGCCGTCGCCGCTGGTGGCGGTCTTCTCCCACAACGAGACACTGAAGCTGTTGGAATAGACCCACTCCAGGTTTCCGAGCGTGATGGCCCAATCATCAGGCTGGCCACCCGTGACGGTGTTGGCAAATGTTGCAGCGGAACCGATGATACCGGTCCGGTAGCGCGTCGCCCCGCCGGTATAGAGCGCGCCGTTGTTGGTCGTGCCAGCTTGGGCATTGATGTTGTTGTTGAAGTTCAAATAGACCACCAGGCCGTTCGTCACGCTGCCCACCTGGCCCGGAGGAAATGCCGTGAGCGTTGCCACGGCGCTGGTCGTGGCACCGTAGATATTCGTCACGACCACGCTGTATTGAGCCGTGTCGTTTGTGGTCGCGGCCACGATCGCATAGTAGTTGGTGGTCGCGCCCGCGAGATTCGTGTTGTTCCTCCGCCACTGATACGCCAGCGGCCTGGCGCCGGCAGCCACCACGCTGAACCGGGCCGGATCGCCCTGGCTCACGATCAGGCCCAGCGGCTGGCCGACGATCACGGGCGGACTGGTCGTCGAAACCACAGTGATCGAGCCCTTCACAACAAGATTCGAGGTATCCCAGCCCAGACCACCCGACAGCGCCGGCAGGGCCAGGTCGGTGAAGGCGCCGCCGTAAGTGTTGGCCGCGAACAAAGTGAAGCTGTCGCCTGCGGCGAGGGAGTCCGGGCCAATGTTCGTCGCCAGGAGCGACCCGCCATAACTGAGCGTCGTAATGCCCGCTACCCGATCGTTCGACAACGTCACGCCTGACTTGCTCAGCTCCATCACCGTCGTGCCGGCCATTGTCAGGGAGTTCTTGATCGTCAGCAAACCCATCCCCCCTGCCCCCGGCGCCAACTTGCCGCCGTTCAGGACAGTGACCGGGCCATCGAGTTCGCCGGTGCCCGTCAGCGTCGCGCCGTTTTGCACCGTGGCACCCCCGGTGTTCAACTGGCCGTCCACCTGCAACGCGCCGGCCGCAACGGTCGTCGTTCCCGAGTAGGTGCTAAGCCCAGTAAGCCGCAAGAGGGCCGGACCCGTCTTGAGCAAATTCAACGGCCCGGTGGTGCCGCTGCCTGACCCGGGATACTCGCGATAAGTGTCCGTGAGCGTCCCAGCAAAGGTGTTGTCATGGTTCTGTATTACGGTCAAGGTGACGGCCCCCAGCGTGAGGCTGGCGCCGCTCTTCAGGTTGCCGTTAGCAATGAGCGCGCTGCCGACCCCTGCGGATGACAAGTCCGAAACTGAAGCGTTGTTGCCGTAGAGGAACAGCCGAGCGTTATTGCCCGAGGCCGGATCAAGCGTCAGGGCGTTGCCTTGCGTGAGGGCATTGGCATTACCGAGATAAACCGAACCGCGCTGGATTTCGACCGGACCGGTGAAGCTGTTGCTCGCGTTGAGCGCGAAGGGCACTTCCATGGCGTCGGAACCCGTCCAGTTGTTTTGGGCGATGAAGGTCAGCCCTCCCGAGCCGGAGATGGAACCCGCGAACTGGCAATCGGCGCTGGCCAAGCCATACATCCCGACTCCGTTATGGCCGGTCTTGCCGAAGACGTAGCGCTGGGCGCTACCAAGATCCAGGCTCGCAGCCAGTCGCGCGCCCCAGCAACTATTGGCGCTATGGTTTGGGCCGAAATAGAGGTCCGGCGACGCGCTGCTGTTGGTAGTTGCGGTCAGGCGCAAAGTTCCGGAACCAGTCACGCCGATCGCCGTCGCGGACGTATTAACGGCCAGACTCAGCGTTCCGGATGACTCGACGCTGGCGCTGGAAGCCAAGAGGTTGAGTGGGCTGGTTGCCGAGAATGTCACCGCCCCCAATTCCATTGTGCCGGCACCGACCGTCGTCGTGCCTGTATAGCTATTGGCTCCAGAAAGCACCAGTTTGCCCATGCCGGATTTAGTGAACCCCGAAGTGCCCGCGAGCACCACGCCAAGGGTGGTTATACCGGCGTTGACGATAACGGTGGGAGCGGCGCCGGCCAGTGTCAGCGGCCCTGCGTTGCCCGGGTTAAGGAACCAGTTGTGTTTGGTGGCGCTTAGGTCGTCAAAGGTCAGATTGCCGATCGTGCGCGCAACGTCGAGGGTGACGTTAGCGTCCGCGGTCAGATGGAGCGTCCCGAAATCAGCGGTGCTGCCGGAACCGTCAGCGATGATTCCAGCGCTCCAGTTGGCGGTATTGGTCCAACTGCCCCCGCTTTGATTGATCCAGATGCCATTGGCGGCATTGGCGGCCAAGGCCCCACCACAACAGGCAAGGGTCCCAAGCCAGGATAGCATGCGAATTATTTTCATGGTATTCAGGATTTCAGACACCACAGCCCCTCGGTGCCCATACTGGCTAATGCGTGCTTCGAGCCGGTTCTTTGTTTGATTGGCAACAGCAATTATTCAGGCGCTCAACGACCGCCTTGCCGGTTGCGGGCGAAAGTCTCCACCAAACGAGCGGCTTGGGCGATGTCCTCGTGGGTCATTTGTTTCTTCAAAGTGTCACGTCTGGCGGCAGCGTCGGGTTGTCCCTGCGCAGCGGCGAGCATGAGCCATTTGAGCGCCTCGCAATGATTCACCGGCACACCGACGCCCAAAGCGTAACGCTGGCCGAGCTCGTACTGCGCGAGGGCTTGGCCTTGTTCGGCAGCCAAGCCGAACCACTTCGCCGCCTGGACTTGGTCCTGGGGCACGCCGCGACCGGTTTCACAATCAAATCCCAAGGCGTATTGTGCACCGACATGGCCACGCTCAGCCGCCTGGCGGTAGAGCTCGATCGCCTTGGCGAGATCCTTCGGCACCCCTTGCCCGGTCTCATACAATTCGGCCAAGCCGGCTTGGGCGTCCGCATTGCCCTGTTCGGCTGCCTGACGGAACCATTTGGCCGCTTCTGCATAACGGTTCGTGGCGCCTGGCTGGTTCTCCAAGAACCTGCCGAGTTGGGCCTGAGCCAGCGGATCACCAAGTTGGGCCTTGGCCTGGATTGCCCCTATATCCACTGCCGGGATCGTGGGAGCGGAGGGCTCGGCGAAGCGCGCCTCAGAAGCCCTTTGCCATGCCCAAAGCAGACCCACCCAAGCAGCGCTCAGGAAGCCAGCCACCATCAACCATTTTCTCATTTTATGCAGCACCGCAGAACCACGCCTTCCCGCGGCAATCACCTTGTCCGCTGGTGCTGCTTCAGGACAGCGGCGGCGCCTTGATCCCCTTGGGCTTGGGCGGCCTGCAGCAGGGCCGTGAGTGTCAACAGCGCGCGGGTGCTCACCTGGCGCTGTTCCTGGGTTGCCTCCGGCAGATTGCAAATCACCTGCACTCGCTGGTAGGCGGCTGGGTAGTCTTTACTCGAGAGCGCCCGCTCGATTTCGGCGATCAAATCCTTCACCTCAGTGCTGGTCTTGGCGAAGGCTTTCTGCATTTCGACGGGGATTTGCTCCGCGGGCAGTGGAGGTGGTGGGCCAGGGGTGCGGTTGCACCCTACGGCACCCAGGATGGCCACCACAGCGATCAGCCCGGTCAGCTTCTGCAAGAGGGCAAAATTCCTGTTGCCCGGGTGTTGGATTTTGGAATTCATCTGGCTAGGGATAGTTGGTAACATACATAGGTGGTCGCACAGTTACATCGACAGCCTCCTGGAAAGCCAAGCGCAAATCATGTGAAAATGCAACCAGGTAACGCAACCTGCTACTTGGGCATGGCTAGCGGCCTTTCCCCCGTGTACCAGCGATAATCCACGCCCACGTTGCGAGGTACGTACTTGATTCGGGAGACATTTCCTGGAACCCACACTGTCATGCAGGCTCGACTGTGACGCCACCAGCCTTTCGTCAGGTCCACCCCGGGATAAAGTGACTGGAGCGGCCCACTTGGCGCCCATTGGTTGAGAATGGTTGCGTAACCCGGGAACAGGCCCAGCGTATCTTCGCCGCCCTCATTTTTCTGTTCGGCGGAGTCCTGGCAAAAGATCGTGCTGGCAGGACTCAGGTAGCTGGTGGTCTTCAACGGCCCTCTGGCCCCCGCCCCATACTGCGTACCCTGCCCGGTCCAAGGTTGCAGCAGGTACATGCACAGGCCATAACAGGAATTGGCCCAAAACTCATGGGAGAAATAGATGCCCGCATCGTGCCATTCGTCCACGACCGCTGCGCCCGGACATGCAAATATCTTCTTGTTTCCCGCAAAATACGAGTAATACCCCAGCGCCCAATACCCAGCGTCATCGGTCGGGGCCAACAGGACAGTGGAATTCGGATTGGCGGTCCATTCGCCGCCATTGATCACATAGCCATCGGCCTGGCAAAAGAAGAGGTCGTGGTTATCGTCGGCATACATAGCCGCAGCCACGCCGATCTGGCGAAGGTTACTCGTGCACTGGGCTGCTTTGGCTTTCTCCTTCGCCTGGGTCAAGGCCGGGAGGAGCAGCGCGGCTAGAATTGCGATAATCGCGATGACGACGAGCAGTTCGATCAGGGTAAAACCGCCCTCAGAGGCGACGCGTGCAGGAACGCAGCGGGGATCTCGCATTCGCATAAAGTCTATTGTCGCACAAGTCAGCCAACCCAACCGAGCTGTTCCGTCCTTTCGAGCTTCGCCGCTCGCACGCGCGCTCGCGGCGCGCGTGCGAGCTAAGCCCAAGCGGATAGAACGGCTCAATGCCGCAGACGGAAGAACTGAGGCCCGGCACCGATAGGAACCGTCACCACAGTGCTTGTGCCAATCACGCTGGCAGTGGCGCCAACAGGTGTCCACGCCACCTGCGACAGGTTGGTGCTGGATTGCAGAGCGTAGCCGTATGCCCAATCCGGGTATGTCAGCGTCACGTTGCTCCCGGCGGGCGCCGCCGAGAGCGTCGGCGCGCCAAACGTGGCCTGCGGAATGCCCTTGTGTCCCAGGCCCTCCTGGTAAATCCCGACCACTTCCGCCTGACTTAGCGCCCGCACCCATATGCCCAGGTCATCTACCGCACCGTAGGCACTCTCGTTACCGCTGCCGCTGCTGCCGACCAGCGTGGTCATAATGTCTGTGGGGGTCATCGACTCCTGGCCCGTGTTCCCCAGCGGCGCCACCGCCGTCAATGCTCCGTCCACATAGCAATAAACCCGGTTGGCGTCGCGGTAGAAGACGGCCGCCACATGGTGCCAGACGTCATCCGCCCAGTTGAAGTTGCCAATGTCGTGGCGCGAAGCGCCGACGGCGCGGTAGTTCAGCCAGTCGGTATAATACTCGCTGATGCACCAGCCGTAATTTGCACCGGAATACCAGTTCTTATTGCCCAGCAGCGCCCCGTAGTTGTCCGTCGTCTTGACCCAAAGCGAGAAGCTCCAGTTGTTGGTGTAGATCCATTCGATGTCGCCGAGGGACACCGCCCAGTCACTGACGACCGCAGAGTCGCTGTCGTCATTATTGAAGTTAGCGGCGTAGTTGCCGACTATGCCCGCGGTGTATGTCTCGATCCCCACGTTCCCAATGGCCGTGCCACTAATGGTCGTGCCAGCCTGGGCGACAATATTCGACTCGAAGTTCAAATAAACCACGAGCCCGTTGGTGAGGGCGGCTGGAGCGGACGTTACGGTCAGGATTGCCGGCGGGGAACTGGTCACGGAACCGTACGGATTGCTTACGATTACTGTGAAGCCCGCGCCGGAGTCGGAGACCGCAGCAGGGAAAGACAAGACACTGGCGTTTGCGCCAGGCAGGTTGAGACCGTTCCTCCGCCATTGGTACGACAGCGGCGCAGTCCCGACGGCGTTGACGGAGAAGCTCGTGGACAAGCCTTCCAACCGCGTCTCGGCCACGGGCTGGTTGAGAATGAAGGGCTGAATCGCGCTGCTGCTGGCTGTCGTCAACGGCTTTTCGTGCAAGCCCTGCACATAAATGGCGAGGATTTCCTGCGCGCTCAAAGGCCGCATCCACATCCCAAGGTCATCAACCGCGCCGTAGGCACTTTCGGTGCCGTTGCCGCTGCTGCCGACCAACGTGGTCATGATTGCGGTGGGCGTCAAAGATTCCAAGCCGGTGGTGCCCAACGGCGCGTTGGTGGTCGCGGTGCCGTCCACATAAGCGATGACCCGGTTGGCATCCCGGTCGAAGGTAGCGGCGACATGGTGCCAGGTGCCGTCCGCCCAGCTATAGTTGCCGATGTCATAGCGGGCGGCGCCAACCGCAGTGTAATTCAACCAATTAGCCGTGTATTCGCTGATCACCCAACCGATATTACCGCCGTGCAGCCAATCCTTGTTGCCCAGGAAACCACCGTAAGTGTCAGTGGTCTTTACCCAGATGGCGAAGCTAAAGCTATTGTTATAGAGCCATTCGATGTCGCCGAGCGATACTGCCCAATCACTCGGGGGTGGATAGTCGGCGTTGTCATTGTTGAAGCTGGCGGCGGAACCGATGATGCCATTGGTGTAGGTGGGGACACCGACATTGCCCACGGAGGTGCCGCTATTGGTCGTGCCGCCCTGGGCATCAATATTGTTATCGAAGTTCAGATAGACGGCGAGGCCGCTGTTAATCCCAGTAATCGGAGTCACGGTCAGAACGGCGGGCGGGCTGCTGGTGACAGAACCGTAACGGTTGGTAATCACCACGGTATAGTTGCCAGCATTGTTCGTGGACACCGGATAATAGAGCAAGCTGTTGGTAGTGGCTCCGCTGAGGAAGGTGCCATTCTTGTACCACTGGTAAGAAAGGGGCGTCGAGCCGCTGGCCGTCACCGAGAGGGCAGCCTGGCGGCCTTCGAACAAGGTCAAGCTCTGGGGTTGGGCGGTGATCAGGGGCCGGATGGCGGAGCCGGCGACGGCGGTGGTAAGGGGTTGGCCGTTCAAGCCCTGCGCATAGATGGCGAGGACTTCGTCAGCCGTGAGCGATCGCGACCACATCCCCAGGTCGTCGATGGCCCCAGCCCCGCTATAGGCTTGGTTCCCGCTGCTGCCGACCAGCGTAGCGTTGGGAGAGAAGGTCGTCGGCGTGAGCGACTCCAAGCCCGCCAGCGCCAGGCTGGCCGAAGCGGTCCGGTTCCCATCCACATAGACATAGGTGGTGTTGGCATCGCGATTAAAGACGCAGGCGACGTGGTGCCATTGGCCGTCCCGGACATTGAAGCTGCCAATGTCGGCGCGCGGGCCGGGGGCGGCATAGTAGTTTACTTCCACGCTGTTGTAGGGTGCGAAGACCCAACCGACGTTTGCGCCGGAGGTCCAATCTTTGTTGCCGAACAGGCCGCCATCCAGGTTGTTGGTGAGATTGACCCAGAGCGAGAAGCTCCAGTTGTTGGTGTAGATCCATTCGAGGTCACCCAGCGACACCGCCCAATCGCTCGACCAACCCACAGGGGAGCTGCCGTCGTTGTTAAAGGTCGCGCCGCTGCCGATCTGGCCGGGGATGTACTTCTCGGTTGGGTCATTGCCGATGGCCGTGCCACTGTTGGTTGTGCCGGCCTGGGCAACGATGTTGCTATCGAAGTTCAGATACACGGCGAGGCCGGCAGTAATCTGGGCCGCCGAAAGCACAGTCAGGGCCGCCGGGGCGCTGGTGATGCTGCCAAAGCCGTCGTTGGCGACCACGGTGTAGCCGGCCGTGCTGTTGGTCGTGAGGTTGTTGAGAAGGAAGCTGCGGCTGGTCGCGCCTGCCAGAATGTTGCCGTTGGTGTACCATTGATACGTCACCGGCCCGCGATCATCTGCCACCAGGCAGGTCAGCATGAAATTGTCGCTGGTATAGCGCGTACCGCCGCTCGGCTGCTGGACAAAGGTTGGTGTCAACGACCCGTTAACATTAAGGCCGCTGGTGCCCTTGAGGTAGGCCGCGGCGACTTCTTCCGCGGTGAGCACGCGGCCCCACATGGCTGCCTCGTCGAGGTCGCCGTTAAAGGCCGTGCCGCCGCCGGTGGTATCATGGTCATACCTGAGCGTGGCATCCTCTCCCAAAGCGAGAATGCTGTTGGTAATCCAGGCACCCAGCGCTGGCCGGACGCTCTTGCCGTTATTGGCAGAAATGCTGGCACTGCCGACCAGCACCCCGTCCCGGTAGAAGGTGGCGTTGCCGCTCCGCTGGCAGGTTACCACCCACTGATGCCAGACGCCCTCGAAGAGGGTGATGTTAGTATAATAATTGGGCCGGAAGTCCACTCGCGTGCCGGTCGGCGTGGCGTCGAAGTTCCACCAGAGCCCAGTGGGATTTCCTGCCGCGGAGTTCTTGGCCAGGACCCAGCCAACATTCGCGCCGCTGTCCCAATCCTTGGTGCAGGCAAAGGCGAAATCATTGTTCAGTTGACCATTCTGTGACGTGGTTATATCGGCAGCGCGTTCCCAAATCTGGAAAGAAGAGTCGGTTGTGGCGGGGGTGGGGTCGCTGTACCAAACGGCTTGCTTGGGGTTGACGCTGTCATTCTGCAACTGCAAATAACCTCCACCGCCAACCCCGCCGGACGTCGGCGTCGTCGCAGTGCTAAGCAAGTGCCCGGTCAATCCGCCCGCGACGTCGTTGAGTGAGCTGCCGGTAAACGGGGCGTAAAAGATGAGGTTGTTAGTCAGAGTTTGCGCGGTTAATTCGAAACCTGCGGTGAGCAGAGCGGCCAAGACCGTATGGCGGAGCAGTTTAGTGGGGATATTTGTTTTCATACGCATTTCAGACGGTAAGTTAGTAATCTCGTATTTGAAGTATGGTTTAGCTGGTATTTGGGTGGTGGCAAGCGCCATTTGGAGGCCTGGCCGTTCAAGGGGAGCATACGCTCGGAAGTTTGCCGTCCGGCCCTGGCACGTTCCATTCCGTCAATATCTTTTCCCCCTCAGGCGACTTCACGGTGTACCACTCGGCCTCGTTCAATCGCCGGACGAAGATCTGCGCCTGGCGCTCCTGGTACGAGGGCACTGCGCTAATCTTGCCGGCCCGGACTGCCTCCAGGACTTCCTTGAGTTCCGGGCTGTACTTTTCCAGGTAGGCGATCTTCCGGCTGGCTTTGTCTCGAGGGTTGGCGTTCGTTGAAATGACTACCGCCCGCACCCCCGTCAACGCGCCGCCCTTGAGTCCCGGGATAGGGGGAATCAACGTCCGCGGCGCCACAAACAGCCTTTGTTCGGCCAGATCATAGAAAAAGCCCTTGTCATTTTCCCCGTCGTCACGGGGACTGAGTTTGACAAAGCACACGACCGTGCCGGCCAAGAGCGCCAAGGCCAGGCTGAGTTTGCCGAGGTTGGACTTGTTCATGGCCCGCAGCGGTTCATGCTTGGCGGGGGCTAGTGAGGAGAGGCCTTCACTGACCACCAGCAACTGTTCTTGTCGCAAGGAATTCGCGACGGATCCAGCAGCGCCGCATGCCCGTCCGCAAAAGCGTAGTTTGACCGACGATTGTGCCGCAATGCCCCCGGGTCGTTTTCGGCCGCGCGGTTGAAGCCCGGACTGTTGGCGCTGCCCAACTCCTTCCAAATCCACCAGTGGTCGTTCGGCCAGAGCTGGTCGAAGTCGCTGTGGCCATCGCCGAACAGAATCACCTGTGCGGGCTTTTCAATATTGGGCGACCGGCAGACATTATTTTCATCCGGGTAACCCGGGGGCGGCGTGGCTGGGCGCCCAAAAGGAGGCGGCGCACCTCCGCTTTGCCAATGCACATCCACCGCGCCCAAGCCGCTGCATAATGTGTTCTCACCGTCAACCACCTTGCCGACAAATGGCAAGGCCGGAGGCAGTGGAGCCACGCGTGCTCCGAGCGCATAGACGTCCTTCTTCTCGGCGGGGCAGTCGTACACATGCGCGTTGTTGCCGACGAAGTTGAACAGTTAGGAACGCCAGGTGGTGCGGAAGCCGGCGGGGACGTAGGCCTGGATAGGCGGCAGCCATTCGTTGCTGTCAGGGATGTAAAGGTGCACGGCCAGCGTTAGCTGCTTCTCGTTGTTTACGCATTGGATTTGATTCGCCTTAGCCTTGGCCCCGGCAAGAGCTGGCAAGAGCAGCGCCGCCAGGATGGCAATAATGGCGATGACGACTAGCAATTCGATCAAGGTGAAAGCGCGGAACCTGTGCTTATTCAATGCCCGATAGTCATCCACCATTTTGGCTCTTTCCTGATGCATGCCTGGTAGCACAACTCAATTTGTCCAAGCCACTCTGGCTTTTGCCAACTCACGTCACAATACCATGTTCTAGGGGGATTACCACGACTGCTGCCCAAGGGCAATCGTATTCCGCAAGCGCGGCCATCCTGGCCGAAACGTTTTCGCCCGCGCAGCACATGAATGGCGTTGCGGCGCCTTTGCTGGGTGATGCTGCCACGCTTATGGCCTTGCGCACGGTTCAGGGCTGAAGCAAAGTCAACCTGTGTCTAAGATACGTCCAAGAAGCGCAAGGCGGCCTTCCCATTCCTCCGCGCCGGCCGGTTCTAAAATGGAGCCTGAATACTGGCGGGAGCGTTTGTTCAAGAGCAGTTATACCTATAAGGGCCGGCAGTTTCGAGTGAGAACGTGGTCGGTCAAAATCCAGCACCTGGGCCAGCGGAAGACATTTTCTCTGCCGTTCAGCCATCGCCGGCAAGCCGCGGCGGCCGCCTCAGCTTTATCGCACCATCGTCAGCCAGGGCTGGGGCAACGCCGACGCCCAGGGAGAGCGGCGGCGCGCGGCCGCCGGCCTTCCCCTGGGGCAGGCGGTCTCGCTGAACGGTGACCGATTCGACCGGAACTTTTGGGCTCAGAGGTTAATTCATCGGGAATACACGATGAGCCTTGACCAGAAGCATGCGCGGGAGCTTTCGGTGCGCGTGGACCATCAGGGTACGTCCCATTATTTCCCCTTGCGAACAGATGATCCTAACCTGGCGGCGAGCCGGGCGTTGCGAATCTACCGGGCCATCGCCAGTCGGGGATGGAAAATTGCCAACGAACGGTTTCGAAGGGAGCTGACGGTAGCTTTTCGATGGCTGGATAATCCGCTCGCGTGGACCTACACCACCATCCACACCCAAACCAATGCTCCCCGGCAGCGCTCCGCCGACAGCTTCGATGCGGGCCCCGGCAGCCTTAAGGTCGCTATCGCCGAATCCGATGCCGGGATTCGTCAGGCCCTGGTGTCGTGCATTAGCCACATGGAGAGGTTTTGCTGTGCGGCCACCTTCGGCAGCGCTGCTGAGGCGGTTCGGGAATTGCCCCAGCGCCCCACCGCCCTGATGCTCGTCAGTCACAGCCTCGCAGACAAACCGGGCACCGCCTGCCTTGAGGAGTTGAAAGCGGCCGCTCCTGGAGTCGCGGGTCTGCTCTACTCGGTTTACGAGGATAGCGAGGAGTTGTTCCGCGCTACGCCCGGCGGAGCGGGGACGTATTTACTAAGGCGCACCCCGCCCACCCGGTTCCTTGAACCGATCACCGAAGTGCTGGCAAGGAAGAACCTCTCGAACGAGGAAATGGCTGTCGGAGTGTGGCAATCTTTCAAGAGCACGGTTGCTTCGTTGCCCATCGGCGGCCCGGCGCGCCAGTTGGCCCACCTGACCCAGCGCGAACATGAGGTGCTGGCCCTGCTCAGCAAAGGCCAACTGGACAAGGAAATCGCCGAGCGGCTTGACATCAGCATCTATACCGTCCACGAACACGTAAGAAACATCTTTGAGAAGCTGGGCGTCCACAACCGGACGGAAGCCGTGGTGAAGTTTCTGCAAAAATGACCCAAAGAGCCGGCAGGTGGCGGAGGGCGGCGAACGTAATGGGTCAGTAACGGCGGAAGCGAAGCCTTTGGCCGCGACATCTTCCCCGCCCTGTGGCGCACCGAGAATACCCCGTTACCGACCGCCGAGGCTCTGGACAACATTCCCCTGGAACGATTGGCAGCCCAACGCGATCGCTACCTCGCCTATATGGCGGCAGCCCTGAACGAGCCGATATGGGCATTTGGCGGAAGTTCAGGGAAACCATTTGCGCGCCCTGGCTGGAGTCCACTTCATGCAGCGACCGCTACGGAGGCGCGGGTTAGCGCCGGCTCGGGCGTGAATTGTGGAAGCCCAATCTCGCGCAGCCTCTCGATCTGCTGAAAAGCATCGCTTTGCATATGTGTCTGGCGGGCTAGCCGCGACTCAACAGCGGCGATTAGCTCCTGGGAGCTGAAAGGCTTCATCAGGTAATCATCGGCGCCGCTAGCCATAGCGCGGCGGAATTCACTCCGCTCCGTGGAGCCGGTCACCAGGATGAAAGGGATGGCGACCGTGCTGCGGAATTTACGAATGGCCGCCAGCGTGCGGTAACCATCCATTCCGGGCATTTGCACGTCGCAGAGAATCAAGTCCGGCTTTTGCGCCAGCACCGTCAGAATGCCGTCCCGGCCGTTCCCGGCCTCGTGGACGGCGTATCCTGCTTGCCTGAGGGTCGCAACGACTACAGACCGGACATCGTCATTGTCATCTATTACTAAAATGCTTTTCATGATAGCAGCCTGCTTAACAGGAAGCGTGCCAATGCGGTCCACCGCCAAAAAGCAGCACGGCGCCACGGTTTTCGGGCATTGGGGCGGTTCAAGCGTGTCGTGGGTAGCTTTTTGCCCGGCAAATCATGCTATGGGGAAAGGATTTCCGGGCGAGGCAACCTGCTCTATTCAGGATGATATCCCAAACTCTCCCTCAATGGTCTGTTACTCAGCAAGCCAGTAGCTTACTGCCGCAGATACTTGGCCACAGCTTCGCCGCGGGAATGGACGTGGAGCTTGCTGTAGATGCCTTTGATATGCGCCCGAATGGTGTCGATGCTGACCGCTAGAGACGAAGCTATTTCCTTGTATGGAACGCCCCGCGCAAGATGGTCCAGGACTTCCCGCTCCCGGTTCGAGAGCTTCTCCATATCAGGGCCGAGGTCGCCCCGCCGATTGAAATACTGAACGACTTTGCGGGCGATGTGCCCTGTCATGGGCGAGTTGCCGCGATGGACATCGGCAATCGCGTCCAGGATCTCCGCCTGCGGTGTCCGCTTCAACAGGTAGCCGCTGGCGCCCGCCAGCAGGGAGTTGAAAATCTTGTCGCTGTCCTCATAGACAGTCAGCATGAGGATCTGTGCGGAAGGAATCAGCCCCTTGAGTTGGCGGACACACTCGATGCCGTTCATCTTCGGCAGGTTGATGTCCATCAGGACCACGTCCGGTGCCTGGGCCGGGAGCCGCTCGATCGCTTCTTCGCCGGTTCGATACGTGCCGGCACAGACAAATCCCTGGGTTTGCGTAATGCGGGCCGCCAGATTCTCGCGAATCCAGGCATCATCTTCAATGATGGCGACTTTAATAGCCATGACCAGTTATAATCCGACTCTGGCAGGTTCTGATTCCTCCTGCAATAACATGAACATGTGAACCGTAATGCCTCAGTGAAGGCCGGCAGGGCGCGTCACTCCGTGCGCGCCGGGTAACCACAGAGCACGACGGCGCGCACGGAGTGACGCGCCCTACCGCCGTCGCTGACCGGCTGCTGTGAACCCGCGAATGCGGGCGTTTTCCGCACCTGCCACCCGGAGCACCAAACGACTTACCCCCCTTCCGCCTCCAGGCGGATGATGGTGCCGTGGCCCGGCTCGCTTTCGAGCACGAGACGGCCGCCGATTTGCTCCAGCCGCTGTCGCATGTTGTCCAGGCCGTTGCCTTTCCCGCGCGCCTGGCCAATCGCAAAGCCGCGGCCGTTGTCCGCGATCGTGATCGTCACCCGGCTATCCGTCACCGCGAGGCCAACTCGCACTTCCGTGGCTTGGGAGTGCTTGAGCGTGTTGTTCAGAGCTTCCTTCACCACCATGAAGAGGTTGTGACGCGCTTCGGTGGACAGGACTTGGTCGGGCAACTGCGCCGGCACATCCAGCCGGCAGCTTACGCCGGTGTCCTGGAAGTATTCCTGCGCATACTGGAAGATGTAGTTGGCCAGTTGGTCGAGGGTGTCGTTCTTGGGGTTGATCGTCCAAACGATTTCATCCATCGCCTGAGTGATCTCCCGGACCGTGTTGAAGATGTTGCGGATATGCGGCTTGTTGGGGTGGTTGTCGGTCGTCTCGCGGTCCACCAACTCCGTCACCATCGTCACCTTCGTCAGCCGCGCGCCGACATCGTCATGCAGATTGGCGGCGATCTGAATGCGCAGACGCTCGATCTCGCGGAGCCGGGTGACGCGCAACCGATAGAGCATCGCCAGCGCCAGGGCGGCGGCGCCCCCGATGGCCGGCTTGAACCACCACGTTTGCCAATAGTGCGGCAGTAGCGCCAGCGAGAGCGTGGCGCCCGCCTCATTCCACACGCCATCATTATTTGACGCGATCACGCGAAAGCGGTAATGGCCCGGCGCGAGCTGGCTGTACGAGGCGGAGCGGCTCCCGCCGGCGTCCACCCAGTCCGCGTCGCTGCCTTCGAGCTTGTATTTGAATCGGTCTTTCTCGGGCGCCTGAAAGCTCAGGGCGGTGTAATGGATTTCCAGGGCGCCCCGCCCGGGCGGCACGGCGAGGCTCAACGACGCGCCGGAAGCCAGATTGTCCGGCCGCAGGAGCCGGCCATCCGCGATGACTTCCTCCACATAAACCGGCGGCGGCTGTTCGTTGGTCTTCATCCCGGGCTCGACGGCCACGACGCCGCGGATCGTGGGGAACCACAGCCGGCCATCCCTGGCCTTCCAACCGGCCGGCTTGGCGACGCCGTTGCACTGCACGGTCGGCAGCCCGTCGGGCCGACCGAACGCGATGCAGTAAATGGTCTTGCCCGGGGCAAAATCCTCCAGTTGCTTCTTGCTCACCCGGAAGATGCCCTTGCGGCAGCTCATCCAGAAATAGCCGAAGTCGTCTTCAAGGATCTCGTAAACCTCGTCGCTGAACAGTCCCTCCCGAGTGGTGTAGGCGGTGAACTTGCCGCCTTTGTAACGATTGAGGCCGCTGGCTTTGGTGCCGATCCAGAGCGTGCGCTCGCGGTCCTCGTAGAGCGCATTGACCGCGTCGCGCGTGAGGCCCTCGCGCATCGTGAAGTTGGTAAACTGCCCGCTCTGCCAACGGCTCAATCCGCCGTCCGTCCCGATCCACATATTGCCTTCGTCGTCTTCCAGGAACGCCTGCACGGAATCACCAGCCAGCCCGTTGGCGGTGGTGTAGGCGGTGAATTTGCCGCCCTCAAAAGTATTCAGTCCCCGGCTGGTGCCGACCCATAGTGTGCCGTGGCGGTCTTCGTGCACCGCCCGGATCGCCGCCGGGATCAGGCCCGGTAACCTGGGAAAGGTGTTCGGCGGCCCGCCCTTGAACCGGTTCAAGCCGGCACCGTGATCAAGTCCGATCCACAGGCTGCCGTCCCGTCCTTCGTGCAGGGCCAGGATCAGGTCGCTATAGAGCCCGCTGGAAACGCCGTAGGCGGTAATCTTGCCGTCCTTCAACTGATTCAAGCCGCCGGCCCAAGTCCCGATCCAAATGGTGCCCTCGCGGTCTTCGCAGACGGACATTGCGTTATTCCGGCCCAGGCCCTGTTCGGTTGTGTAGGCCGTGAAGCGCGCCGGGTTTAACCGATACAAGCCATCCTGCCCGCCTACCCAGAGGTTGCCTTCGCGATCTTCGAAGAGCGCGTAGATCAAGTCGCCAAATCCCCTCTCAGCGATTGGCCGAGGCATCACCTTCCCACCAACCAGCCGCGCCACGCCGTGATACGTTCCCACCCAAAGCTGCCCGCTCCGGTCCTCCAGCGCGACTGTTGCGATCAGGTCCGGCAATCCTTCTTTGAGCCCGTAGCTGGTAACTTTCTCCCCCTCCAGACAATCCAGCCCTTCGTTCGAGCCCGTCCAAAGCCGGCCCAGCCGATCCTCGCACACAAACTTCAGCGCAACCGAAGGCGTTCTAGGCGCGGTCTCCGCGGCGTGGATGATTCCCTCTTTGTCCAGCGTGCATAAACCCCGCAGCGTAGCGATGCAGAGATCGCCTCGGTGATCCTCGCAGATGCCTTTGACGGAATTGGACGCCAAGCCGTTCTTCTCCGTGAAGTTCTTCAGCCGGCCGTCCTTGTATCGGCTGAGGCCCCCTTCGGTGCCGATCCAGAGCGCGCCGTCCTTGTCCTCCAGCAGGCAGCGGATCAGATTGCTCAGCAAGCCGTCGGCTTCGGAGAAACGCGTGAACCGCCCATCTTTGAACCGCGTCAGACCGTAGCCCTCGCAACCAATCCAGAGGCTGCCGTCCCGGCTCGCGCACAGCGCCGTGATCCAGCCCCGGCTCAACTCCGCTGGGGCATTGTCGCCCAGCGCGACGAAGCGCGCGCCATCGAACCGCGCCAACCCTTCGCGCGTGCCCACCCACAGATAACCGTCGGGAGTCTGGGTGATGGCATAGACCGAGTTCTGCGGCAGCCCGTCATCCGTCTGCCAGGCGCGGATGCGGTAGGGCATGACGGAATTGGTGGAGACCGCCGGGGAGGATGCCCCTGCCGACAGGAGCAGCAGCCCGGCCAACAGCGCCAGCCGCTGTCGCGCGGAACCAAGATCGTATCCGGCGAACTTCATCTAGCAGCGGTCGCAGCATACTGCCAATCACCCCCGGATAAAGCAGATTCGTCACGTTCGGACGGCAGCGCGCGGACACGCAGCGCAGGGTAAGCCTCGGGGTAGCCTCGGGGTAGCCTCGGGGTAGCCTCGGGGTAGCCTCAGGGTAGCCTCGGGG
>PLZQ01000211.1 GCA_003152225.1 Limisphaerales bacterium | reverse complement strand
TCGTTTAACTTCGCCTCGGGCGTGCCCGCTTACGACCAGGCTTACCAGAAAGCCCGCGGGGTTATCGCCGCGGATGTCAAGGACGGCAAGTTTCTCGCCGGGCAGAACTGGGCCCAGGTCTGGACGCGCGACACTTCGTACTCCGTGGAACTGGCCTGCGCGCTCCTGCATCCGGATGTTTCCAAGACCACGCTGCTGGGGTTGACCCAATCGGTGGCGGGCATTGGCGAATGCTGGTTTCAGGACAAATGCGGCCACTTCGCCGGCTGGCCGAATCTGACGGACGCCATCGTCGGGGCTTCCGGGGCCTGGGCCTTGTATCTGGCCACCGGCGACCAGGATCTGGTGCGGCCGATTTATGAGCGCACGATGCGCAGCCTGCAACGCGCCGAGCGGGATGCCTACGACCCGCAGACGGGGCTGTTCCGTGGCTGTGCGAGTTTCATGGAATCCAACAGCGGCTACCCAAAGAAGTATGCCATGAAGGGTGACATGATCGCCAAGACTTGCTCGCTCAGCACGTGCCTGTTGTATTACCGCGGCTACATCGTAGCCGCGCAGGCCGGGAAGATTCTGGGAGAAGATGTCCGCCCGCTGCTCGAGAAGGCCGACCGGCTGAAGAAGGCGATCAACGCCCGCCTCTGGCTGCCAGAGAAGGGCTATTACGCCTATTTCCTGGACGAGACCGGCACGCTGAATCCGCGCATGGAGGGATTGGGCGAGGCCTTTGCGATTTTGACGGGTGTGGCGGACAAGAAGCGTGCCCAGCAAATCCTGCGCTCGACGCCCACGACGGCCTGGGGCTTCCCGTGTCTATGGCCGCAGTTCGAGGAATGGCGCGACTACAAGCGGGATTTTGCCCATTACTATCACAACGGGATGATCTGGCCGTTTGTGGAAGGTTATTGGGCGTGGGCGGCGTCGGAATTAGGCGATACGCAGGTTTTCGGCCGGGAGCTGGATGCGGCGGTCAAACTGTCGGAGAAAAACGACACGTTTATGGAGCTCTACCGCCCGGAAGACGGCAAGCCCGATGGTTCGCCGCGCCAGTTGTGGAGCGCCTCGGGCTTCCTGTCCATGGTCTATCACGGGCTGTTCGGCATGGCCTTTGAAGCAGACGGTGTGCGGTTCGCCCCGGTGGTGCCGGAGCGGTTCGAGGAATTGACGCTCTCGAATGTGAAGTACCGCGACGCCCAGTTGCAGATCGTCGTCAAAGGCGCCGGGAACCGAATTCGCCAGTTCAAGCTCGACGGCAAGACCCAGCGAAAGCCCTTTTTCCCGGCCTCAAGCAAGGGCCCGCATGAGATTGAAATACTGATGCGCTAACTGGGGCCGGCGCCGGACCAGAGGTGGGGTGGCCCGCGCACTCATTGCCTCCTGCAGGAACGATGAACTTGAAACAGAATCTCCTTCTCCTGGCAACTGCCTCCCTGCTTTGCGCCACAGCGTCCGCCCAGCATCTGTGGTGGAATCTCGAAGGCCAGCGGGATGCCACCTGTCTCTACGGTGAGATCACGGTGCTGGCAACCCATCCCGCCATTTACTATTGCGGGGCCACCTGGCATCCCGGAGAACCAGCCGGCGGCTATTGCGGCATCCAGCACAACGGCCCCCAGGAACGCCGCACCATCTTCTCGATCTGGGACACGTCTCCCCAACTGCACCCGAAGGTCACCGAGGCCGATTCCGACACCGTGTTCGGCCGCTTTGGGGGCGAGGGCGAAGGGGGGCATACGCACATGCTTTGGCCCTGGCACACCAACGAGACCTTTCAGTTCTTCGTTCGCAAGCAGCCCGGCAGCGAGACCAACACCACGGATGCGCGTTATTACATTTACGACCGGAGCGCCGGGAAATGGCGGCATAGCGCCACCATTACCAGTCCGGATGGCGGTAAACGGAGTGTCGCCACGCTGGGTGGGGGGCTCAATTCATTCCTGGAGAACTTCCTGGGGCAGGATCGCGAGGTGCCCAAGCTGGCCTTATACCGGCTCTGGCTGGGGCCCAGTGTGGACGGGATGAAGTGCCTCACGATCGCCCGCGGGGACGGCATGTGGGGTCAATTGCACGGGGCCTATTTCCTGGCCGAGGGCGACCGAGCCGCCCTGGACGCGGTGTTCTCCGGGCTGGAGAAGGAATACGGCAAGCCGGTCTTCGGCGAGAATGGAAAAGGCCTCGGCCCCATCGAGGCCAAACCAATCCCTGCCGCTGTCCTCGAAGCCCTGAAAAATCTACCCCGTGCCAACAAGACGAAGGAGCCCTGAACGACCAGCCACAGGGTTTGGGTCTATTTCTCCGCCCGTCCGATACAGTAAAGGCTGGTGAAGCCGCGCAGGAAGATTTGGCCGCGGCTGACCGCAGGCGACGCATAGCACTTCTCACCCAGGTCGTTCGAGGCCACAAGTTCGTATTTCTCCCCGGGCTTGATGACTTGGGTGACGCCCTTGTCATTGAGGAGATAGACCAGACCGCCCGCGGAGACCGGCGAGGCATGGCAATGGCCGAAGGGTTCATGCCAGAGAACCTGGCCGGTGGCCGCCTCGAAGCAGTATATCTCGTTGCCGGCTTCACTTACCGTTAGGAAGAAACGGTCAATGGCGACTGGGGAAGGGACGTAGGGCGCGCCGGGCGCACTCTTCCAAACGATCTTGGTTTGGGTCACATCGCCCTGGCCATCCGGTTTGATGGCCTGCAACTCCTTTTTGGGCCAACTCGATGTGGAGAGCAACAGGCCGGCCTGCTCGTTGAAGACCGGGGTGATCACGAAATCGGTGGAGGGGCTTTCGACAAACCAAAGGCGCGCGCCGTCCTGCGGGNNGGGTTGGCCGAAGCTGTTGGAAGGATTATCGAGGACATTCTTCCAGAGGGTATGCCCATCCGCGCGGCTCAAGGCGACGAGGAAGTTGCCTTGTTTGCCCTGCGCGCTGAGAATGACCTTATCCTGGTAAAGGACGGGGGAACTGGAGAAGCCGTGGTCGTTCTGGAACTCGCCCGGACGCACCAGCCAGAGCTGTTTGCCGCTTAAATCAAAAGCGGCCACCACCACCTGTTTGATGTCTAAAAAGGCCACATAGACTCTCTCCCCATCGGTGGCCGGGGTGCAGGACGCGAAGCTGTTCTCCCCGCTCTTGTTCTCCAGGTCCGCGGTCAGGACAGCCTTGCGCCAGAGGATTTGTCCGGTGCGGCGGTCGAGACAGAGCAGGACGCGCTCCTTGTTCTCGGGCGTCGCCGAGGCCATGAAGATCCGATCTTCCCAAACGACGGGTGAACTGTGCCCGGCGCCGGGAATGACGGTCTTCCAGGCGACATTGCGGGTGGCGCTCCACTCCGTGGGGGCGCTCGTTTCCAGACTGGTTCCATCACCACGCGGACCACGCCAGGCGGGCCAGTTCTCAGCCGAAACGCGCGGCGTCAAGCCGGCCAGGAGGAGGGAAGCTGCGAGCAAGAGACAGGGATGTTTCATGGGGTTGTATTGATAGCTCAGTATTTTCAGATTGCTAGCCGTCAATGTATCGGGGCCGCCATTGGTGGTCGAGTCCCGGAGTGTTGACGCCGACCGGCCGAGCTACGGGCAGCGATCATCGTGGCAGATGTTGCTTGGCGATCTGCTCAATGGTGTCTCGGACAAACTGAGTGTGAAGCACAGTGCCCAATTCGAGCGGGTGATGAATGGTGCGCTCCTCATACTCCAACGTCACCCGCTCATCGTGACGGAACTGCGCGAGCACAATGCCCACCAACAAGGGGTGGCCATCCGTGCCGGCAACAAACACTGGGCCGCCACTATCTCCGTCGAACGTCGTGAAATTGACCAGATAGGTGCGATGGCGCTGGACGGGTAGGAAAGGATGGCTGGCAATGATCCCTTGCCGGGCCACCGCAAAGCCGGCGTCGTTGGCCTCGAAACGGGTCGGATACGTGAGCACGAAAACCGAACTGCAAATGTGCAGCCCCGCAGCCGTGAGGTGTGTCTCATCGGCGAGAGCCGACATGGGGAGGGCAGCCACAGGGACTGGAGTCGGCTCGGACAGCCGCAACACGGCGGCGTCCTCCGTGGCGTGGCGCACCCAAAGAGGTTTGTCTTCGCGGCGCACCGCGAGGGTGTAATCGTGGCGCACATAGGATCCGTCAGCGCGCCGCTCTCGCAGTACGACGATCGCTGTGTCGCCTGTCGTGCGTTCGAGAACATGAGCCGCTGTTACAAGGTAGAGGGCTTGGTCCGGCGCTTCCCGGCGAATGAAGAAGCACGTCGCCGTCGAAGCCGGGTGGAAAAGCTTATACGTCGCATCAAGCGCTTCCGTGGCAAAGTCTGCCGCCGACGTGACGGTGCACCCGATTATTCCGAACAGCACACAAAGCCAAGCTTGTTTCATAAACAGAATTCCTCCGTGGGGCCTGGACGCTGTTTCAGTGCGGGAACGCTTCCAGTTTCGGCGCGATGCGGGGGCGCGTATCCATCTCGAACACGACTTGCTTTGGGCGGACGGTGAAGGTGGTTTCCTCGGCCAACGCCGTAGCCTCCAGCGCTTCCCAGCCGGTCAGATTCCACGCCGCGAAACTGTTCCGATAAAAATGCCAGGAGTCCCGCGAACGCCACGGCGGCCGCATGTCGGTGCGGAGCGAGGACTTGAGCACCTTCCGCAGGTAATCCCAATCACGGTCATTGTAAACACCGTGCGCTACAAACCGGGCTTGCTTGATCTTGTCCGCGGTGGGCTGGTGCTCGATCTTGAATGCGGGTTCCAGCAGGTCCTCGCTGGTATGCAAGAGCAGGAGCGGCGGGCGGAACGTCGCCCGGATGAGGGTTTGATTGGTCAGCGCGCTGACGGCGTCGAGCAGCGAGGCCGGGCTGGCCGACAACTCGGCCCGGGCACGGCGGAAGAAGTAAAATTCGTCGGTGGCGCCGGGCATGAAGATCAGAGCCTTGACGACGTCGTTGGATTGGAAGGCGCGCAGCATGATGCCGACGCAGTTGGTACGGTTCAGTTGGGTGACGTTCGTGCCCAGCGGCATTCGGCTGAGCGCGTCCGGCCACGTCTCCGCCGCGCTCAGCGCGAATTGAGCGAGGCAAACCAAGAGACAAAGAAGGAGGCGCGGCTTCATGCTTTGCGTCCTTGAAGGTAGGGCGCGGTGTCCCCACCGCGTCGTGGGAGGCCGTCAGCACCACCGTGCGTCGAACATTTGGATGTCCCCGCGGCGCGGTGGGGACACCGCGCCCTACCATCGGTCTTTTGCCGCCCGAATTGCTTCACAGGCCCAGCTTCTTGAAGCGGTTCCTCACTTCCTTGAAATGGAATTCCAGCGAGCAGAGTGCCTCCAGCTCACCCTTCTTAAAGTAGGTTGCGACCTCGGGGTCGGCTTTGAGCTGGGTGAGGAAATCGGCGTCTTCGCGGCCTGCGTGCTTGGCCTGCCAGGTGCCCATCGCGTTGCGCTGGACCAGTTCGTAGGCCCGCTCGCGGGTCAGCCCTTTCTTGATGAGCGCCAGCAGGACGGTTTGCGAGTTCCACATCCCGAGCGAGAGCGCGAGATTGCGCTTCATGTTCTCGGGATAAACAATCAGACCCTCCACCAGCCGGGTCAGGGTGACGAGCATGTAGTCGAGCAGCGTACAGGAGTCGGGGAAGATGATCCGCTCGACCGAGCTGTGGCTGATGTCGCGCTCGTGCCAGAGGGCGACGTTTTCGAGTGCAGCGACGGCGTTGCCGCGCAGCACGCGCGCCAGCCCGCTGAGGCGTTCGCTGGTGATGGGGTTGCGCTTGTGCGGCATGGCGCTGGACCCCTTCTGGCCTTTGGCAAAGAACTCCTCCACCTCCAGGACTTCGGTGCGCTGGAGATGGCGGAACTCAGTGGCCCAGCGTTCGATGCTCGCGCCGACCAGGGCGAGCGCGTTCATAAACTCCGCGTGCAGGTCGCGCTGAACCACCTGCGTCGCAATCGGCGCGGGCCGCAGGCCGAGCTGCTTGCACACGAACGCTTCGATGCGCGGCGAAAGGTGGGCGCTGGTGCCGACGGCGCCGGAGAGCTTCCCGACGGCGGCGGCTGTCCGCGCGGCTTCGAGCCGTTGCAGGGCGCGCCCGAACTCGTCGTGCATCAACGCCAGCTTCAGGCCGAAGGTCGTCGGCTCGGCATGGATGCCATGGCTGCGGCCAATCATCGGCGTGAACTTGTGCTGCCTGGCCCGGATGGCGACGGCCTTGCGCAGCAGCTTGACGTCTTCGATGAGTATGTCGGCGGACTGCACCATCTGCACGGCGAAGGCGGTATCGACCACGTCGCTGCTGGTCAGGCCGTAGTGCAGCCAGCGGCTGGCGGGCGCGCCGATGTTCTCGGCGACGTTGGTTGTGAAGGCAATGACGTCGTGATTGAGCGTGCGCTCCAGCTCCTTGCACCGCTCCACGGTGAAAGCGGCACGCGTCTTGATCTGCTTGAGTTCTTTGCGGGGCACCAGCCCCTCGGCGCAGAGCGCTTCGGTGACGAGCAGTTCGATCTGCAGCCAGATTTCGAGCTTGCGCTGTTCGCTCCAGATTTCCCGCATCGCGGGGCGGGAGTAACGTTGAATCATGGCCCCACTTTAAAAAGCGCCGAGGCGGATGTCGAGACGAGTTGGGACGGGGTTGGGGTTACATGAGTTAAATGGGTTACATCGTTACATGGTTACATCGCGTGCCGCAGGTGGTGGCAGCGATGTCGCCCATGCAACTCATGTAACCCATGTAACTGAGTTAACTTGTGTAACCAACGAAGTGTCACCGCTTGACCATCTTCTCGCGGGCGGTTTGGAGGATCCGGCGCTCGCGCTCGGTCAGGCTTTGGATGCCGTGGGCGGAGATCTTGTCCAAGATCGGATCGACGGCTTTGCTGAGGAACTCATCGGGGGGCAGGTCTTCCTCGACGCTCGCGTTGCTTTGGCCCCAGCCGGTCGCTGCCCGGTGGGTGGTCTTGACCAACGGGCGGAACGGCTGGCTCCGGGTCCGGTTCAAGCTCGGCCAGTGCCAATGCCAATAAATGACATAGCGCACAAAAAAGATGCCCGTCAGCATGCCGCCGAGGTGAGCCGCGTGAGCGATGTTGTCCGTCGGGAAGATAAGCCCGAACACGGTCAGGAGCGCGCTGAACAGCAGGAGGAATTTCGCCCGCATACTCAATGGGATCACGAAGAACAGCAGCAGCATCAGGGGGCGCTCCGGATACAGCGCGGCAAACGCGGCCACGAGGCCAAATGCGCCCGCCGACGCCCCGACGACCGGCGCGGCGAACTGATTCCCCAACAGCACGCCGGCCAGGGCCTGGAACAACCCGCCGATCACCCCGCTGGTGAAATAGAGGGTCAGGAAGCGATTCCGGCCCAGCGTCTCCTCCACTTCTCGGCCAAAGACGAATATGGCCCAGCAGTTCAGCAGCAGATGTAGCCAGCCCCCGTGCATGAATTGGTAGGTCAGCAGTTGCCAGACGAACCCGTGCCGCAGGCCATCAACGCTCAAAGCGAACCACGCGTTGGTAGGGAAGTTCGAGAACCGCTCAACGGCGCTCTGGATGATGAACGCAACCACATTCACCATCAGCAGCACCACCGTCGCCGACCAGCTAAACCTGAACGCTGGGCGGCGCATATAGTAACGGTCCTCTAACATATCGTCTCAACGTGAACGTAGTCGCACGGCATAGATTTTTCAATCGGGCTTTTGGTCAGCGCACCTGGATGCCGTGGGCCTCGATCTGCAGTTGTCCATCGGATTCGCTCACCACGAGCGTTCTCATGCCGGGACGGAGTCTCGCAATCGCATCGTGTCCGGCAGCGCCCATCGTTAGCAGGGCGGTGGACAATGCATCCGTCTCGGTGGCCGAAGGAAGCACTACCGCGGCCAGCACCGTGCCGATGGTCGGCTCGCCTGTGCGCGGGTCGATGATATGGCCAAACGTCCGCCCCTTTGCTCGAAAGGAATGCCCCAACAAGCCCGAGACGGACATGGCCTCTTCCTTTAGCGGCATCGTGGCGAGCAGGGTGGGCGGGGCGTCAGGTCGAGTGGAGGGGGTTTCAATGGCGATCTTCCAGAACTCCTCTCCCGGCGGCGGCGCCAGCGCTTGCACCGTGCTGGTCCCGCCGTGGATCAGGGCGCTGGTGACACCCGTCTCGCGCAGCACTTCAGCCGCCTGCTCGACGGCGTACCCTTTGCCGATTGCCCCGAGGTCCAGCATCACGCCTTCCCGCGCAAACTGGACGGTGAAATCCGCCGGGTTCAACTGAACCAGCCCCATGCCGACCTTGGCGCGCGCCTCGGCGACCTCGGCGGGAGCCGGGATGCGGCCGTCCCCGCCCATGAACCCCCAGCACCGGACCAGCGGGGCGACCGTGATATCGAACGCGCCGCCAGTCTCCTCGCTTAGTTTGCGGGCCTGCTGCAACAGCGTGAACAGTCCCGGCGTGACGCGCACGGGGCCCTTGGCGGCACGGGCATTGAGGTAGGCGATTTCGCTGCCGGCGCGGAACAGGCTGAGCTGAGCTTCCAGTTGATCGATCTGCCGCAACGCCTCTTCACCCGCCGCCCGCAACGCGTGGGGATTCTCCCCATGCATCGCGATCTCGAACCGGGTCGCCATCGCGTGGCAGGCGACGGTGATGAGGGGCATGGGGGAATGGGGCGAGGGAGCAATGGAGTGATGGGGCGCTGGAGTATTGGAGCAGTGGCGCGGTGCTGAGGCGCTGCCGCCTTCACCACTCCACGACTCCATTACTCCGCCCCTCCGATATGCGTCCGCTTACGAAAGCGGCAGGGTGCCGTAGGTAATCGCTTTGACCTCCGTGCCACTGTCCGTAATGATCTTGCGCGTCTTCTCGTCGAACAGGCAGGAGACCTTCAGACGATCGGATATCTCGGCGAGCGAGATGACCGTTTGCACGCGGATGGCTAACTCGATGTCCGCGTTCGGCTTCTTGCCGGACCGGATGCAATCGAACCAGTTCTTTTCATGCACGCGAATCTCCTCGGGCTGGAGGTTGGCGAAGTTCTCGGGATCGATCTCATCGCCGAACTCGCGCTGGGGCACGAGATCAACCTTCCCGGCCGTGGCATCAACATTCAGGTTGGCTTTGTGTCCGAAGAGGCTCAGGCCGGGGGTGGAGCCGTTCACGGTGCAACAGGTGATCATCAGCACGTAGCCGCTGGGGAACTCGGCCAGCAGTTGTGCGTGCTCGGGCACCTCGCGCATGTCCGTGCCGGGGACGTTCTTGTCCACATTGACGTTCTTGGTGCCGATCGAGACCACTCGCACGGGAAACTCGGGGTTGCCGGTGGCCAGCATCAGCGGATGCAACCGATGCGGCGCCAGGTCGCCCAGCGGGCCGGCGCAATACCGGTAATACTTGCGCCAGCGGTGGTATTGCTGGGCGTTAAAGGGGTCACGGGTCTTCACGGGCCCCAGCCAGCGCTCCCAGTCAATATTCGCGGCGCTGGTTTCATTCTCGACCAGGTAATTCCATTCCCCGTTCAGGCTGTTGCGCGAATACCACGCCTGTGCCCAGACCAGCGTGCCGATCTTGCCGGCCTTGATTAACTCCGCGCACTTCTGGTAACCGCCGGCGGAGCAGCCCTGTGACCCGACCTGGAAGACCTTGCCCGTGCTTTTCACTTTGTCATAAACCTGGAACGCCTCGCCCAGGTACCGTGTCAGAGGCTTTTCGCAATAGACATGCTTGCCCGCCTCCAGCGAGTCGATTGAAGCCTGCGCGTGCCACGGATCGTGCGTCGCAATCAGCACGGCGTCGATGTCCTTCCGCTCGAGCAGCCTTCGGTAATCATCGCATACGTCCGCGTCCTTCAGATTCGCCTTGGCCTTGGCAAAGTCGCGGCGCTTATTGAACACGTCGGACGCGGCGGCCACGACGGTATTGTTCTCGTTGGCCTTTTCGTGGATGCCGACCAGGTGGTTCTGCCCGATACCGAACCCGACGCCAATCACGGCGACCGCGATGCGGTTGTTGGCCCCCGCGACGTTCGCCGAGGGCGCCTGGTTCTGGCCGTAAACCGGCGTTCTGAACAGCGGGGTCGCAGCTACCGCGGCGGCAACGGTGGCTGTTTTCTTGAGGAAGTCCCTGCGCGGAAGCGGGGAGGCCGAAGGTGTTACATTATTTTCCATAAATCAGTTTGGTAGTTTTTGCTTTGTCACGGCAATAAGTTGACGAAGGGTAGCCCAAAGAAATTCGGGGTCAATACCGCAATCCGGACGCATTTGCTTCTTTTGGATTTGAGGATAAACTGCACACTAAAGGTATGAGTGAAGCAATCGTATTCCAAAAGTTCCCAATGGTCCAGAAGACGGAGCCGGGCACGTATTGGTGGTGCGCCTGCGGGCGGTCGAAAGGCCAACCCTTCTGCGACGGGTCGCACAAAGGCACGGGGTTCGTGCCGGTAAAGGCAGAAATCACGGAGGCTAAAACGGTCGCCTGGTGCGGGTGCAAGCACACGCAGCATCCGCCGTTCTGCGACGGGTCGCACGCCAAGCTGTGACGGGCGGCGTGCGGGATGGGCCAATGGCTCGAACCGGGGAGCCCCGGCCCCCAGGTCACGCCTTTCGCTTGAACACTTCGCTCGGGTCGGCGAGGTTGAGCTCGGACAGGTCCAAGCTGGCGCCCGGGTTGCGTTCCTGGGCGATTTGAAGTTGCACGGCGATGTGCTTGACGGCGGGCATGGCAAAGTACTTCACGGCACCCACGCTCACCTGTGCCTTGAAGATGACGACCAGCAGGCAGTTCTCATCCACGCACATGACGAGCATGCTGAACTTTTCACCCTGCTGATAGACGCTGTTAAAGTTGGTTTCGTGGACGAGGTTGGCGATCGTCTGGTTGGCCATGTAAGCGCCGGAAGCGAGCGCCGCGATGGTGGTGAGGTCGAACTGCCGGGTGTCCCCCTGGCTCGTGATGAGGAACCCGCCCTTGTCGATGATCAGCGCGGTAGTCGCGTCAGTCTTCTCGACCACGTCCCGCAACTCCCCCCCGAGTCGCGCGATGTCCTCCTCGATGAGTTGAGGCAAGGAGGCCATGTCATGCGTACTGCGGAGTTCCCTGGCTGATGAACTTGTTCAACAACATGCGGGTGATCATGTTGAGCGCCTCAAACACCCCTTCGCACTTGTGCGCGGTCCCGGTGAAGGAGGGGACCTGGACGTCGCGGTTATTCAAGAGGAACTCCATGTATTCCAGTGGAGCGGCGTTCGGCAGGTCGCGCTTGTTATACTGCAACACGTAGGGGATGTCGGCCAGGTTGAGCCTCAAGGTCTTGAGGTTTTCTTCCAGGTTGGTGAAACTCTCGACATTCTCCGCCATCTTCTCATACTGGGAATCCGCGACGAATACGATGCCGTCCACCCCCCGCAACACGAGTTGACGCGTGGTGTTGTAGATCACCTGGCCGGGCACGGTGTAGAGCTGGAATTTGGTCTTGAAGCCCTTGATGGACATGGCTTCGATGGGCAGGAAATCGAAGAACAGGGTGCGGTCGGAGCTCGTGGCGAGCGAAACCAGTTTCCCTTTGTTGCCGGCGGCGGTCTGCACGTGATCGTGCACCTGGATGAGGTTGGTTGTCTTGCCGCCCATCGCCGGGCCGTAATAGACCACTTTGACCTGCAGTTCTTTGGTTGCTTGATTAATAATGGCCATAAAGCTATTTGGGTTTGTGGTCCAGTTCGGTGGCGAGCGCCGCCAGATGCGCCGTCGGCAGCGGTTCGCCCGCGCGGCCGAAGGCGGCAAAGAAGATCGCGTTCACGCGAAAGATCTTCCAGGGAACATTGCCGACGGTGAAGTTGACATTATTCAGTTCGCCCATCCGCAGCTCTTTGGTGCACTGATTGACCTTGCCGAAGATTTGGGGCAGAAACGCCGCCAAGGTGTCGCCATTGAGGTCCGGGGCAAGGCGGCTGGCCACCATCAGTCCGTCGGGTAACGCAATGAGTGCCCCGGCCACACCATCCAGCGCCGCGGCCCGCGAGACGACCTCGTTGGGGGTGGCGTACTTGGCGACGAACTTGGTCCCGGGCGAGGCCGCGCCTTTAAGTCCGTCGTCCTGCACGCGGACCGACTCAGTGGAGTCGTCCCAAACATAGAAATTTGTCTCCTCTGGCCTGCTCGCGGAGGGGCTGGCCGCCGAGGCCACCGTGGGGCTGGCTGCCGCCGGCTGGGGAAAGCCGAAGAACAAATTGGGGATGTCCGCGTCAACGGAAACCTTCTTTCGCAATTTGGTGACCTCTTTCTGCCGCGCCAGGAACGGAGGGGCGACAACTTTCAGCGGCAATTCGAGCACCACGCTATCATGGACGGACACCGTCGGCAGCGGCGTGGGTTTGATCCAGGAACGCAGGGTTTTCCAGGTGAAAGCGACTCGGCCCTGCTTGAGCGCCCGTTCGACGATCTCCGCTGGTAACGCCACCTTGGCATCCACCAGGTTCAACTGCACGAGTTCCTGCCGCACGGCTTCCGGCCAACCTTCCGCCAACGAGGTCAAGGGGACCAGCAATGGGTTGGGATCGCCAGGAAGGCTTGGCGGTGGAGCAACGGGGGCCGCCGGGGTCATCTGGACGGCTGGCATGGGGGGCACGGGTGGATGACTGCTCCTCAACTCGTGCAACGCCCGCGTAGCGGAATTCATCGCGGGCGCCTTGTGCGGGACAATGCCCGGCGGCGGAGGTGTGGGCGTGAAAGTAATCCCAGTGCGGGACGGCGGCATGACTGGCGTCGGTGTGGGAACCAGGCTCCGGCGTGGGGCCGGGGCCGGCGCTGGAGCCGGGGCGGGTTCGGGTTTGGCCGGGCCAACCGAGAAGATCAGACTCTGGCTGCGCTGGTCGAAGGGGCTGCTGATGTCTGCCGGAACCTCCACTTGCTTTTGCACGCGCCGGCGCGTGATCAAAGCCGGGTTCAGACGGCTAAGGATCTCCCCCAACGGCAGCGGAACCAGTTCCCGGTCAAGATCGTCCTCTTCGGTGAAAAGGTCGGGCGCGGCCTGCCGTAACTCGCCGAAGGTTATCTTCACGACGCCGCGCGAGAGCTGCGCCAGGATCTTCTCTAGGGGAATGCAAATGGTTAACGCGCCAGCATCCGGGCATTTGAGCCGGGGTTGCAAATCCAACGGCAGCCCCCCGATAATGGGCTGCAAATGCAGCTCGATCCCTCTGCCGTTTCGGTGCGAGCCGTTCTGGCGCGCGGGCGCACCTTCAGGAAGCGGAGCCGGTGCGATCCGGTGTGCGGGGGCGGGCGCAGCGCTGGCCGTTGGTGGCGCCTGGTTGTGCTCGGGCGCCTCAACCCATTTTCGCAGAAGATTCTTTACGTAACCAAACATCTTGCCTTTCATTGAGCGACTTGGCGCGCTCGTGTTTCGACGGTCGTCTCGGACCCGCCGGAAGCCGAGCCCCCCGAATGGCTTAAGCTCAAGGGGGTAACTCCTGGCGATCCCGGGGTTACGGGCAAGCCGCCGCCCTCACTGGTCGTTCGCGCACGATTCATCTGGTTTGTTCCTGTTCGACTACTTCTAAGGGGCGTTTGCGCAGGAACTATGCCACTGTCGCCATAAATTTGTCCCCCGCCCCCGCAGGTTCCAGGGCGCGAGCCGCTCCTGCCCGGCCTACCGCCACAGCTGGCAGCACGCTTGGGATGTCCCCCTTAGGCCCAATGCCGGGGCGCGGTAATGGGGAGTTCCTCGCTGTCTCATCACTGGACTGGTTGTCCTATTGCTGCTCTTTCCGGGGCTGCGGGCGCCCTGCAGAGGTTCCGTCCCGGAGCAATACACCCCTGGAATCATGGGTTGAGCATGCCGGATCTAAGAAACTTCACGGCCGCAGCCTTCGGGGAATAACCCTTGCTATCGAAGGCGGGAAACAACATGTGGTTTTTCATGCTTGAGTTTGCCTCGATACCGAGTTAGCGGTGGAAGCTGGAAGTAATGGATACGCGCCCTAAGATTCTGCTCGCCGACGACGATCCGGATTTGCTGGATATGTACCAGGAGATGCTGGCGCAGTTGCCGAGCCGGCCCGAGATCCATACGGCTTCCTCCGGAGCGCTCGTCATCGCGGCGTTGGAGGCTGAGCCGTTCCAGTTGCTGATTTGCGACCTGAAGATGCCGAAGATGGACGGTTTGCAGGTCCTCGCGATCGTCCGCCGCAAGTATCCACACCTGCGCACCGTGGCGATGACGGCGGAATTGGATGAGCAGTACCGTTCCCGCGCATACGCCTTGGGCGTGGACCTCTTCTGGCATAAACCCGGCAGTGAACAAGAGACCAAGATGTTCCTGGAGTGCATCGAGTCGTTAATCGGGCGCGAAGCCGAGGGGGGCTTCCGCGGGGTGCAAAGCAAGAGCCTCATGGACATCATCCAGTTGGAATGCATCTCGCAGAGTTCTTCCGTGCTGCGTATCACCAACGGCGTGCTTAGCGGTAAGATTTGGATTCAAAACGGTGAACTGGTTGACTCCGAAGCGGCTGACCTGCGCGGTGAGACCGCCTTCCAGCGTATCCTCTCCTGGAAAGCCGGTAATTTCGAAATGCTGCCAACCGACCCCAGCCGGCCCCATACCATCTTCAAACCCTACAACGCGCTGCTCCTCGAATCAGCGCAGGCGCTCGATGAATCCCGAGGCGGGGTTACGGCTGAAGGCGCCCCAACCCCCGCGGCTTCGCCGCTCGCGCGCCTGTCCCAGCTCGAAGGAGTGGAGTTTGTACTGGCGATGAAGCCCAGCCAGGGCGGCTACGAGGTCGCGCGCGGACTGGAGAACCCGGAGCACGTGGCCGCGTGGGCTCGTCAGAGCCTGGAACGATTCCGTTCGCTGGGCGATCGCCTGGGAGCGGGCCCCCTCGAACAACTCGAGGGCTTCGGCCCGCAGCGGCATGTCGCGCTCACCCGCCAGAATGAGACCGAGTTTTGCGTCGGCTGGAAGCATTCTCTGGCTCCAGAACAGGTCCGGGACCTGATGAAGAAGCTCTTATCGCTATGGGACTCCTGAGTTTCTTTGCCAAACCAGCGCCCACCTTGCTGTGCCTGCCTTCGGGCAGCTTCAGCGTGGACCGCGAGGGCAGTGTGCTCACGAGCACTTTGCCTTCGAGTTTTCCCGCCAGCCTGGTCAAGGACATCGCCCAGCAGGTGCGGGCCGCCTTCGGGGAAGCCGCCGAAGCCCAGTTGCCCCTGGCCGAGCTCAACATCCACTACCCGAGCCTGAAGATTTCCGCCCGCGAGCTGCGGGGCGGCGCGATCGTGTTTCTTTCTCCCAAGGCTCCTCGTTCACCCGCGAGCCAAAGCTAACCCTACTAGCCTATGAGCAATCAAAAACTGGACCAACTCGTTGACCAGGTGGAAAACTACATCGAGTGCTGGAAACAGTTCAACCACTTCGTCACCCTGGCCCGCGCCAAGAAATTCAGCCAGGAGGAGGACGATCAGTTCCTGGAGGTCAAAAGCGTCCTCGTGCAGGAATTGGAATTGATCCTCGCGTCCATCGAGGTCTCTTCCCCGACCCGGGAGGACATCCACGCCTTGATCACCGATGCGCCGTCGCTGCGCTACCTGAGTGATTTGAATGAAGGCGCCTCGCGCGCCTTCGAAAGCCAATGGCACCGAATCTACATTGGCTGGCACTCCATCCTCGGCCAATTGAAAGTCCGCCAGCGCGGCGAAGGGTCCAAGTCCGCCATTGGCTCCGTGTTCCGCAAGAAGAAGAAGTAGCTCGACGATCCAGGGGCCTCGCCTCACCCGTGGGCCTGGCCTGGGGATGAAAAGGCGCAATGGCCGCTTGCCAGCCGGCCTTGGGTGGTGTTTATTCATCACAGGGAATCAGGAAATGCACGAACCGAAGCCAAACAGTGTGGGATCAGGGCAGAGTAACAGAGCGTTGATTTATGTGGTGGACGACGAGCCAATGCTGCTGGAGCTGGCTCCGGTAATCCTCGAGCCCCGCGGCTATAGGATTGAAACCTATGGCGACCCCGAGTCGGCTCTCCAGGCATTCAAGGCTGCCGATCCACCGCCCGCCCTCATCATCACCGATTTCGCGATGCACGAGATGACGGGCATGGAATTGATGGAAGCCTGCCGGCAGGTTCGACCTGGGCAAAAGGTTCTCCTGGTCAGCGGCACGGTGGGGCCGGACATCTTTGGGGTTGCGGACGATAAGCCCGATCGTTTTCTGGGCAAGCCGTATCAGTCGAAGCAACTCATCGAGATGGTGGAATCGCTGCTGGCGAATTGACCAGAATCTGGCGTCCATTCAAGCTAAGCATCGGCCCTATTGCCTGGCAGCAGGAATGGGTAATCTATGAAAAAGCTTATCATTCGTCTTCTCATTGCGCTCGTCGTGGTGGTCATTCTCGCCATTCTGGCGGTGGGCCTGTTGTTGGATGGGGCCGTCAAGCGCGGGGTGGAAACATTCGGTCCGAAGCTGACCAAAGTCGATATCAAGCTGCAGTCGGTCAGCCTGTCCTTGTTTTCCGGGGCGGGCACCATCAAGGGTTTGCTGGTGGGCAATCCCGAGGGATTCAAGACGCCCTCGGCCATCCGTGTCGGCGAAGCCACCCTCGCCCTTAAACCCGGTTCGTTGCTCTCGGACAAGATCGTCATCAAGACCATCAATGTTCAGGCACCGGAGATCACGTATGAGACCGATCTCAAACATAATAACTTAAGCCAGATTCTAGCGAACATGCGAGAGACCACGGGCGCCGGTGGGAAGGAACTCACCAAGCCTCAGGAACCGTCTCAGCCCAAGGAACCAAAGCCGGCCAAGAAGCTTCAGGTGGATGAGTTTGTCATCACCGGCGGAAGGATTCATGTCAGCGCGACCGGCCTGGTCCAGGGAACAGCGATGATTCCGTTGCCGGACATTCGTCTTCACAATCTGGGCACGGGTCCCGACGGCGTTACGCCGGCAGAGTTGGCGAAAATAGTGCTGGAGGCTATTGAAACGAAGGCCGCGCAAGCCGCCGCCGGTGCCGTGGCTGACATCGGCAAAGGAGCGCTCTATATCACGAAAGATCTGGACAATCCCGGCAGCAACGCTGTCCAGAACGTCACCAAAGGCCTCGGCGGCTTGTTCAAAAAGAAGCAGTGAGGAAGAGACGGTAACTCGGAGCCAGCAGCCATTTTCCGAGCGTCGGGATTCAACCTCCCGCCTTTAGCATTCCCCCTCCCTCCGCCAGCATCCCGGCACTTGGGGGTTACTTTGCCGGCACAAAGACCGCGCAGACAGGCGAGCCAACCGCGACCGTCTGTCCAGTGGGGCTCAGGCGGCCAGTCTTGGCATCCACCCGGAAAACCACCACGCTGTCTGATTCCTGGTTCTCCGCCAGCAGCCATTGGCCGGTCGGGTCGAAGGCAAAGTGCCGAGGTATTTTGCCTTGGGTTGGCTGATACTGCACGCAGGTCAATTGGCCGCGCTTTGCATCGAAGCTGAAGACCGCGATGCTGTCGTGCCCGCGATTCGAGCCATAAACAAACTTCCCCGAAGGATGCACCGCCACCTCCGCACCGGCACTGTTGCCGGCGAATTCTTTCGGCAGCGTTGAGAGGGTCTGCAACTCCTTCAGCGCACCCCGCTTGGCATCGTAGGCAAATACCGTGAGCGCCGAGCCCATTTCGCTGATCAGAAAGACAAACCGGCCAGACGGATGAAACGCCAGGTGGCGCGGCCCCAAACCGGGCTTGACGGCGACGAAAGGCGGGTCATTGGCCACGAGAGTGGCCTTCACCGGGTCAAGGCGGTAAGCGAGCACCTGGTCCAACCCAAGGTCGCAGGCGAGGACGAACCGGTCCGCGGGGTCGATCGTCATGCAATGGGCGTGAGGACCGGCCTGACGTTCCGGGTTCACGCTCGAGCCTTTGTGTTGAATGACCGTGCCCGGCTCGGCCAATGCGCCGTCCGCCTGGACCGGCAGGGCCGCGATCGTGCCGTCGCCGTAATTGGCGACCAGCAGGCATTTCCCCGTCGGGTCCACCGCCACATGGCAGGGCCCCGCGCCGCCGGCGGATTGCCGGTTGAGGAACGTCAGGAGCCCTGTCTCTGCGTTTATACTGAACGCGGTAACAGCGCCGGCGCGTTTGCCCTCCAGGATGCTCGTCTCACCGGCCGCATACAGGAACCGCCGGCTGGGATGGAGGGCCAGAAAGCTCGGGCTGGCCGTCGCCGCTGCCAACTCGGGCGCGGTGAGCCGGCCAGTGCCCGGGTCGAAGCGGGACACATAGATCCCCTTGCTCCGGGCCCCCGTGTAGGTGCCGAAATAGACGAGCGTCGCGCCGTCAGCCGGAAGGGTTTCTGCAGACATGGCCGCAGAGTAAAGGAACGCACAGCCAAGCACAGTCCAAATGAAACGGAGGCGCGACAGCGGTTGCATCGGGCTAGAGAACATCATCCACGCCCTTTTTCAATCACCAAACGCCAAACTCGCGCTTGGCGGAGGCATCCTCGGAGTGCGCCCGTCCCCGGGCGCAGCAGTCTTCGCCCCGCCCAAACCACCAGAAGGTTCCCAACCCTTCCCGCTTGCGAATGTTGCTGCGCCCCGGGAAGGGCGCACGTCGGCCCCAACAGGCTGTTGAAAAACCCTTGGAACGCCGCGTGAGGGCACGCGGCCAATAGTGTTCGGCAAGGGGGATGCTGTCTAGGTCACACATCTTCAACGGGGAATGGGCTGGAGATACTGACGAGTTTGAGCGGGGACAAATCGGTGGAGCGGAGATCAAAAGCCAAAGCTCCGCCATTGGGATCTCCTGGTTTAAAGAGTCCCGTTAACTTTAGCGCGAAGTTTTTTGGCGACTCTGTTCTCTGGCCTGCTCACGTTTGAGCCCGGTGATGACTTCCTCCGTGGTGGCGTAGCCCATTTGATAGAGCTGGATGAGCTCAAACATCCGTTTGTTGGGTCGACGGCCCAGGCAGAGCTGTAAAAGCACCGCTGCAATCAAAGCCAGATAAAGCTGCAAACTCACCCCGGCTTGGCTTTCGGCCAGCCAATGCCTGCACTTCAATAAACACTTAATCCATTTGAAAAAGCATTCAATCTGCCAGCGCCGCCGGTAGAGCATGGAGACCCTTGCCGCCGGCAGGGCTTGCGGGGTCAGATTCGTGACCAACATCAGCGCGCTTTGCCGGCCTTCAATCCAGACGACTCGTACCCGCACGCTCTCAAACTGGCCCTTGCCCAAGCGGCACCAGGCTTGTCTGACCACTCCCTCTTTGCGGTCGGCCGGACTCACCTCAATGGCTTCCAGCACCGTGATGGTCGCTTCCTCCGCCAGACGGAGCACGTAGGCGCACCCCTTCTCGGAGAGCCGGCCAAAGAGTTGGTAGTTCTTGCTAAAGTAACGATCCCCCACATATCCCGCCCCGCGCTCCCATTGCTGCTCCCAACTTTTACGCTCGCAGACCCGACCAATCGTCACCTCCGCCAAAGCCGGTTGATCCTCCAGGACATTGAAATTGAGATGTAAGCGCACCGCCCGATTGGGAGCCCCCTCGTGCCCTCCGCCATACAGCGCCCAAGCTATCCGCGGCAAGGCTGCGAACACCGAACTATCCCGGGCAAACCATTGCTCCCACGTCAAATTGGAGGCAGGCGAACCCATGCGTGGCAGCTGGGAGCAAAGTTCCTTAAAAACTTTCTCCAGGTGGGCGGGATCGACCAAGTGTTGCGCCTCCGAAAAGGTCCCCAAACTCACGGGTCGCTGACAAACTTCCTCTTGAACCCGTTTCAACTGGCTAGCGGCACAAAGCGCGCGCATGGTTTTGAGGACAGGATTGAATAAGCCGAAGAGAAAGAGCGCAAGATAAGCAGCATGTTTGAGCAGCCGGTCAGGGTCCTGGAATCCGGGATGAAGTTCCTTTTCCTGCACGGCTCTGCGCAAAGCGGCGCGGAAGACCTCCATCACTTTCCAGTGCTGGAGGTCTTCGCTAGCGAATTGCAGCTCGGATCTCGCCATGTCGCGCTATTAAAGCGGAAGCGAGCGAGTTTGTACAATTCATTTATCTAATACTACATGAGATAATTACCTGCCGTAAGAGGATTCCTACGACTGAGCAACCCTCATGCCGAACACTATTGGCCCAGTGACCTCACTGGGCGCGTTCTTCAACAGCCTGCTAACCCTCCTTATTAGCCATGGTACGCGCTAACTGCGTCCGCACGCAGAAAGCCGGCAGCAGGTGGAAATCGCTGCCTACGCACCCCCGAGACCCCCTCCCGGAACCCCAGACCAGGTGGCTTGCAACGCTAGCGTTACTCCCTATCACATCAATAGTTGCATGATCACTGCATAATGGTTGCATGGTCACTACATAATGGTTGCATAATAGTTGTATAGTATTTGCATGATATTTGCGCCGGTTATGCGAGTGCTTATCACCAGAAAGGGTGGCTGGCGGGTCCAAAGTGCATGGGTGGCGCGGCGGGCTGGCAAGGCGGGAGCCACCGTCACCGCAGTCCAATGAACCTAAATCCCGCAATTGGAGGTGAACAACAAAGGCGCGAAGACGCGAAGAGGAAGCCGGGCAACGGCAAGTTCGAGGGGTGGTTTGGGTTCACCTGCCAGTTGAAGGCTTCCAGCTTTGGTGAAATGCCATGAGTCCCTTTGTTTCCAACCTTTGCGTCTTCGTGACTTTGTTGTTCAACTGCGGAATCCAGGATGAAGGGCGTGGTTCCCAGATCGCTCTTGCGGTAGGGCGGGCACTCCGTGCGCGCCGCGAAGGCTCGAAATGCTCCCAAACCCGCGTATTCTGGCCAGCTCCGGCGGCGTGCACGGAGTGCCCGCCCTACCCACCTGATTTCGGCAGCCCGCCTTGAGGGCGGCGACCTGCCACTCTGTGGCTAGGCCAGGGGCACGATGGCGCTCGTCTGTTTGGCGATATCCTCCCAACCATTGACCTGCTGGCGGGTGCGGATGCAGACCTGCATGCCGGCTGGCGGCACGCCATACCTCGCAACGTACATGTCGGTGATCTCGCTCACCTGCCCAACCGGGTCAGGCAGACGACCGAGCATGACAAAATCCCTGACGAATGTGATCCCCGCGCTGCACGGTGCGGCGCCATAAACGTAAATGTCCGCCTTCTGGGTGGCGGGTACGCTCAGCTTCAGCGAGACGCTGCCCTGGGTGTCGGTGATCGAGAGCTCGCCTACCGGGTTCTCGTCGAAATTCGGGGCGGGCGGCGGATCGGAAAGCTGGCCCAGTCCGATGGCGGCGCGGGCGCAATTGATCTTGATGAACAACTGGCACCCAGTGAGGCGGGCTGACTTGCCCAGGCAGGGCCGTGACCGGTCGTCCTGGCCGGCGAGCGTCCAGGCAATGCGCTGCTGGGGCGTTAAATATCGCCAGCGGGAGGCGATCCGGCCCAGATTGGATCGAACGCGCAACTGGTCGGGGGTGTGCGGGTCCTTCGGTATAACGAATTCTCTTTCGACTTGGCCATAGCGGGTCAAGACGCTGACAGTTGCGCCTTTTTTGCCGGATTGTGGGACGGTAAGAGTTCTCATAATAATTAGCAGGCTGGCTGCCTCACGGCACCCGGTAACGCTCGCGCGCACTTCTCCCGGAGCCTTCGCAACAAGACCGCCAGCGCGATACCCAATTAAAGCAGAAACCATGCATAGCTCGCAAGACCATTTCCGCTCGACAACCCGCGGCGCAATTCCTCAATGGATGTGGGTAGGCCGAAAGAAACCCGAATTCCGAAGTCCCGAATCCGCAGCTATTGCTGCGGAGTGGCAGCCCATCGGACCAGGCCATTCTCGGATTTCGGGTTTCGGATTTCTTTCGGGTTTCGAGCTTCGGCTTTCGGATTTCAGGGCTGTGTATCCCGGTCGCCCGTCAACCAGCCAGACTTCCGAGCAACCCTGCAGATCCCTGCCCTGCCGCATTGACCGGCGCGCGCGCTTGCGCCACCTTCCGGGCAGGCTGGTGACGGCTTCCCGACTCCGCCGCGCAGAATTGAGCATGAGCACTGACATCCAGATTGTTCCGTTGTCCCGCAACTCGCGGGATGTGATGCGTTTCCTGAAGCTCAGCTACCGCATTTACCGCGATGATCCGAATTGGGTCGCGCCCTTGCTGATGGACCTGAAGAAGGTCTTCACCGACGCCAACCCGCTGTTCGAGCACGCCGTGATGCAGCTCTGGATCGCCACCCGGCACGGGCAGGACGTCGGCCGCATCGCCGGCATCATTGACCGCAATCATAACCATGTGGCCAAAGAGCCCGCCGCCTTCTTCGGCTTCTTCGAGTCAGTGGACGATCCCGCCGTCAGCCGCCGATTGTTCGAGACTGTCTTCGGCTGGGTCCGGCAAGCGGGCCTGCAACGGCTCCTCGGGCCGATGAACCCCACGACCAACGATGAGTGCGGCTTGCTCGTCGAGGGCTTCGATTCCCCGCCGGTCATCATGATGACCTACAACCCGCGCTACTACGTGACGCTGATCGAGGCGGCCGGGTTCCGCAAAGCCAAGGACCTGCTGGCGTTCCACATGGACCTGTCCAAAATTCCCATGGACCGCCTGCGCCGCATCGCCACCAAGATCAAACAGCGCAACCCCGACCTCGTCCTCCGTCCCGTCCGGCGCAAAACCTTGGCGCAAGACCTGGTCAAGGTGAAGGAAGTCTATAACGCGGCGTGGGAGGACAACTGGGGCTTCGTGCCGATGACCGATGCCGAGATGGACTTCATGGCCGAGCGCCTGAAGCCGTTGCTGATGGAGGGCCTCATCTGGCTGGCCGAGGCGGGCACCGAACCCGTCGGGTTCCTGCTGGCGCTGCCGGATTACAACATCGTGCTCAAGCCACTGAAGGGCCGGCTGCTGACGCCGAAGGTGCTGGGGTTCATTCCCTACCTGCTCGGCTGGAAGTGTCCGCCGCGTACCCGGGTCATCACCCTGGGCATGAAGCGAGAGTATCGCTCCAAAGGGCTGGAGTCCGCTATGTTGATCGAGGGCCTCAAAGTCGGCATGGACGCCGGGGTCACAGAGTCCGAAGCCTCCTGGATACTGGAAGACAATGTCATGATGTGCCGCGTGCTCGAAGCTATCGGCGGGCGCGCGTATAAGACATATCGGTTATACGAGCGACAGGTGTGAGCGGCGCGAGTGGAAATCCGAAGCCCAAAACTCGAAGGCCGAAAGAAGGCCGAAATCCGAAATCCGAATCTGACTGGCGCGTTTAGCCGCTGCTCAGCCAGCACGGTGTTGAATTCGGCCTTCGGTCTTCCGGTTTCTTTCGGCCTTCGGCCTTCGGGTTTCGGATTTCGCCCCTTCCGCCGCTCTGGGACTTGCTGCTCGCTCGCCGCACTTTGTCCCTTGAACTCCGCGGGGCGGCTTCCTAATGTCACGGGATGAAACGAATTTCCTTTCTGTTAGTCACATTGGCGCTGTGCGCCGCCCCGGCGGTGCGCGCCCAGGACGCGGCGACGCAAGAACGGCTGGATAAGCTGGCCGGTCGAATCGAGGACCTGACCGCCGCGCAGGAGGCCCTTAAGAAGCAGGTAAGCGACTTGACCAAAGAGCTGGGAGACGTACGTGAGCAGGCTCTCAAACCCAGTGCCAGTTACGCCCGCCCGGAGGACTTAAATCGCCTGGCGGACAAGGTCGCGGAAGTGGACCGCAAGCGCCTGGACGACGCCGACAAGATCCACACCGAGCTACTCAAGCTGCGCAAAACGCTGGAGATGCCAATCCCTCCGTCAAAGAAATCCTCAGTCACCGCGCCCAAGGACACTTCGGCCACCCCTGTTTCCAACACGCCGGAGAAGGGCTTTGAATACGTGGTCAAGTCCGGTGACACGCTCGATGCCATCGCGCAGGCGTACAAAGACAAGAACATCAAGGTGACGGTGGCCCAAATCCTGAAGGCCAATCCCGGGCTGAAACCGGAGCGGCTCTACGTGGGGAAGAAGATCTTCATCCCCGCGCCCCAGCCTTGAGCGGCTGAACTTCATCTGTGGTTGCCTTGATGCTGCGAGGTTCAGCCCCAGTGCAATAGCAGCCCGAGCGCGATCAGAACAGCCAGGCCAATCCGATACCAGCCGAATGCGGTGAAGGTGTGCGTCTGCACGTAGCGCAGCAGCCATTTCACCGCGATGAAGGAGATCACTGCGGAGACGAGAAAGCCGAGCAGCACCATGCCCCAATGTTCTGGCGCCACCCCGGGCGGCGGATGATGCAACGCCTTGAAGATCTTCAAGCCGCCCGCCGCCAGCATAGTCGGAATACCGACGATGAAACAGAACTCCGTGGCCGCGGGCCGGGCTAGCCCGAGCAACAGGCAGAGCAGGATCGTGGTGCCGGAGCGTGACGCGCCGGGAAAGACCGCCGCGATAAGCTGCCCGAGCCCGACGGCGACCGCCATGGTCCAGGTCACTTGGTCCTTCAACGTCTTGCCGCGCAGCCAGGCTTCGACGACGACAAAGCCGATGCCGCCGATCAACAAAGCCCACGCGACCGGCGCGAGTTGCTCGGGCAGCTTGAGGCCCTTCTTCTCCAACAGAAAGCCCGGTCCGCCGGTCAGCGCGACGGCGAGCACGATTTGGGCGGCGTAGGTTTGCGTGGCCTTCTCGCGCCACTGGAATAGAAACTGGTGGAAGCGCTGGTGGAACAGCGGGATCACCGCCAGCACCGCCCCGGACTGAATCACGACGTTGAAGAGGTCGCTCTGGTGGATGTGCAGCCAATGCTCGGTAATCAGCAAGTGGCCGGTGGAAGAAACCGGCAGGAACTCGGTGATGCCTTCCACAATCCCGAGCAAAATAACAGCAATCCAGTCTGGCATCGGGCGTATAGACAATAAAAGGCCGCCGAAGACAAGCCGCAAATGACTGCCTCAAGCTCCCCGGACCACGAGCTTGAGGCAGCCTTGCTTGGGCGAACGGCTTGCGACAAATGAGTGGCCGAACGGTGGCTGGCTTGCTATAAAGAGGGCCTGACAAGGGCATTTGAGGCATGAGCCGATTCGTCAATCTTGAGTTGGGCGGGGAGTCTGAAGACCAGTCGCCTCAGAAGAAGGCCCTGGTCAAGGACGAGGCATATTACCAGGCGGAGGCGAAGACGGCCTTCGAGAATGGAGATTTTGAGCAGGCGNNTGGACCGGGCAGGTGCGGATGCTGATTGAACTCGGCCAGTTCCAGGAAGCCAGGCTTTGGGCGGACAAGGCGCTGGAGCGGTTTACGCACGAGCCGGAGTTGCTGGCAGCCAAGGCCGTCGCGCTGGGTCGCCTCGGCGATCTGCAGGGGGCGCTGGCGTTTTCGGATTCGGCCATTGAGGAGCGCGGGGACACCCCTTACGTCTGGCTGGCGCGGGGGGATGTATTACTGGCGCGGAAGGAGTCGCGGGCCGATTATTGTCTTGAAAAGGCCCTGCTGCTGGCGCCCGGGGACTGGGTGGTCGCCTGGCTGGGGGCGCGGGTCCGCTATTATTACAAGCAGTTCGCCCTCGCGCTGAAGCTGCTGCAGCAGGCCGTCGAGTTGAATGCCGCGCATTTCTTGCTCTGGCTGGAACTGGGCCGTTGCCAGCAGGCGCTGGGTCTGGCCGGGCCGGCGCGGCACTCGTTCGAGCAGGCGCGCCAACTCAAACCTAACTGCCTCGAAGCGGGGCAAGCGATGGCCCGCCTGTCCGGGATGGGGGTCGGGCGTCGCCTGCGCGGCTGGTGGCGGCGGCTTTTTAATCGATGAGCACAGAGAACCTTGACCGGCTGTTTGCGGCAGCCAACAAATTCGACGCGTCGGACCTGCACCTCGTGGCCGGCGTGCCGCCCGCCTACCGCGTCAACGGCGAGATCATTCTGGCCGACGAAGATGCGCTGACCGAGAAGGAGGTCACGGCGCTCTCCGCCGGACTGCTCAACGCGCAGCAGCAGAAGAAATTTGATGAGGAGTGGGAGCTTTGCATCTCGCTACTGCACCCCGCCGCCGGGCGTGTCCGGGCAACGTTCTACCGGCGCAATGGGCATCCGGAAATGAGCTTCCGCTTTTGCGGCGAGCACATTTCTTCGCGCGAGGATCTGGGGCTGCCGGAGAAGATTGATGATCTGGCACGCAAGCCCAACGGCCTGGTCCTGATCACCGGCCCCACCGGGGCGGGCAAGACGACGACGCTCAATTACATGGTGGACCTGATCAACAGTGAGCGCCGGTGCAAGATCGTTACCATCGAAGATCCCATTGAGTTCGTGCACGAGAACAAGCGCGCCATCGTGGTGCAGCAGGAAGTGCTCAGCGACGTGCACTCGTTTAACCGGGCGCTGATTCACGTGTTGCGCCAGGACCCCGACGTGCTTGTGGTCGGCGAGATGCGGGACTTCGAGGCCATTTCGACCGCGCTGACCGCCGCCGAGACCGGCCACCTGGTGCTGGCGACCATGCACTCGCCCAGTGTCTCCCACGCGCTGGAGCGGATCGTGGGCGTTTTCGAGGGCAGCGCGCAGCGGCAGATCATTCTCCAGATGTCCAACGCGTTGCAGGGGATTATCGCCCAGGAACTCCTGCCCGCCGCCGACCGCACTCGTCGCGTGCTCGCGTATGAGCTGATCGTCGCCAACGGTGCCGTGCGCAACCTGATCCGGGAGAACCAAATCCACCAGTTGGAGAACACCATCCAGACCGGGCGCAAAGAGGGCATGACCCTCATGGACAATTGCCTCTACGACCTCTACTGCAAGTGCCTCATCAGCTACGACACCGCCGTGAGCCGCGCTCGCCACCCCGACCGCATCATCCCGCAGAAGACCTGACACGCGAAGCGTTTGGAATGCGCGGAGCTTGCTCCCGCTTTTGCCCCCACTTGGCTTACGACAGCGCCAGCAAGCTGGGCGCACTCCAAACGCTTAGCGCAATGCGGTTGCGGCTATGCCCGGCGGCTTTAATCGCGCCAGGTTTGGCGTGCCGTTTGGCCGCCAGGCCTGTCCAATGAGGATAATGACGCATCGCACCTTCGAGATCGTGCGCGACATCATTCTGCTGGCGATTGCCATTAGCGCCATCGGATGGTTCCTGGTGAGCTGCCTCAAACGCAGCGAAGATCCGGCGCGGCTCGTTTTTAAATGGATCCTCACCGCGCTGCTGATCGGGTTCATAATCCGAGTGCTGGGGCCGATGTTAACTGCGAGCGGCATGGGGGCGGTCGTCGGCATTCCGTTAATGGGGGTATGCGCGGTACTGCTGGTCATCATCTGGCGGCACAACATCGCCGGCCTGATCGCCCAGCCGTTCAGCGACCTCTACAGCGGCGGCAGCGAGGAACCGATCCCGCACCCGGCCTATTCGGTCGCCATGTCAAAGCAGAAGCGGGGCAATTACCTGGAGGCCATAGCCGAAATCCGCCGGCAGCTCGAACGCTTTCCCACGGACGTGGAGGGCCAATTTTTGGAGGCGCAGATCCAGGCCGAGGATCTCAAGGACTTGCCCGCCGCGGAACTCACCATCGAGCGGTTCTGTGCCCAGCCTGGGCACGCGCCCCAGAACATCGCCTTCGCGCTCTACTCGATGGCGGATTGGCACCTGAAGATTGGGCAGGACCGGGAGGCGGCGCAACGCGACCTGGAGAAGATCGTCGAGTTGTTCCCGGGGTCGGAATTCGCCCTGGGAGCCGCGCACCGCGTTGCCCACCTAGGGAGCATGGAAATGCTGCTGGCGCCACACGAGCGAAAGATATTCGCCGTGCCGGAAGGCGATCAGCACCTTGGCTTGCTCCGCAGCCAGGCCCATTTGCGGCCGGTCGAGGCGGACCCGGAACAGGCCGCCGCCGAGTGCGTGAAACATCTGGAGGTGCATCCGCTGGACACGGAGGCGCGGGAGAGGCTGTCGGTCATTTACGCCGACCATTATAAGCGGCTGGACCTGGCGACCGGCGAGTTGGAGCAAATGATTGAGCAGCCGAACCAGCCGGGCCGGCTGGTGGTCCATTGGCTAAACTTGTTAGCCGATTTGCAGATCCGGAGCGGAGCCGACCACGAGACGGTCCGGCAAACGCTGCAACGGATTATTGATCGCGACCCGAATGCCGCCGCCGCCGAGATCGCCCGGAACCGGCTGGGCCTGCTGAAGCTGGAGATGAAGTCCAAAGAGCAGAACCAAGCCGTCAAGCTTGGCTCTTACGAACAGCATATCGGCCTGAAGCGGGGCTTACCGCGTCGCTAGCGTCACGGCGATCTGCTTCTGGAGCTCTTGCGTGAGTTCGAGGTCCGCGCCGCCGCCGCTGGTGCGCACCTGGACGACTACCGACGAAACCTTCGTATCCACGGGCTCCACCCTCACCCAGATCCTCCGCCCGTTCATCTTGGCCTCGATGGTCCTTACCTGGTTGGCGCCGGGGTTGAGGACGCTTTCCCGCTCGATTACGCCGTTAGCCTTAAGCACCTCCTCCGCGGCGGCATAAACCTGTTCCGGAGTCCGCGCATAGCGGCCCTCGAATTTGTCCTTCACGAACGGGACCGCCGGCGTGCTTCGATCATTCACAGTGCCGACGCAGCCCGCCACCAGCACGAGGCTCCCCAATAGAACTACAAGCATCTTTGTCTTCATCACTCTTATGCAAGCACATAACCCCGACCCGTCAAGCCCGGATTCGACTTTGTGCAGCATCGGTAAAGGCGATCCTGTCGTGCCGCTCCTCGACATCCCGGGCCTTAAATGCGATTCTGTGTATGTGGTATCGGAAAAGTACGATCAACTGCGCGAGCGCCTGCGCTCCTATGGCTCCTGCCTCGTCGCCTACTCCGGCGGCGTGGACTCGGCTTTCCTGGCCTATGCCGCGCACGAAGCCCTGGGGGACAAATCCCTCGCGGCGATTGCCGATTCGCCCAGCCTGCCCCGCCGTGAATTGGAGGAGGCCTTGTCCCTCGCCCGCCAGTTTGGATTTCCAGTGCGTGTCCTCCGCACCGGGGAGTTTGCGAATGCCAGCTACCTCGCTAACCCCGAGAACCGCTGTTACTTCTGCAAGCACGAGCTGTTCACTGAGCTTGCCCCGCTGGCCAAGGCGCAAGGCTTGACTGTCATCGCCTACGGCGAGAACGCCAGCGATATCGGCGACTTCCGTCCCGGCGCTCAGGCGGCAGCCGAGTTCCAGGTCCGCGCGCCCCTCAAAGAGGCCGGCCTGACCAAGGCCGATATCCGTGCCCTCTCCGCTCAGCTTGGTCTGCCCACTGCCGACAAACCCCAGATGGCCTGCCTCAGCTCACGCATCCCGTACGGTGAGGCCGTTACCCCGCAAAAGCTGAACATGATCGAGCAGGCCGAGAATGTCCTGCGCGACCTTGGCTTTTACGACGTCCGCGTCCGCCACCACGAATTGCGCAAGACAGTATCGCCCTCAACCCTCAATCCTCAACCCTCAACTGTCCTCCACCTTGCCCGGATCGAGGTCGGCCCGGCCGAGCTGCGGAAGTTCCTGGAGAACGGGACTTCGACCAAAGTGGCCAACGCCCTTAAGCAGATTGGCTATGCGCACGTCACCCTTGACCTTCTGGGGTACCGCCGCGGCAGCGCCAACGAGACTTTGCCGTCGCCGGGTTAGCGACATTCTGCGGCCCATTCCAAAATGCCGCTTGGATTGCCGCAACTTTTGGTTAAACTTCTTGTTGAAGACAGAAGCAGCTCCGCTTTATGCCGCAATTCTCATACAAGGCGCGCCGTCGGACAGGTGAAGTCGTCGAGGGCATGCTCGAGGTAGCCGATCGCTCGGCGGCCTTGGTGCAGATTGAGCGCCTGGGGCTTTTCCCGGTAGCGGTGGATGCGGCCAAAGGCGCGGCAATCGCGGCCGCCGCCGCCGCCGAACGGCAGCCTGGGCGCAAGACGGACTGGCGCGCTCTCTTGCCGCCCACGTTGCGGGCGGCGATGTCCCAGAAGCGCAAACCCAAGCTTCAGGAGTTGGCCACCTTCACGCAGCAGTTGGCCAACCTGCTCAGTTCCGGCATGCCGCTGACCGTCGCGCTCAACAGCATGACTCACCTGGAGTCCAAAGGCATTTCGGCCGACGTCAGCCGGGATCTCAAGCAGGACGTAATGGAGGGCCGCAGCCTGTCGGATTCCATGGCCAAACAGCCGCGCATCTTCTCGGATTTGTATGTCAACATGGTGCGGGCGGGCGAGTCGAGCGGCGCGCTGGTCGAAGTCTTGCGGCGCATGGCCGACCATTTCGAGCGGTTCGCGCAGGTGCAGTCGAAGTTTACCTCCGCGCTGGTTTATCCGGCCTTCGTGTCGGTGGTCGGGATTTGCATCATGTTCTTCTTCATGAGCTACATGCTGCCCAAGTTCATGACGATCTTCGAGGGCATGAACGTCCCCCTGCCGCTGATGACGCAAATCCTGGTCAAGATCAGCCATCTATTCGCTGGTTATTGGTGGCTGATGCTCGCGACGGTGATCGCCGCCGTCATCCTGTTCAAACGGTTCCAGGCGACCGACGAAGGCCGCCGCAAGATTGACCATTGGCGAATGAACGCGCCGGTTTTTGGCAAAGTGGTCAAGCTGAACATCTTCGGCCAGTTCGCCCGCACCCTCTCGACCCTGCTCGAAAACGGCGTGCCGGTGCTGACCGCCCTTAAGATCACCGAACAAATCATTCCCAACTCCATCGTGAAGGAGGCCATCGCCAAGACCCGCGAGGAGGTCACGGACGGCAAGACCATCGCCCAGCCGCTGGCGCGCAGCAAAATCTTCCCCCAGCTCATGGTGGACTTGGTGAAGATCGGCGAGGACACGGGCGACGTGCCGGGCGCGCTGAAGAACGTGGCCGACACTTACGAAAACGAGCTGAGCATCGCTTTGCGCGTGATGACCAACATGATCGAGCCGGTGATGATCATCGTCATGGCCGTCGGCGTCGGCTTCCTCCTGCTGAGCGTGCTCTCCGCCATGTTCGCCATTACGGCTAATATCGCGAGGTGAGCTGGGATGAGTCCAAAGCCCAAAGTCCAAGGTCCAAAGTGGGCGGCGCGTTTTGCGANNTCTCCCGCGCTTTCACCCTCATCGAGATCATGATCGTCGTGGCCATCATGGGCATTGTCATGACCATGAGTGTGCCGATCGTCTATAAGGTCTGGCGCAAGGCTCCGATGCGCGAAGCGGTGAAGAACATCGTGGAGGTCTGTAGTCATGCCCGGGCCCGGGCGATTATGCAAGGAGTGGCGACCGAGGTGGTTTTTCATCCCAAGCAGAACTGGGTGGGCCTGGCTGGGACTGGCAGCACGACGCGCTCTGCGGGTGAAGGGGTCGTGACGCCCGGCGCGAGCACGCCGACGACCTTGGGCGCCGGGCTGTCGGCGCAACTTCCTGAAGGCATCATCATTGAGACGCTGGATATCAACATGTCGGGCGTGGAGTATAACGACGCGGATGAGGCGAGGATTCACTTTTACCCCAATGGCATCTCCGACGAAATGAGGATGATTCTGTTCGACGGACGGGACCGGATGGGGATTGAACTGGAGATTACGACTGGTTTGGCGAGTGTCGTGCCCAACCCCCTGCAGGAGTGGACCAAGCGATGAGCTGCCCTCTCCAAGTTGACATGGTCCGCGTGCCAAGCGGCGCCCCGCCCCTCGTCCCCCACCCCTCCCATCACGCATCACGTATCACGCATCACGCATCACGCCTCTCGACACTCCGCTCCGGCAGGGCCGCTTTCTCCCTGCTGGAGGTCATGATCGCCGGCGGCATATTCTTTATGGCCGTCTTCGCGATCCTGGCTATGGTTTCCAGCGTGCTGAGCAACGCGCGCAGCCTGCGCCGGGTCGAGCTGGATGCCGGCATGGTGGCGGCGCAGCTTTCGATCACCAACAAACTCACTGAGGGCACTCAGTCCGGTGACTTCGGCAACCTGTACCCGGGCTACTCCTGGGAGGCCGATGAATACGAAGTCGGCACCAACGGCCTCTGGCAGGTGGACATTGTGGTACACCGCAGTGGACTGCAGAAGCCGGCGGATGTGATGAGCGTTTGGCTGTTCCGGCCAGAGTCGCAGTCCGGTTTTGGCCGTCCCAATACAAGGCCAATGTAGTGCAAACTCTGCTCCCATCCCGTTGCTTGCCTGCCCGTCGGCCTGACTCGACCGTCCGCCCCGCCCCGCGGACGCCGGGCTTCGGATTTCGGGATTCGGCCTTCCTTCGGCCTTCGACCTTCGGCCTTCGGCCTTCCTCCCGCCGCTCCGCCTTCACGCTGGTCGAAATCATGATCGCCATCGGGATCTTCTCGCTCGTCCTGGCGGCGATCTATTCGAGTTGGACCTCCATCCTGCGCTGCTCCAAGACGGGCCTCGACGCGGCGGCTTCGGCGCAACGGGCACGCATTACCGTCCGCGTGCTGGAAGATTCGCTGGGCTCGGCGCAATCATATCAGGCCAACCTGGCGGACTATTACTTTGTCGCTGAAAACGGCAGTGAACCCATGTTGAGCTTCGTCGCGCGGCTCTCCAAATCATTCCCCCGCAGCGGCAAGTTTGGCGATTTGGATATGAGGCGCCTCACCTTCTCCGTCGAGGCGGCGCCGGATGGCGGCCGCCAACTCGTGCTGCGGCAGAATCCTTTGGTCATGGAGCCTGATCGGGACGAGCGGGAGCACCCGATCGTGCTGGCCAAGAACGTCAAGGGCTTCGAAATGCAATTCTGGGCCTCGGAGAAGAACCCGCCTGACTGGGTGGACGAATGGCGGGAGCAGAAGACTAACCAACTGCCCAAGATGGTGATGATCACTTTGAGGCTGGCGGACAGTCCCATGTCCTCGCGCATTACAGAAGAAATCACCCGCATCATCAGCATACCGTCCATGACCGTGCAGCCGGTCTGGCAGATGACGGGGGGCCGCGGCGGGCCAAACAACCCACTCCCACCGAACCAACTGCAGAATCCGCCGCCGACGCTGATGCGTTAGCGCTTGACCGCGATGAAGATTCCCCACGCCTCATTCCATCGCCCCGCCGCCGCGATCACGCCTCGTGCACGACCGCTCCCCTTCGGCTTTCGCCACTCGGCTTTCGGCGTTCGGCTTTCGGCGTTCGGCTTTCGGCGTTCGGCTTTCGCTCCGCGCCGCTCCGAGCGCGGCATTGCCTTGATCATCGTCATGATCTCGATCGTCGTACTGACGATCCTGGCGGCGGGGTTCGCCTACTCCATGAAGGTGGAAACCAAGCTGGCCCGCAACGCGAACAGCGAGGCCGAGCTGGAATGGCTGGGCCGCTCCGGTGTCGAGTATGCGCGCTGGGTCCTGGCCAATTCCCTGTTAGACCCCACGCAGCCCTATGATTCCCTCGACCAGCCCTGGGCGACCGGCTCCGGCTGGCTCGGCCCCACCAACAACCCCATCGCCGAGGTGCAGAATCCCTTTACGCTCGGACGTGGCACCGTGAGCTGGAAGATTGTGGACCTCGAACGCAAGTACAGCATCAACGCCCCGGAACAGGTCCTGCAACAGGTTTTGCCGCAAGCCCTCACGCTCATGGGCGTCGCGCCGGGCGATGCGACTCCACTGGTCAATTCTGTTCTGGACTGGATTGATCCCGACGATCAGACCCACGTTCAGGGCGCCGAGACCGAATACTACCAGGGCCTCACTCCTCCGTATGTCGCCAAGAACGGTCCGATCGACGACATCTCCGAACTGCTGCTGATCAAAGGCATGCTGCCGGAAATCTACTACGGCATCTCGGCGACCAATTTTCAGCCCAGTTACTACAGCCAGCAACGCGACCGGTTCGGCCGGCAGCAAAATGTCTTGCCGGCTGTGTCTGTCGGCCTGGTTGACCTCTTCACACCGCTTTCCGACGGCAAAATCAACCTCAACACCGCGTCCGCCGAAGTCCTCCAACTCCTCCCGGGCGTGGATCCCATCATCGCCGAGGCGATCGTCAGTGGCCGTGCCGGCGAGCCGGACCTCAGTGCTCCTGGCATGCTTGGGCCATACCGGAATGTGAATGAATTGAGTCGCATGCCCAATATCCCTCGCGAAATCGTCCAGCAGCTCGCACAATACTGCGACACGCGCAGCAAGACCTTCCAGGTGCAAGTGGACGCGGATGTCGGTGGCTACAAACGCACCTTCTACGCCGTGCTGGGCCGCAACAACCAGCGCGACGTGCAAATCCTCAGCTTCTATTGGAAATAGCCCGCGCTCCCGGCAGCGTCCGCACCTGCTCGCCGCGCGGATTGTAATTTGCCTGTGTCCATCTGAGATAGCTTGTGGTTAATTCTGTGCCGTGAACCGAACCAGCCTGGCGCGCATCATCTTTATCACCGGCACTGACACGGGTGTGGGCAAAACTCTGTTGACGGGCCTGCTCCTTCACCACTTGCGGCAAAGCGGCTGCCACGCGCTGGCGATGAAACCATTCTGCTCCGGCAGCCGGGCTGACACGGAATTCCTGCATGCGGCTCAGGACGGAGAGTTGACGTCTGCAGAGATCACCCCTTTCTTTTTTGCGGAGCCGCTCGCCCCCCTGGTTGCCGCCCGGATACATCATCGTTCGATTGCGCTGACAGAAGTTTTACGGTCGATCGCGCGGATCGCCGGCCGTTGCCAATGCCTGCTCATCGAGGGGATCGGGGGATTGCTGGTGCCCCTCGGGGAGGGCTTTACGGTGAGAGATTTGATCGCAAGACTGCACTGCGAAGTCATAGTCGTTGCCGTCAATCGGCTAGGGACAATCAATCACACCCTGCTGACAGTCGAGGCGCTCAGAACCATTGAAAACAAAGGGCTTAAGGCCATTCTAATGTCGCACAAAAAGGAGGATACCTCCACTGGTTCGAACCGCCGGATCTTGGCGGAATTGCTCGCTCCAACACCGGTTGTGCCCGTGCCATTCCTGGGGCGCAATTCAATGCGATTTGGCACCCTGAAAAAAAGTGGAAAAATAATNNATTAATGGAAGTTGCGAGTTCGCAACACCGGCGAAATAAAAGCAAGAAAGTCTTTGACAGCCGGCGCAGTTTGACTAGAATCGCTGCGAGTTAACAGAGGTCTGAGAGGCCGAGTTAAGAATGATTAAATCGGCGCTCGGATTTTTTGTCCCCCGATGAGGGTAAAAATCGGGTAGGAACGGTGCCCACAAAACGGGCTTGGCTAGACCAGTTTAGGCTGAGTCAGGCCCGGTGTCGGAAGGGTCCGGCCCAAAAAGAGTTTTTCGGGTGGCAACACCCGCTGCTCATTGAAAATTGAATTGTGCGATAAGTTAAGAGCCCCTT
>PLZQ01000454.1 GCA_003152225.1 Limisphaerales bacterium | reverse complement strand
AATTACGAATTCGCCATGTACAGGGCACCACTGCGGCCCCGGCTTCGGGTTCATCAACGACGATCAAAGCCACGCAACACTTTCCAAACTAAGCAACTGCGAGGCTACACTCATCCGTCGGCTTCAACGCGCGGTCGAGCAATTCTGGAAACTCCGCAAGGAAGGCCTGAAACTTCCGCCTCCTCGCGCCAACGCCGATATCGGCGGCACGGGTCAGGTGTCTGAGGCTGAGGCCCCCCAAGCAGCAGCCCCCCACACTGTCGGACCGCAGCCGACCGCAAAAGAGACGGACGCTAACCAACCGCCAACGCCCTCGGTCCAGCCGCACATTTCTGCGGTTCTTGTCCACATTCTCGGAGACGCGGATCCAGCGCCAGAAGAGGAGGCTCCTCAACAAGCTGCGGGCCACCCTGTCGGAGCGCAGCCGGCCCCTCAAGAGACGAAAACAAACCAACCGCCAAAAACCTCTGATCCGCCGAAAACTCCAGAGGTGCCCACCGCCTCTCCGTCAAAAATCCGCGAGCCCGATGATGCGATTACGAGAGACATCAAAGGCCCCAAAACAAGAGAAACACAGAAAGGATTCGAAAGATGAACACAAATTGCGCGACCCCAGCCGTCCCGGCGGCCACGCCGATCGGAAAGCGGCCCCTGAAAGATCTGGAAGCCGCCATTGCCCAAGGTCTTTCGAGCATTGCGCAGAGCCTCCGGGACCGGAGTCAGGTTGCCCTTGCAATGCTGGATATCCATGACGGCAGGCTTTATAAGAAGGATTATGGAACATTCAAATCGTACCTGCTTCAGCGGTGGCAGATCAGTCGGCCGCGCGGTTACCAAATGTTACACTTTGCCCGAGTGATCCTAATGTCTACCACGGTAGACACCGGCGGCCCGGAAAATGAGCGTCAGGCGCGCCTTTTGGATGGCGGAGGCAAAGCCCGGCGTCCGAGAGAATCCGATCCAGTGGTACGCGTCATGGATTACATAGTGAAAGCATATGAAAAACGACCTCCCTCTGAGCGCCGGGACTTCGTTGAGTCAGTGCAGGACTTGCTGCGCGACCTGGAAAGCAAACTCGAACCCAAGCATAAGGCGCCGACGGCGGGCTGTTCTTGAAAACGAACCCAAACTGGCACTCGGACTGGTGGCAAACATATGCTTTCAAATTCTGCGCGGTTAGCCAAGAACCCTTCCTCACAGGACCAAAGATGGAGCAAAAACGGCTAGAACCACGGCAATTATATGCCCGAAAAGCGGCAATATAATGCATTAAGTCCCACCTCGCTGGCAGACGCCCAAGCCCCAGCCGCTCGCCTTGCAGGCGCGCCTGTTCGGCATTAGCGGCTTGCTGCCGGTGGAATTAAGCCGAGCGCAAGACGGGACCGACCAATATGTCCGGCGCGTCTGGGACCAGTGGTGGCGTGAGCGCGACGAATTCTCCGACTGCATCCTGCCGCGCGCTCTCTGGCACCTCCACGGCTCGCGGCCCGCCAACCACCCCCAACGCCGCGTCGCCCTCGCCTCGCGCTGGTCGCTGGACGACGACCTCGCGTCGGAGCTGGAACAGTGGTGCGCGCGCGACGTCCCCGATTCGGCCCTGGCTGCTTCGCTGCTCGAAGCTCTCCAGGTTGAACCCGATGATTTCTGGTCCTGGCATTGCACGTTCCGCTCGCCCCGGCTCAAGAAGTCACAGCCGCTTCTCGGCGCCACGCGCGTAACGGACCTCGCGGTCAACGTCGTCCTGCCCTGGCTCTGGATTCGGGCGGTCGAAGGCAAGAACGCCGCCATGCAACACGACCTCGAACATCGGTATTTCGCCTGGCCGCCAGCCGAAGACAATGCGGTGCTCCGTCTCGCCCGCCAACGGCTGCTGGGCGGGGCGTCGCGTCGCGCCTTGCCCGGCGCCGCAGCCCAACAGGGGCTGATCCAAATAGTGCGGGACTTCTGCGACCACTCCAACGCCATCTGCGACCACTGCAAGCTTCCCGAGCTAGTGCGCGACTGGACGGCGCAACCCGGCCATGGGCATTCATAGCCGAAAGCCAAAACGAATCCGGGTTCCAAGGGTCGGGAAGTCTGAGTCTCAGCGGTGGGCTCCCAGCCTCGCCCGGTTCTTCGCATCACCGAGTGGCTCGCAGGGGACGGGGCCAAGGCGGACCGTCACTGGAGTAACACCGGAGTGTCTCCGCGGTTGCAAGGAAGTTGCAGGCAAGTTGCAAGCCTGTTGTAAGCCTATTTGAAGCATCCTTCTCTCCTCTCCTCCCTGGTTTCCGGGCGGGACACGGATGCGGTCCAACCGCCCAGCGGGGACGCGTCCCGAAACGCCCAGTCTTAAGATATAGACCGGGGAAGAGTCGGCGGAGTTACATGGATTCGACGCGTTTCGGCAACCGGTCAGCGACGGCGGTAGGGCGCGTCACTCCATGCGCGCCGTCGGGCTCTTTGGTTACCCGGCGCGCACGGAGTGACGCGCCCTACTATGGTTCTTCGCGGTTTTCGGTGGAATGGTTACCGGGCTATAACCCATCGGGGAACGCTTGTGGCCCCCGGGGATTGCCGGGTTTGAGTTTCTTGGCCTTTCGGCGTTGCGGGATCCTGTGCTACGAGCTTCTGAATCAGCGCTGCCAGCGCAAGACTCGCGCGGCAGCGCAGATTCCCGGCCCGTTTCCGGGCCGGGCAGTGCGACGGCGTTCAGTTCGACGGGATGACGAGACGCAGGAATTGTGGCGCAGTGCCGGGCGGGAACACCACCCGGTAGCGACCGTTGACAAGTTGCCCCTGGACACCGGCGGGCAACCAAGCGGTGGGCTTGAGCGCAGAGGTCTTTTCCAGAGAGCAATTGGGGCATTGTTGCGGCCATTCAATGATGACCTGGCCGGCTTCGAGCCGGATGGTGAGGCTCATGGTGAGGGAGAGCGAGGTATAGGCGCGGAAGAACTCTTTCGTGCCCGGAGTCGGCTGCAGCGGCAGATCGGTCCGCAAGTTCACCACGTTAACTTGGCTGTCGAAGGACCAGAGGTTCGTGCCGCCAAGACCGGCGTCACGCTCGATCGCATAGCGGCCCGGGAGCGCATAGAGCGTGAGGGCCACCTGGTTGGACGGAGCGGGCGCGATGTCGAGGATCGGCTCGGGACCAACAATGAAGACGCGGCCGATGCTTTGGCCTCCATTCACCGACACGCTGTCAACGCGGGCGCCTTTCAACGACTCGCCCACGATCACCGCGACGGTGGAGTGGTTATTGGAGACGACCGTGAAGCCGAGTTGAGCGAGGGACAGGTTACCCTGGAACAGGGCAGCCGGGCCGCTCTCGAAGCGCAGATCGAATCGATTCGATCCGAGGGGTATCAGGTTGGCGGAGCCGACCTGCGGAGCGAGGCCGGAGAGGCTCAAGTTGGTCAGGCGACTGCTGGCCGAGAAGATGAGCTCCAAGTTGGTGAGACTGATCCCAGACTGCAGGGACAGCGGGAGGGCGCCAGCGGTATTGGTCAGCACGGCGGTGGTGCCGAGGTTGAGATAGAAGTCGGGCCTCGTATCGAGCACGACGACGGCAAAGGTTTGGGTGGCGCTGAGGGTGGCCGGGCCGTCGTCAGTGACGCGTACCGTGATGGGGTAATTCGTGCCCCCCTGGGTATCGCTGGGCTGCCACGTGAACACGCCGTTCGTCGGATCGACGGACGCCCCGAGCGGCGCGCCGGGATCAAGGCTGAAAGTAAGCTTCTGCGGCGGCAAATCACTGTCCGAGGCGACGTTTGTGAAGGTCAGCAGAGCGCCCTCGGAGACAGTAGCGTCGGGGATGGCGGCGAGGGTCGGAGGCGAATTGGTTTCGAGCACAATGAGCAGGAAGGTTTGGCTTGAAGATAACGGCGGGAAGCCGCTGTCGCGGACCGTCAGTGTGATAGAGTTAGTGCCGGGGCCATGAGCTTCGCCGGTAATCCACGACATCTGACCGCTTTGGCTGTTGAGCACCATTCCGGGCGGCGCGCCGGCGCCGAGTTGGAAGGAGATGGCGTCGCCATCGGGGTCGGTGGCCGAGGGCGTGAGCGAGAACGTATCGCCTTCAACAATGGTCTGGGTGGGGATGGCGGCCAGGACGGGCGGCCGGTTGGAGAACGTGACCGTGGTTTGGGCATCCGGAGTGCCGTGCGGCGCTTCGCGATTGCCCGCCTGATCGACCGCCACGCTGTAGAACGAGTAGGTCTTGCCGAGGGTGCCTTGGAAGACGCCGGCAACGGTCGGCGTAGCGGTAAGCCAGCGCTGGAAGGGGCTGCCGTTTTCGCTGAAGTAGATGTCGTAATTGGCCACGCCGCTGCCGCCGGCGTCGGTGCCGGACCAGCTCAATGTGAAGGCGGTTTGGCTCTGGGCCGGCAGAGACGCGACCTGGCTCGTGGGCGGCTGGGTATCGGCCGGGGCGACGACCTGATACACCAGTGTGTAGGAGCCGGTGCTGTTGTAGTCCAGCAGGTTAAGAATGTTCTCGTTGATGGGGCGTGTGCCCTGGCCGATGAAGGTGCGATCGGTCACCCAGGCGTTGGTGTTAACGCGGATGCCGACACTGTCGGAGCGCGTCATAGTCACGAGGCGATACTGCCCGTTGCCCGGGTCAGGGATGCGGAGATAGGTCCAGCCGCCCGGCATCGAAGCGGTCAATTGCACCTGGAGATTGCCCGGCGAGAGCGAGCCGGTAATCGTGGCGTTGGTGACGACTTGGACGGCGTTGCTCGAGCCGTCGCTGAGCCAGAGCGTGTCCGGCATGTCTCGCAAGTCAGGTCGGTCATTGACCAGGAAGTCGGGTTTACCGTCCTCGAATGCGCCGCCGGCCTGCACCAGCTTTATCATTTCATGGATGCGGACTTGGTCGATGAGCGAAAGCTTCGGGTTACCCAGGCTGTCGATATGCTCGAAGGTAGCGCTGTAGCTGGTGAACAGGCCCTGTATTGTTGAGGTCATCAACCAGCGGCCGATGGCAATGCCGCCCGGCGGGATGGTGCCGAAATTGGCCGTCAGCGTAGGCGTTAGGTTTTGGCCGGCGACTTCGGTGGCGATGATCTTGAAGTCGATCAACAGCCCCTTCTCGTTATCGACGATCTGAGGCTGCGCCGAAGTGATGCGGAAGTTGCGGGCCTCGCCGGCACCCGTGTTGCGGACCATGACGGCGAGGTTGAATGGAATACTCGGCTCGATCACGTCGGTGTGCGGATCGTCCGCATAAACATTGCGGTCGTGGAAGTAATCCAGCGTCAGGAGCGGAGTCGGATAAACGGTAATCGCAACCGGGGAAAGCGGGATCGCAACCGGGACCCCGTTGAGGGTGTAATCGAACTCGCCCGAGACGAAATACTGCTTGGGCGCGGACGGAGCGGCATCGACCGTTGGGATGATGGTCCAGCTCGCGCTGCCCGAGCTGCCGCCGGGGACCGCGCCGCCGCCATTGACGTCGCTCATGCCGGTGACCTCCGGCGCGCGAATTCCGAACAGGGCGGTGGCGTCATTTCCGGCGCCATCGGTGACGCGGACGGTGACGCGGATGCTGGACAGCGGGTTGGCGGTGCCGTTATCCAGGTCGAGTGTGGCGCGGAAGGCGTCGCGAGAGAGCACGGCCTCCTGGTCGAGCTTGATCTTCACGCGAGCGCAGGTGCCGCCGGAGCCGCCGGTTTCTTCCCGGTAGCGGACGGTCTCGACAATCGCATTGATGGGATCAGTGAAGCCGTCCGCCTGCGCCTGCTGGGTGTAGGCACCCGCCAGGTTGAGGTACGCCTTCAAGGCTATAGTGTCGATGAAGTCAAGGTTTGCCCCCGGGGGCGCGTCCACTGGGCGCAGGATTCCCAATGCGATGTTCTCGAGCGTGCGATTCCACCGATCGAGTACCCGGTTGACTTCGGAAGCCGCGACGCCAGGAGGCTGCGGACCAGCTAGCAACGCGCTCCGTTCGGCGGCCGTAATGGTACGTCCCCCGTCCGAGCCGGCAGCCACCGCCGCCTGGAATCGCGCATACCAGTCTCCCGTAGCGCCATTGGCTTGCGGGTTCAACCAGACGCCGTCGGGAGCGCCGGTTATTTGGTTAAAGGCATCCAACTCAGCACGCAGGCCCGTCTTGTAGTAGGCGATAATATCATCGGACGTGCCGGTAATCGTAACGGTGGATGGCGACTCGCTGCTGGAGGCAGGGGAGATGAAACAACGTGTGATTGAATAAATGCACGCCGGAATGGCGGCAATCGGAATGAGACAACCGGCTGCGCCCACCGCGCAGTCCACGACGGCTATCGCACTGACCCCATCCGCGAGGCCCATGCCGCAACTGAAGCCGCTGGCCGCGCAGCCGATCGGGCCCGGGATGCAACCCAATGCCGCCAGGACGAGGCAGGTCGGATCGCAGCCAAGCTTGATGCCGATGGAGATACTGCTGGAGCCGGAGCTCACCCCGCCGCCGCCGCCGCCGCCGCCGCCGCCACCACCGCCTCCTCCGCCACCGCCGCCGCCGCCACCGCCGGTTCCGATGACCGGACCGCCGCCGCAGTCGCCCTCGACGCCGCTGACTGCAATGGCCGAGCCGCCGCTGATCTTGATCGGGCCACACTCGAAGTCCCAGGAGGCGTCGCCGCCCATGCCGCACGGAACGGAATCACTGATGGAGACTTTGTTGGCAAGGGTCTGGAACGTGCCGATACGGCGCAGGATAATGGGTATCGTCAACGTAGATTTGGCGCCGAGCCGGCCCAGGTCAGTGATCAGCGGCTCGATCGAATAGAACGGGTGCGTGCCGAAATTCAACTTCATGTCGTCAACGGCGATGAGGCCGTGGTTCTCGAAGGTCATGTTCACCTGCTTGGTCTGGCCGACGACGGAAAGGTCACTGACATCGAGCACAGCCGGGCTGATGGTGACGACCGGCGCGGGCACGTTGGCCTCGAAGGTGGTCTCGACCGTGATCTTGTAACGGTCCTCGACTTCGATGCGTTCGACCGTCCAAGTGTACTTGACGGCTTGATAAGAGAGGAAAGCACTGAAGTTATTGGTGGCGCCCTGCTCGACCAGGAGGGTGCCATGATAGGAGTTATGCTGATCGGCACTGACGTCGAGGTCGTAGTAGCCCTCGGGAAGGTCGTTGATGAGGAAGAGGCCGTGGGAATCGGTGAAAGCATTGGTCACGACACTGCCGCTGAGCGAGTCGCGGAGCGCGACGGCGGCATTCGTGAGCGGCGGCGCGCCGGCGGCGTAATAGGTGAACTCGTCCACCGAGGCGATTTGGAGCGAGCCTTTGGCCTCGGACAAAGCGCGGAACGAGAAGGGGACACTGAGGCCGGTGCTGGGGCCGTTCAAGGCGAGGTTGCCGTTGTAGATGGTGAGCGGCAGGTCGGCGGGCGGAGAGAGTTGGAGTGTGATCTTATTCGTGGCTCCCGGCGCGAGGGACGGCAGCGGGTTGGGCGAGGTGAGGTTCATCCAAGGCAGCGGCGGCAGGGAGACGGTGATGGGGCCGCTTTCCAAGCCGCCGTTGTTGACGAGCTGGAATTCGATCAGGCGCTGGGCGCCGCGTTTCATACCGCCCTGGAGCTGGGAGGGATAGGAGACCAGGAGCGGCACAAGCGCATCGACTTGGACGGTGATGGGGACATCCAGCACAACGCCCTCAGCAGTAGTGACACGGGCCTGGATAATGCCGTAGGTGATGGAAGCGTCGTTAGCGGTGATGCCATAGGCGAGTTGGGTGGCGGCATTTCCGGCGAGGTAATTGGTCTGCAAGTTGAGCACCACGTTGAGGTTGGCGGGCTTGCTGACGATCTGGACCGATAAACCGCTGAGCGGAAGATCGCTAAGGTTCTGAATCTGGGCGGTGCCGGCGGCGCTGCTTTGCTCGCTGAGGCGGACCGAAGGAGAGGGCGGTTGGGCCTTCATGCCCAGGAGTTGGAAGCTGTCCTGCGTCGGCGGGTTCGAGATGCCGGGATGGCTGGCGGCAATCTCGTAGAAACCGGCTTCTCCAGCGAGGGGCTGCCAGGTGGTGGCGAAATTGCCGTTGACATCGGTCAGCGCGGCGATGGTGCGCGTCGTGTTGCGGACGCGAATGTAGATGCTGACCAGCGAGTAAGGCGAAGGCACGTTGCCGGTGCGGTAGGCCCGGCCCGTCAACGGGACGGTGGTGCCATTGGTGGCGACATCGAGCGTGGTGGAGACTACCGCGTTGTAGGCCGGGACAACCTGGATGGGATTGACGGAGATGCCGACGTTATTGTTTTCGTTATTCTCGACTATGGCATCGAGAACATCGGTCTGCACGATGACCCAGTATTGGCCGACGGCCTGGGGCATGCGGGCCTGGAAGGTCTGGCTGAACTGGCTGCCGACCGGCAAGCCGCCGTTGAGCGTGTATTGGCCGATGAGCACGCCGTCGGCCAGGACCGGATCGGGGGAGAGGTAAATCCGCTGGGCAATGGCGTTCGAGGGAGCATTAACCAGGCCCTGGTTCAGGATAGTGTAACCGATATTGGCGTAGGCTTCGGTCTCAGCCGTAGCGGGCGCGGTAATCGCGCTGACAACCAGATCGGGCAGGTTGATGTCGGTGACCGTGATCTGGCTCGAACCGGAGGTGAACCCGGCGGCGCTGGCGGTGACGGTGACCACCTGGTTGCCGCTGGTGACACCGTCGTTGATGGAAGCGACGTCAAACGGGGCGGAGGAAGCGCCAGCCGGGATGGTGACGTTGACCGGGGTAGTGAGCTCGTTGGTATTGCTGGATGCGAGAGCCACAACCAGCGGCGCGGTTGTGGCGGTGTTGCGGGTGACGGTGCCGGTGGCGGCCGGGCTCTGGCCTTCGGCAACGAGTTGGTGATTAAAAGAAACCTGCAAGGTCGGACCATCGTCGTCGGTGACGGTGACGTGGGCGGGGGTGCCCTGGTTCAAGCGGGTGGAAGTGCCGGTGGCCTTGAACCAGACACGCACCAGGACGTCTTTGGGCCCGTCAACCAGGTTGTTGTTAACCGCGGCCACGGAGAAGGTGATGGTGGTCTGGCCTGCGGGGATGGTGACGGAGGTTGGGACCGTGAGAGCGTTGGGATTGCTGCTCTCGAGGTCGAGATCGAGCGCGCGAGACGAGACCGGGGAACGGGTGAGTGTGGCGAGGGCTGCCTGGGGCCCAGCGCCTTCGCTGAAAGTATCGGGGGCAATGGTCAGAGTGACGGTCGGCCAATCGTTGTCGAGGATCGTGAGATTGGTGGACGTGGGGAGGTAACCCGGGGAGGAGGCGTTGACGGTGACGGTCATGGGGGGTTCGACCAGCGTATCATCGATGGCAGTGACCGGGAATTGCACGGAAGCCACGCCAGCCGGGATGGTGACCGAGGCCGGCACTTGGAGCTGCGTGGGAATCGAGCTCAGAATGGTGACCACAGCCGGATCGCTCGTGGAGGAATCTCGCGAGAGTGTGCCGGTGAGGGTGGTGCCCTCGATGAGCTGGTCGGTAGCGAAACTGACGGCTAGACGCGGCAAATCGACATCCAGCACAGTAATGGTGTTAGTGCCGAAGGTGTAACCGGGGGCGGAAGCGCCGATGGTAACGGTTTGCGGGCCACGGACTAAGCCGTCCAGGAGCGCCTGGATGTTGAAGGAGACAGAGGCCTGGCCAGCAGGGATGACAACCTGCGTGGGCATGGATAATTCGGTGGGATCACCATTGGCCAGGGCCACAGNNACCTGGGACAGATTCACTTGCAACGTCAGCTCCGCCGGCACGACGGTCGCGGCCGGAGCCACGGTCAGATTATTGGTTTCATTGGATTCGACCCATTCGTTGCGGGAGTCGGCAACGACGGCGAGCCAGAGATTGCCGATGACGGAAGTCGGGAGGACCACGGCTTGCGTCCGGGAGAGGCTGCTGTTTACGGGCAGCGAGTTGGTGAAGAGGAACGTGGCCAACTCTTGCGCGCCGGCGCCGGCGCTGCTGGTGGTGAGGAAGACGGTTTCAGACCAGGAGCCGGTGATTCCGAGAGTGCCCTGGTTGGTGACGGCCCAGATGAGCTGGATGGACTGACCCGGCACGGCGTTGGCGGGCGCTGAGACGCTGGCGACCGCGAAGTCCGGCAGCGGCGGCAGAGATACATTCAGCGCGGCGGCGCCAAGGTTGTTGGTCTCAATCAATTCGGCGATGGCGTTGCCCTGGTCGGCCGCAAGCACGATGTAATAAAGGCCGGGAGACAAGCCGCCGGCCAACGGGAGCGTGACATTGGCGGAGTTGGTGTAGGAGGCCCCGCCTGCGAGGGGCACGACCGGCGCGGGAACGGTGGCCAGGAGTGTGCCCAGCACATTGCTGGCCGAGGAGAGGTAAAGCCCGTCGTTCCACGGGATGGACGCGGGTGCGGTGCCGGCGTTGGTTACGACGAACGTGACGGGCACGGACTGGCTGAACACGGCGGATCCCGGGACG
>PLZQ01000531.1 GCA_003152225.1 Limisphaerales bacterium | reverse complement strand
CTATGTCAGGAGTTCTGGAATCATCCACGATCAGGGTGCGAACAGGGCTGCCGTCGACCGCGGGTCCCCGCGGGTTGGAATGGCCGGCCTGCCTGCGGTGACCAGAAGTGTTCATGCGGCGGAGCGGAGTCTCAACCTCGGCGGGGCGTTGGTTGGGGCCGGGGTACGCATGCTTGAACTGACCTTGCGCACGCGCACTTCGAGAACGCTCTCGGCAAAGAGCGTGTTGATCTCCCGGGTATTGGCGTCATCCGGCAGCGCGAACCGGCGCACAAAATAACCGTGAGGACGTTCGACGCGCAGCAGCTTTCGCTCACCTTGCCAGGGGTTGGGACGCTCTCCGCAAATGACCAGGCCGTCCTCCTCCACGGCCACGCGCAGGTTGTCCGGGTTCACTTCGGGGAGGTCAATCTTGAAGAGGTACTCCTCGTCGTCCTCGGCAATGTCCACCGGTGGAAACCAGTCTGCCCCGTCGTTGGGCGTTTGGGTCGCGGGAATCATCGCCAGTTGCGTCAACAGGCGATCCTTAGGGCCGGGCGTCGTGGGGTCCATAGATCTTTTGCGCAGAAGCGGGTCAACTCACGGCCACGAGCGAAACCGGTTGGTTGTCGTCATTCCGGGCGGTGCCAGAGGCCTGGGGGTCGAGCATGGGCTGGCCGTCCACCAGAAAGTGGTAGAGGTGATGGCCATGGGCCAGCAGCATTTGAATAAACCAGCAACCATCCTCCCGCTGGTGCATCGGCACCGGGTGCCACTGATTGAAATCGCCGGCGAGCTGCACGGATTTGGCACCAGGCGCAGCGCAATAGAAGTTGGTCGGCTTAAGAGAATTCCTGGCGGAATAAACCTGACTGACGGGTTTGTCGCGTAACGCATTCATATATGTCTCAATGAAAACTTAGACGCCGTGAACGGCGGTGGAGTTAGATTTTTAATGTTGCGTTAATCTCCCGTTAATGAACGCGCGAGCCCGCAATAGCGGGCCTGGGTGGAACCTGGACGGCTTTGGGGGAAAGCAACGGAGCCGGTTTGGCTGGCGCGGAGGTCGTCCTACCGGGACGCATCAATGGGAGATGATTTCAGTTACGATTCAAGAGTGAAGCGCGGTGCTGAATGCGCGAAAGGAGCGTTCCACCAACGGGAGCCGCAACTTGACCGTCTCACCGTCGGCCGCCTCATTCAACGACCGCTGCTGGTGCATTGCTTAAGGGGAAGGCACAGCCGTGTGGGCTGCACAGCAGATTGATAGCAGCCGGCAGGCATAGTCAATCAGTCCTAAGGGGAACTGCGCATGGCTTTGCCTTACGCTCCAAAAGCCAGAACACCCCACCTGCAATCACCAGCAGAATTGCGAGCCAACCCAAATCCGGAATGCCTGTGAGTTCCGGCAGCCGCACTTTTCCAAAGGCCGCAACGGGTTGGATGTGCTCTTCGACCCACGGATAGCTCAGGGCATATAGCACCGCTCCCACGAGCATGCCGGCAAAGCCGACCAGGGCATGCAGGCTCCCGGTGGCGATGGCCGCAACCCCGGTGCCGGGGCAATAGCCGTAGAGCACCATGCCGATGCCGAATAGGGCCGCTCCCAATGCGACGCCCAAGAGATTGGCCGGCTTGATTTGGTATTGTGCGTGTCCCATGCCGTGCAACACCCACACGCCGATTCCCCCAACGATGATGGCCGTCAACATGATCTTGAGAACCGTGAAATCCCGGAAGCGGAACTGATTCACGATGACGTTATAGTCCGCCACGCCGCCGCGGTGCAGCAGCGCGCCAAATAACATGCCGAACGGTATCGCGAGCCAAAGGGCAGTGGCACCAGTAATGGGAAGGGTCATGAGTCGATGGGGTTAGGTTTTGCTCTTGCCGCCAGGGAACAGGAAAAACGCGGTGATCGCGCCAAAGCCGAACAGTGTCAGAAAGAACACCCAACTGCTCAGCGCCAACTGCAAAGAACCGCTGATGCCGTGACCGCTAGTGCAGCCGCCAGCCATTCTGGCTCCGAACATAATAATCACTCCGCCCAGGAAAGCCGTGGTCAGCCGGCCGCCCTTGGAACCGCCAAACCGCTCAGCCCAGGTTGCCGGTACGGTTTCCAACCGGAACCCGCGGCTTGCCAACACGCTGGCCAAGCTGCCAAGAAACGTCCCCACCAGGAACAGCATGTGATAATCCCATTTGAAGGGGAATTTTGCCCAGTAGGCATTCCGGGCCACCGCCTCGCCGCCCATAGCTGGGATTGCGCAGAGACTGGCCGTTGAAGAGATTGGCGTCGATATGCCGAGAGGGGTGTTTACCACGGCGAACACCAGCCAGCTCAATACACCCAAGCCCGCACCCACGAGGTAGGGATTCCAGCGGCCACCTTCGTTTCTGCCGGAGTCGGTGCTGTTGAATTCGTTCATAGGATGTCGACGTTATTCCTATTGAGCCGCCGCGAGCCAATAAGTTACAGGTGAGGTTGACATCAGCAATTGGGGCCAGCCGCGACGATTCCCGAAGTCCCGGACTAACGCCAAACTCAGTTTGCTTGGACTCTGTATGTTTACGTGGTGGTGGCCCTTCTACAGTTGGAAACTGAGCTGCGTGCCCACAGCGCAGGAGGAGCACCGGTCAGAAAACGCGGTCCAAAGTTGGGCCTGGGCATGCAGGCCGGTGCAGTGAGCCGGGGCCAACCATTGAATATTCAACCGGCGAAAGGCGGCGATGGTCTTGTCCATGCGCTCGGGATTGGCGGTCAGCAGGTGCAGACCACCGAGAATCGCGTGGATGGGCCGGCCGCCGGTGAGTTGCTGGACGTAATCAAGCGTGTTGACGACGCCGGAATGGCCGCAGCCGAGGAGCACGACGAGCCCCTCTTGCGTGTCAAAGTAAAGGGCCTGATCGTCCAGCAACGGGTCTGGTTGAGCGCCGGCTGCATCACGAAAGAAGGGACCGCCGGTGTCTTCGAAAGTGTTCTGCCGGGGAATTTCCCCGGTGACGAAGATGCCGTCGAGCACTTCGGTGGGCTTTCTGGTCCAGACTACGGCGTTGGCCGCGCTGCGAATGGTTTCCGCAGTTGCCTCATCCATGCCGATCGAGCGGGTGGTGCCGTCGGGGTTGCGGACGAACTTCTGGCTCAGGGCAGTGCGGTGGAGAAAGAGCCGCGCTTGCGGTGCTGCTTCATGGGCGGCCGTTAAGCCTCCGGTATGGTCGTTATGGCCGTGGCTCAGGACGATGGCCTGGGCGTCTGCCAGGCTGATGCGCAACTTGAGAGCATTGTGCAGAAACAAGTCGCTTTGGCCGGTGTCGAACAAGAGGCTGCGCGGCCCGGCCTGGAGGTGGAAAGCCAAGCCGTGTTCCGCGAGCAGGCCGCGGACGGGGACGCTATTCTCGACCAGAGTGGTGACTGCGATTGTCTCACTCATTTCGCTCCATGAATTTGGCTGAAGCGGCGGCTTTGACGCAACCCGCTTGTGTTAATTCGGCTTGCATCACGTAGAGCGGCCTGTGCTGCTCCTCGATCCAGGCCCGCAACTGCAGTTCGCAGCCGATGAGCACCGGCTTGCAATAACGCACCGTCAATTCCCCCGTCATCGCCACGATGCCCTGAGTAAACAGGCAATTGGTCATGACGCCGTCCAGCATGGAAGCGATGACCCCTCCGTGCACGAGCCCTGGATAGCCCTCCAAGGCGGCGTGGGCGAGAAACACGGCGCTGACGCCGCCGTCCCCATCAGGTTCGAATTTCAACGCCAAGCCGTAGGGATTGGAGCCGCTACAGACCACGCAAAACGGATGGGCCTCGGCCCGCACAGCCTTAAGTTGAGTTTGACCTGTGTTCATGAATAAGTGCTCCGTCAGAGAGCAAGGCAGGTGCCAGCGGTGGAAAGGCTGCCCGGCTGGGTGGAAGCAGGGGCATAATGCAACGACTGGACTGGTCGGGGTGTGGCGATTCGCGTTTGGGGCTGGCACCCGCGCAGCCGCGGGCTTAGACTCGGGACGATGTTAGACAACCTGCTGGACTACATTCCAGATGGCGTATTCACGGTGGATGCTGAGTGGCGCGTGACATTCTTTAACCGCGCCGCCGAGCAGATCACCGGGATCAAGCGCGGCGAGGCGGTGGGGCGCCGCTGCTGCGACGTCTTTCGGGCCAGCATCTGCGAGAACGCCTGCGCGTTGAAGCAGACACTCTCCACGACCCGGCCGGTGGTAAACAAGGTGGTTTATATTATTGATGCGCGCGGGCAAAAAATCCCCATCAGCATCTCGACGGCAGCGCTGAAAGATGACCGGGGCCGGATTGTGGGCGGGGTTGAGAGCTTCCGCGACTTGCGGGTGGTGGAGACGCTGCGTCGCGAACTGCAGCAGCAGAATTCCTTCTCGGACATCATTGGACGCAGCGCGGCGATGCGGCAGATTTTTGAGCTACTGCCCAAGATTGCCGAGAGCGAGAGCGCGGTGCTGATCGAGGGCGCCAGCGGGACGGGCAAGGAGTTATTTGCGCGCGCCCTGCACAATCTGTCGCGGCGGCGTTCGAAGAAGTTTGTGGCCATCAATTGCGGGGCGCTGCCGGACAACCTGCTGGAATCGGAGCTGTTCGGGTACAAAGCGGGGGCATTTACCGACGCGCGGCGCGACAAGCCCGGCCGGTTCGCGCTGGCCAACGGGGGCACGATTTTCCTGGACGAGATCGGCGACATCTCCCCGGCGATGCAGGCCCGGTTGCTGCGGGTGTTGCAGGAGCGGGTCTATGAGCCGCTGGGGGGAGTGGAGCCGGTGAAGACCGACGTGCGCGTCATTGCGGCCACCAACAAGAGCTTGGGGAAGCTGGTGGAGCAAGGCCGGTTCCGTGAGGACCTGTTCTATCGCATTCATGTGATTCGCATTGAATTGCCTAGCCTGAGGGACCGGCGCGAGGACATCCCATTGCTGATTGACCATTTCGTCGCGCGGTTCAACCAGCTCAAGGGCAAAGATATTGCGGGGGTTTCCGACCCGGTGCTGGCGCGGCTGATGGAGCATGACTTTCCCGGCAACGTGCGGGAGTTGGAGAATATCATTGAGCACGCCTTCGTGTTGTGCGGCGGCGGGGTCATCGAGCTGAAGCATCTTCCCCCGCCTCTGCGGGGCGGGGCGCTGGGCGAGGCGCTGCGCCTGGGCAAGGCGGTGACGCTGGAGGCCATGGAAAAGTTGCTGGTCATGGATGCGTTGCGGCGAAACGGCGGGAACCATCAGAAGGCGGCGAAAGAGCTGGGCATCAACCCCAGCACGCTGTTCCGGAAGGTGAAGGCGTTGAAGCTGGCGAGGGACGCATGAGCTTGGCACGGTCCAAGCATCAGGCTGGCGGGTGCGATGATGAGCCGATAGCCCATAGCCAACAGCCGAACATAAAACCATGCTAAACGACCACGACCAGGATGTCCTTCCGCGTTGCCCCCGACTCGGGCACGAGCTGACTTTCGGCTATTGCCGACAGGAAGCGGGCCGCAAGCCCTGCCGCCTGATTTTGAATTGCTGGTGGGAGCGGTTCGACGTGCGGTCTTTCTTGCAGGCGAATCTGCCGGAGGAGGTTATGGCCGGGGTCGAGAGCGCCGGCGCTGCGCCACCTCCTCCCAAGGTGCAGAGCCTGGTGGATCTGATCCAGCAAGCCAAGGAGCGGATCGCGGTCGTGAAGCCGGAGCCGTGACCCGCGGCGCGGCGGCGACGCACATTGCGATGGAGCGCCGCTTCCACCTGTTGCATATTGCCCCACAGTACCTACCCTCTGGCCGGAGCAGCCGCTGCGGCCACCCCTGATTTCAAAGGAGATTTCGATGCGGCTGCCAGCCCGGGCGGGGCTGGCATGAAACTCGCGTTACGGCGAGCGTGCTGATTGCGGTTCCCAACTGTCAGGGTCGTGTGTCGCCGGTTTTCGACGTGGCGGCGCGGCTGACGGTGGTTCGTCTGGCAGGCGAAGCTGAGCTGGAGCGCAAGGAAGCCGTGCTCTTTGAGAAACAGCCGGACGGGATCGTGCGCAGTCTCGTTAAAATAGGCGTGGAGGTCCTGGTTTGCGGGGCCATTTCGCGAGAACTCCAGATGACTCTCGAATTGGCCGGCATCAAGGTGGTGCCACACATTTGCGGTGAGGTCGGATCCGTTCTCGCCGCCTATCGGGCTGGGAAACTGCAAGGAGGACAGTTTGTGATGCCGGGTTGTTGTCGCCGCCGCAAAGCCGGCCGGCGCGGTGCCTGCGGGTGCCAAAGAAGAGTGCCCTCCCGACCCTCCGGAGCTCAGTAACCTTCACGATTTACTCATTTCTAATCAACCCCATTCACAGCTCGCTTTATTATGACCCAATCCAATCCGATTCAATTACGTCAACTACCGGTCAACTTCGGTCCTTTGAAGGGCGCCAGCACCAGTGCGCGGCTGAAGGGGCCTTGCGGCGACACCATGGAGTTCTGGCTCCGGGTGGAGGCGGACCGCATTTTGCAGGCTAATTTTACCACCGATGGCTGCGGCGCGTCGGTTCTCAGCGGGGCCATGGCAGGCAAACTAGCCTCGGGCAAGACGTTGGCGGAGGCGTGCAAGGTGACGCCCGAGCAGGTTGAGGAGGCGGCGGGAGGGTTACCCGATGACCACAAGCATTGCGCGGTCCTGGCCTTGAAGACTCTGTGCGCGGCTGTGGCCCAATTAGAGCGGCAAGATGCCCCCTGCTCGCACTCAGAGGCCGGATGCGGGCCGACACCGTGCAGCGATTCGGCTGGTGCAGCCGGGGCGGGGTCTGGGGGACCTGCCGAGAGCCGGAAACCTGTCCCGTCGGCGGAGGACGAAGCAGTCGGTCGGTCGATGAGTCGCATTCGATTCAAGGTGCTTGTGCTTTCGGGCAAAGGTGGGGTTGGCAAGAGCACTGTGGCTGCGAACCTGGCGATGGCCCTGGCTACATCGGGCAAAAGGGTGGGGTTGCTGGATGTGGACATTCACGGCCCAAGCATTCCCAAAATGATGGGCCTGGAGAGCGCGCAGCCGGCCGCCGGAGGCGGGGCGATTCGTCCGGTGATGGCCGGTCCGAACTTGTCCGTGATGTCGATGGGTTTTCTCCTGCAAAACGCTACGGATGCCGTGGTCTGGCGCGGGCCGATCAAGGCGGGTCTCATTCGGCAGTTTCTGTCGGAGGTGGCGTGGGGCGACCTGGATGTGCTGGTGGTGGATTGTCCGCCCGGCACCGGGGACGAACCGCTGTCGGTTGCCCAGATGCTGGGAGCCGGCGCGGCGGCGGTAGTGGTGACCACGCCCCAGGCGGTGGCAGTCGCAGACGTGCGCCGGTCGGTCACGTTTTGCCAGAAGCTCCAGCTTCAGGTGCTGGGCATTGTTGAGAACATGAGCGGTTTTGTCTGCCCGCATTGCTCCAAGAGCACCGATTTGTTTGGGGCTGGCGGGGGAGAGGCCTTGGCCCTGGAAATGAAGGTGAATTTTCTGGGTGGCATTCCGCTGGACGCACGGATTGTCGAATCCGGCGACACCGGAAAGCCTTTCGCGAGCCGGCTCACCGGAAGCCCTTCCGCCCAGGCGTTTGACCATGTGGTACGCGGCATTCTTTCCGGCCTGGAGGCGGGCATGGATCTCTCCGAAAAGACCAAGACTGCAAACCCCCTTTTAATGAAAGATAACAAAACAAACGAAACTATGAAAATTGCCATTCCTGTTGAAAACGGACGACTTAATGGCCACTTCGGAGGCAGCCGAGAATTCGCCATTGTGGAAGCGGATACCAACGCCAAGAGCATTCTGCGTTCCGAAACGCTGCCAGCGCCCAAGCATGAGCCGGGCGCGTTTCCTCGGTGGCTTCACAGCCTTGGGGTTCAGGTTATCATCGCTGGGGGCATCGGCCAGCGAGCGCTGACGCTCTTTGCTGAGCAAGGCATCAACGTGGTGGCCGGGCCTGCGGACGAACCGGTCGAAGCGCTGATTGCGGCCTACTTGAACGGCCAGTTGACCGGGAAGCCGGAAGGCTGCGCGCACCATGGGGACGGCCATGACCATGACCATGGGCATGACCATCAACACTGAAATGGACCACGACTGAACAAGAAAGGATCGAGACTATGCCCAACAAGACAGAGCAGTTTTTTGAGAAGTTCAAAGGCGACAGTGAGAAGATGAAGCTCGCTGTGTCCGGATTGGTGAAGGGCTTTGGCGCCCTGTTCCAAGGGGTAATGAAGGATGGGGCACTCAAGACCAAGGAGAAGGAACTGGTGGCCCTGGGCATCGCTGTGGCCCAACATTGTGCGCCATGCATCAACCTGCATGTCCAGAAGAGCCTGGCGGCCGGCAACTCCGCAGCGGAAATTCTCGAAGCGGCCTGTGTGGCGGTGATGATGCAGGGCGGCCCTGCTTACACGCACATCCCGGTCGTGATCGACGCGCTGGAGTCCCTGGACGGGGAACTGGAGGTCAGCGCTCCCAGCCAAGCGACCGTGGCGTGAGGCTGGGGAGAACTGACAATGGGAGAGTCCTCCTTAACCCCGACAACGCTGCTGGCAATCTACTGCGGGCTGGTGCTGCTCGCCTCGCTGGCGGGTGGCTGGTTGTTGCTGGCTCTGAGACTTACCCATGCGCGACTGCAAACGGGGGTCAGCTTCGTTTCGGGGCTGATGCTGGGATGGCGATGCTGCATTTCATCCCCCATGCCTTTCACGAAAACCATTCGGTGGACCAGACCATGCGGTTGGCCCTGGGCGGCTTCCTGGTGATGTTCTTTCTCCAGCGGTTTTTTCCCCACCACCACCATGACGTATCGGAAGGGGCGCCCGAACACGGGCACCCTGGTGGTGAGCACCCGAGCCACCGCGAAATGAGTGCTGAACCTAGCCCGGCCACCCAAACTCTGGCTGAACAATCCGCCAGCCGGCTTTCGTGGGCGGCGACCACGATCGGCATGGCGTTTCATTCGTTGCTGGGCGGCGTGGCTCTGGCCGCCGCAGTAGCCGCCGAGGCCGGCGGACACAGCGGCTTGGTGGGTTTGGGCACTGCGCTTGTCATCATTCTACACAAGCCGTTCGACGCGATGACGGTCTCGACGCTCATGGCCGCAAGCGGTTGCTCGCGCTTCTCGCGCCACGTGCTCAACGGGCTATTTGCCCTGGCTACTCCTTTGGGGGCAATCCTGTTCTATGCCGGGGCGAGCCAGTTTTTCGGCTCCAATCCGGCTTTCCTGGGCGGTGCGCTCGCCTTTTGTGCCGGCACGTTCCTGTGCATTGCGTGCGCTGATCTTTTGCCGGAGCTGCAATTCCACTCGCACGACAGGCTGAAGCTCTCGCTAGCCCTGGCCACCGGCCTGGCGGTGGCGGTCCTCATCGGTCAGTTTGAAACGTCCGGGCACGATCACGGTCACGAAGCAACTGTGGGCGCCCAGCCGCGCCCCGCCTCCCTCCTGATTTCATTCGGGTCGGTCTTTAGTTCGAGGTAATGGTTTGCGCTCCCGGCCTTTCGGGCGCGCTGTTCCCGGAACAAGTATGAAAGCTGGAAAATCTAATACGCGATTCACAGGCACAATAAGTCACATCAACAGAGTCAGTCACAAAGGCCGGCGACGCTCGTGCAACCCGCCGGCGGTGGCCTCGGCGTCTGCCAGGCGTCCATGGTTCCGAAGCCTGATCGCCTTCGCTTTGGCCGCGATGGCCTTCAGCGGCGCGCCGACGCTGCGGGCCCAGACCACCAATGAAGTGGAGCAACTGAAGCGGCAGATGCAGCAATTGCAGGAGAACTTCGAACGGGTCCAGCGCGATCAGCGCCAGCAAATCGACGCGCTCAGCAAGAAGCTGGATGACCTCACCAAACAACAAAACACCGAGGCCGAGAAGAAGAAGCTCGAACAGGAACTGACGGCCGACCTCCAGAAAAACCAGCCCGTCCCCGCCACCCCGACCAGCCCCGCAGCGCCGTCCGTCCCGTGGTCGCCCGCGCAGCCCATAACGGTAGCACGCGCCGGTTCGGCCTACATGAACATGAGCTTCGACGCGTTGATGGACTTTGGCTGGTCAACGGCCGAGGACCCTTCCAAGCTTTTGGAGCTCGGAGATCACGACCCCAACACCCGCGGTTTCTCCCTCGTCAACGCCGAAATCGTGCTCGATGGGGCTGTGGACCCGTATTTCAAAGGGTTTGCCAATATCGTCCTCAAGCTCGATCAGAACGACCAGACCGCGGTGGAGTTGGAGGAGACCTACCTGCAAAGCAGGTCGCTGCCGGCCAACCTGCAACTCAAAGCCGGCCAGTGTAAGCCTGCCCGGCGACCCCATTGCTCCATTGCATCGAAAGCCCGTTCGTTGTCTGGAGGGAAGTGGTGAAACGCAAACCCTGGGCGTGGGCCATGTTCAACAAGGCCAGAGAAAAGCATGTCAAAGCCAACCTTAAGCTGTAGTCCTTCACGGAGCCTACACTCGATGCAGTTAGTGGCTAACGCAAGGCAAAAAGAGTTTCCCGCGATAACCGGTCAGTGACGCGCCCTACCGCCTTCACTGAGGCTTTAGATTCTGGCGAAAGGGTTCAGAAGTGTCCAGTAGAGCTGCCCGTTCTTCGCATCACAGTGTGGCTCGCATGGGACGGGGCCGAGGCGGAGCACCACTGGAGTAATGCCGGAGTGCCTCCGCGGTTGCAAGGAAGTTGCAGGCAAGTTGCAAGCCTGTTGTAAGCCTCTTTGAAGCCTCCTGCTCCCCTCTCCTCCCTGGTTCCCGGGCGGGACACGGGTGCGGTCCAACCGCCCAGCGGGGACGCGTCCCGAAGCGCCCTGTCTTAAGATATAGACCGGGGAAGAGTCGGCGGAGTTACATGGATTCGACGCGTTTCGCTAACCGGTCAGCGACGGCGGTAGGGCGCGTCACTCCGTGCGCGCCGTCGGGTTCTGTGGTGACCCAGCGCGCACGGAGTGACGCGCCCTACCGGCCTCACTGACCGGTTACTTTCCGTGCTCTCCCGCTGCTCCCCAAGCGATTACTTTCGGGGAATTGCGATGACCAGGGGGTGATCGCTTAAGGTTAAGTCGAGCGAAGCAATGCCGCTAAGCGCCTGGACGGCTTCCGGACCGACGGTCGGATCGAAGACCTTGACCGAGGCGTGGGTGCCGCCGAGATGGACGGTCACGCGATCGGCACCCTTGAGTCGCTCGCCCCAGACCAGCAGTTGGAAGGTGCCATCGCTGTTCTGGAGAAGCAGGTCGTGAACGGTAACCGGCTCTTCGGGGATCGAGTAGTCGAGCTGGCCGGGCTTGGTCAGGCTGCCGTGGTCGCCCAGGATCGTCGTGAGATTGTGCAGATAAATGGCGGCCTTTCGGGGCGTGTAGTCGGGCTTGAAGAAGCCGAAGCTCTGGTTGCCGCCTTCATCGGTGCGGTCGCGGAGGAGATAGACCGAGGTGTAGCTCCAGCCGCGTTTGAACTGGTCGAGGTACATGCTCAGGAGATTCAAAGCGTGAATCTCCTCCGTGACCTGCCCCTCAACCTTGCAGCCGGTTTCCGTGGTCACCCGGGGCAAAGTTCGAAGTTCGGTTACGGTGTAGCCGGCGAACTTACGGCCCCACGTAAGGCCGTAATTGCCATAAAGGCCATCCACCTTGCACGCGGGCGTGGGATCGGCGGCATTCCAGGTCTTGTTGTCCATGAGACCGGGGGATGCGGGGTGATAGATGTAGTTGTGGACATTGGCAAAGTCGGCGTAATGGGTGCCCTCGGGCATCAGAGTCTTGGCCCCGTTCGGGATGCTGAGGAACTGCAGGCCGACGTTGTCTCTTTCGGCGCCGTTCTCGCTGATGGACCAGACAGGATATCTCTTGAGTTCCGCATCGCTCTTGACGGCTTGATACAAATCCCGCTGCAACTTGGCGACCGCCATCCAGGACGGCGCCTGGCCGCCGCCTTTTTCTCCCTGGTAATTGACGCCCCAGTTATTCGGTTCGTTATTGCCCTCCAAAGCGATGAGGGCATCAGCCTTGGCGAGCACCCTGGCGGATTCGATCAGTTTCTTGAGGTCGCTGCTGCCACTTACGAGTCCCCAGTTGAAGCGGACCCCGGTTTTCTGGTGCAGTTCGAGGTAAGTCTGGAGGGTGGTAGGGCCGGTTTCGCTCAAGCCCTCGATGCCGCCCCTGATCCAGCGAAAACCGCCGTACTTGACCATTTCGATGGTCTTATCGAGCGGCTGACCGCGATCGGGGAAGGTAGTATCCACGCCAATGCTATTGAGGAATTGGGTGGTGGGGATGGCGACAGGCGGGGCGGCGCTCGCGGCCAGAGCCAGTCCAGCAAGCACCGCCAGCGTTCGCAGGTATAAACCGTTCATTACCCCGTTCAGGGCTGGTTAGCCGGCGCCTTTGTTTCCTGGCCACCGCCCTTCTCCCTGTAAACTCTCACGTAGTCTATCAGGAACTTCTGGGGCATGATCGCGTCGTCAATCTTGCCGCCCCAGGACCCACCGAGCGCGAGGTTTATCATCAGGAATTGCGGCTTGCGGAAGGGGTTCTCACCATTCTCGTCGGCGGCTTTCAGCTCGAAGGTGTGATACTTCTTTTCGTCGAAGAAGAAATCCATGCGGTCCTTGTTCCATTCCACCGCATAAATGTGGAAGTCGTCATACGGAGCGGGCGTCTCCAACTGGCTGCCGCTGGATTTGTGCTTTCCGTCGAGGCTGTAATGCACTGTCGCGTGAACGTGATTGGGGTCGTGGCCGACGAACTCCATGATGTCAATCTCGCCGCAATGAGGCCAGCCGGCGGTGTCGTGGTTGTCGCCCAGCATCCAAATCGCGGGCCAGACGCCCTGACCCTGCGGCAGCTTCGCCCGCACCTCGATGCGGCCATAGAGGCAGCTCGCCTTCCCGGACGTAATCAGGCTCGCTGCCGTGTAATCGGCATATTCGTCCGCGCTCCGGGAATTCGCCGAGCCGGCCCTGTATTTCGCGTTCTTGAACTGCTCCTTGCGGCCCTCGATGACCAGCATCCCATTTTCGACGCGGGCGTTCTCTTTGCGCTCCCTCGTATAGTATTGCTTCTCGTGGTTGCGGACGAATCCCTCCTCGTAGCTCCATTTTGCGAGATCGGGCAGCCCGTCGCGGTTGAACTCGTCGGACCAGACCAGCTCCCACTTAGAGCCGGGCGCCGAGGCAGTTGCTGGCGCGGCGAAAGCGGGAACCGCCGCCAGCGCGCTGATCGAGAATAGAAGGAATGACTGCCGTGCTGTCTTCATGATTGAAATGGCTAATAGGAATTTGCGTTTCGCGCCCCGCCGATTCATTGACGCGGCGCGGGTGAGGGAGAATTTGTTCTCGCTCGCATTCATCTTGCGCACATCCTGCCAACCGAGGATGAGCTTGGCAAGGGGCAGTTTCCGCCAGTTTTGTGGCGGCTTTGGCCCAGCGCAGGGTCGTTGGCGTGTGGCGGCGGCTCTGGCGGGCGGATCGGGTATCGTCGCGAAGAGGCCGCCATTATAGGCGGGGATGTTCAGGTCGGCATTGCCTTCATCAATGGCGCGGGATATGCGGCAGAAGTTGAGCCAGACGGGTTTCGGGTTGTAAGGGTCGCGCCGCTCGAAGGCGCGCTTGAAGGATTCGGCGGACAGCGGACCGCGGTCTTCGCAAAAGGGGCAGGCAGATTGAACGACGGCACCTGCTGGCGCAGGACTTCCGGGTGGAAGAGCGGTTTGGATTCGAGAGCCATTTGCCGGGGGACAGGGTAGGCGGGACCGGGGAAAAACCAAGCCCGAACATCCAACATCCAACATCGAACGCTCAAAGCTGAACCTCGAACCTTGAACTTTGAACCCTGAACATCGAATGTCGGGGGGAGGAGGGCGCCCCAGAATCGCTAGTGGGTGCCTAGCGTATATCCGGCGTACAACTGGCGATCAGCTATCCGGTACCTATACAGTACCTAGTGGTTCCCTA
>PLZQ01000468.1:10161-26916 GCA_003152225.1 Limisphaerales bacterium | reverse complement strand
TCGGGTTGGGCCGGCTGTCAAATGGCCTTCGCCCGTGATCTGGTTCACAGCGCGGCCAGGACCTCCCGGGGGTGTTCGGTGGGCTTTACGGCGGGCCAGATCTTCTTGATCTTGCCGTCCGGCCCGATGAGGAACGACACGCGATAGGTGCCCTCGTACTTCCGGCCCATGAAACTCTTCTGCCCCCAGGCACCATAGGCCTGCACAATCGCCTTGTCCTCGTCTGACACCAGGGTAAACGGGAGCTTGTATTTCTCCACGAACTTGTCGTGCGACTTAGCCGAATCAATGCTGACACCGAGCACGACCGCCCCCTTCTTCTTGAATGCGGCAAACTCGTCGCGAAAGGCGCACGCTTCCTTGGTGCAGCCCGGCGTGTCGTCCCGGGGATAAAAGTACAGGATGACGTTTTTGCCTTTGAAATCGGACAGAGACACCTTCCCGCCACCGTTGGTGGTGGCCGTAAATTCCGGTGCCACGTCGCCTTCTTTCAGTGATAGTTCAATCTGTTTTCCCATAAGCGCATTCGTTTTGATTGCTGGAACCAGCAGAACGTTGCCGGCTCTCGACTTTAGACTTCAGACAGTGGAGTTTGGGCTCTCCGCATCAGGCTTTGGACTGGAGGACGGGTGCGCGCTCAACTGGCGGCTGCCGTCCCACACATAGAACAGTCCCGAAATGCCGGTGCAGATGGCGGTCACCAAGGTCAGCCCGCGCAGCCAGCTCTCTCGCCACTTCAGCATAATCCAGAGCACCACCACCATTTGGAGCACCGTGGCGACCTTGCCGACGACCCGCGGCCGCACCCTGACTTTGCCAACCATGAATTGAATCAGGAGCATGCCAATGAGTATCAGCACATCCCGCCCCATAATCGTGCCCGTTAGCCAAAGCGGGACACTCCCCAGATACGGAGCATGATCAAAGCTCAGTACTACTATGCCGGAGACCAGCAACAGCTTGTCTGCCAGCGGGTCGAGAATCGCCCCAAGTTCACTGCGCTGATTAAACCGCCGCGCGACGTAGCCGTCCACCCCATCGCAGATGGCGGCGAGGGCGAAGGAAACTATCGCCAGCACCCGATGCACCTCGTGACCCGCTTGGGTGTAGTAGAGGACCTCCACCACAAAGAAGGGAATCAACAGGATGCGCAGGATGGTGATCTTGTTGGCCGTTGTCATGGATGAACCGCGCTCTAATCTGCGCCCTTCTGTCCTCCTGTCAATCCTGCAGCGGGCGGTCGGCGATAGATAAACCACCAGAACCAGGCCGTGCCCAGAGCGCCGCAGACGGCTGCCCCGATGAAGTTCGCCTGCGGGCTGATGCTCCATAGCCACGCGCCCAGGAAGGAGCCGCTGGTCACCACGCAATCCCGTATCAAATAGTAGGCCCCGTAGGTGCGCGCGCGGAGAGCCGGGACGGCCTCGCCGATGATTAACGCCTTACGGGCCGGCTCGCCGAATTCCTTGAGCCCGCGGACAACGAAGGCCAACGCCAGCCAGCCGAAGCTGTCCCCCCACAGCAACGTCACGGGGAAGAGCGTAAAGAAAAGGAACGTCACCATCACGAACGGGCGCCGGCCATATTTATCGGCCAGGTGCGCGACGGGGATGTAGCAGATCATGGCGGTAACCATTTCGCAGGCCACCAGCACGCCAAACTGCTGTGCGTCCAAGCCCGCATGGTTCATGGCCCACAGAATGATAAAGGCGTAGGGGATGCGCTCGCAGAAGCGAATAAGTATGTCGCTCACCAGCAACTCCCGCAGCGCGGGAGTAAACGACCGCACGACCGCCAGCAAGTTCGTCCTCCCCGACTCAGCCGCCACCGCCAAGCCTCCTTTGCCGGGCTCCAGCATGAACCATTGGAACAGCATGGTCAGCACGTTCATCAAAAGGCAAAGCAGCAGTGCGTACTGCACGCCGCGAGTCCAGCCGAAGTGAGTGATGAGCCACCCACCCCCAAGCGGCCCGAGCATCATCGGCACGCGCCGCATCATGGATTGGATGCCGACGCCCATGGTGTGCTGACGGGCCTTGAGGGAAGTAGCGACAACGCTGAACGTCGTGGGCAACGATAATGCGCTCCAGGCGAGGAAGAAGAACGTGCCGAGCAACAGCGCCAGCCAATGATGCCAAACCAGCACCAATATGTAGCCTGCCAGCGAAATCGTGCTGAAGAGCATTAGCGACCGGCGTTGCCCCCAGCGATCGGTCAGCCAGCCCCCCGGGTAGGCATAGAGGGCGCCGAGCAGCGTTTGCAAAGCGTCGAACAAACCAATGATGAGGATGCTCGCCCCGAGGGTCTGGAGATACTTGGGCGCGAAACCGAGCCAGAGCCTTTCGCCCGTCCCCACCAGGAGGAGCGCTACCAGCAGCAGACTGGTGTTACGCCTCAACGCCAGGAATTCGGCAATGGACCGCCCCCGGCCCACCAGGGTCCTGCTTTCAGGTGCGATCCATTTCATAGTTGAAATCTGGCCTGCCAGAGCGAATGATATCCGCCATGAGGCCATCGCACTTATTGGCAAAGCTGTCAACGTCAATGTCAATCATCGTATGAACATTAAGCCATCCGCCACGCCCGTGGTCGGAATCATCATGGGCAGCGACTCCGATTGGCCCACCATGAAAGCCGCCGCGGACACTTGCGCCGAGTTCGGCATTCCGCATGAGGTTCAGGTCATCTCTGCGCACCGCACGCCGCGGGACCTGGAGCGTTACGCCAGCAGCGCCCAGAAGCGCGGCTTGCGCGTCATCATCGCCGGGGCCGGCGGCGCGGCGCATTTGCCCGGAGTCACCGCCGCCCTCACTCCCCTGCCCGTCATCGGCGTGCCCATGGAGAGCAAGGCCTTGAAGGGGCTGGACTCGCTCCTTTCCATCGTCCAGATGCCAAGCGGCATACCGGTCGCGACCGTGGCCATCGGCGGCGCGCGCAACGCCGGCGTGCTCGCCGCGCAAATCCTGGCCGTAAGCAACGCCGAGTTGCTGCAGAAGGTCCTGGAGTTCAAAGCGCGCCTGGCCCAGGAATCCCGGGCCAAGAACCGCAAGCTCACATAGCGGAGGTGATCCGCGAATTTCGCTAATTGACGCGAATCGATTCCTCCGGAAGCCGGGCACTACGCTGTTCCGGATTCCAAGTCTGCCTAATTCGCGGTAATTCGCGTAATTAGCGGATACTCTCATCCCATCCGCGCCAGCGCCCGGTCGATCCGCTGCAGCGCGCGCTCTTTGCCGAGAATCGCCAGCAGATGGTAAAGGCTCGGCCCCGCGGGGTTGCCGCAGCACGCGAGGCGGGTCGGATGCACGAGCACCCCGGCCTTCACCCCTAGCTCCTGGCCCACCGCCTTCAGCGTGACGCCAATTGGGTCTGCGTCAAATGGTTGCAGTTTCGCCAATGCCTCGCGGAGCCTGGCCAGGCGCGGCTTGTTCTCGGGCGCAAAGTCCTTCTGCGCGGCAGCCGGGTCGTACTCGATCTCCTCTTTGAAGTAAAAGCCAGCGTAGGGGGGCAGCTCCCCAAATAGCTTGAACTTCCCCTTGCAAGTCTCCAACGCCGCTTTCACGTACTCGGCGGGGTATTTCTTTAGGTCCAGCCCTGCCCGCGTGAGGGCTTCAGCGGCCAGCTCGTAAAAGCGGTCGTCGCCCAGCTCGCGCACGTATTCGCCGTTCAGCCAGATCAGCTTCGTCAGATCAAACCGCGCATTGTGCCGCAGGATCTGCGGGAGGTCGAAAGCCTCGATCACTTCCGACAGCGCCATCTTCTCGCGGTTGTTCTTGGGCGACCAGCCGAGCAGGCAGAGATAGTTGACTACCGCAGCCGGCACGTAGCCCTCCTCTGCGTAGGACATGAGCGAGGCGCCTTTGTCCCGCTTGCTCATCTTCGTGCCATCGATGTTGAGGATGAGCGGGATGTGCGCGTATTTGGGCGGCTCGACGCCAAACGCGCGGAACAGCGCGATGTGCTTGGCGGTGTTGCTCAGGTGATCCTCCCCCCGAATGACATGCGTAACTTGCATCTCCAGATCGTCCACCACGTTGACCAGGTGAAACACCGGCTGCCCGTCGGAGCGCACGATCACGAAGTCCGGGTCAACCTGCTCGCGGTCGGTCAGCTCGCGCCGCACATCGCCGACGACCAGGTCCGGAATCACGATGGGCGCCCGGTCCATCTTGAATTTTACCGCTCCCTCCTGTTCGTAGGCCAGCCCCTTCGACAGCAACCCCTCGACCCGCCGCCGGTAGTTCTCCTTGCGCTGACTCTGGAAGTACGGCCCGCAGTCGCCTTTGCTGGGGCCGTTGGCATCGCCGCTGACCGGACCTTCGTCCCAATCCAGGCCGAGCCAACGCAGCCCGTTCAGGATGACGTTGACGGCCTCCTGCGTGTTGCGGGCGGCATCGGTGTCTTCGATGCGCAGGATAAAGGTGCCGCCGGTATGCCGGGCATACAGCCAGTTAAACAAAGCAGTGCGGGCCCCGCCAATATGCAGGAACCCCGTCGGACTAGGCGCAAAGCGCACGCGTGGTTTCACCGGCGGAGTCTTATCCAAAACGCGCTGCTAAGCAACACCTGCCCGCCGGGTGTAAGAATGCGATTTCGTTTAAATAACGGACTTACCAACGCTGTCGAGCTCGGGGACGGGCTTAGTGGGGACACTGTAATGCTCCTGGAGCCCCGAGGGGACTCCGCAGAATATGAGGTGCCAGAACTAGAGCAACAATCGATCAACAATCGAGGAACAATCGAGCAACAATCGAGCAACAATCGAGAGCAGCGCCGGGGCCTGTGGCTTGCCTCTGGCTTGCTCCACGCTTTCTCCGCTGCCAATGAACGCACCTTTCACAGCCATTCTGGTTGGCCTCGTGGCTGTCTTGGCGGTGGGCGCTTTGGTGATTGGACTGCTTGCGGCCCGCCCGGGCAGGGTGTCGATAAATGAGCACTGGCGGACAGAAGCGCTTGCAATACATTCATAGTCGTTATGCGCACAAGAATGCTCCTCCTCGCCCTGGTCGGCCTTGGGAGTTTGCCGGCGGCGGGCCAGGCGCCAAGGCTCCTTAATATCAAAGACCAACAGTCAGCCGAGGAGGTCGTGGCCGGGAAGCGCTCGATAGCGAACGCCGCGTGGTGGGGCTTCAATCGCGAAGACTCCACGGAATCGCTCCAGGCCGCCATCAACTCGGGCGCAAAAACCCTCGTCGTTCCGTTCATGGGCGACCCTTGGATTGTGCGCCCGCTTCAACTGCGCAGCCAGCTAGAGATCGTTTTCCAGCCCGGCGTCTTGATCCTCGCAAAGAAAGGTGAATATCGGGGTGGCGGCGACAGTCTGTTCACCGCGGTAGGGCAATCGAACATAGTCATTCACGGCTACGGCGCCACCTTGCGGATGCACAAGCGCGAGTATCAGAAGCCTCCGTATTCAAAGGCGGAATGGCGCATGGGAATCGCACTCCGGGGTTGCCGCCACGTGTTGATCGAAGGGCTGCGGGTGGAGAGCACCGGCGGCGACGGCTTCTATGTGGATGGCGGCGGAGACCTCGGGTGGAGCCAGGACATCACTATCCGCAACTGCACCGCCTACGATAACCACCGCCAGGGGCTCAGCGTCATCAGCGTTATGAATCTGCTGGTTGATAATTGCCGCTTCGCGAGCACCTGGGGCACCGCGCCGGAAGCCGGCATTGATCTGGAGCCTGACACGGAACAGAACCGCCTGGTGAACTGCGTAATCCGGAACTCAACCTTCGAGAATAACAACGGCAACGGAATCCTCGTTTACTTGAAGCCGCTCACCACCAACTCCGAACCCGTATCAATCCGCTTCGAGCATTGCTGGGTGCGGATGGCCGAGGCGCGCCTGACGCCGCTTGAACCGGGACCCAGCGCGGGCCTCAACGGGGTTGCTGGCATCGCCGTCGGTGCGGTCAAAGATAATGGCCCCAAGGGGCTGATCGAGTTCCTGGACTGCGTCACCGAGAATACCAGCACGGAAGGCGCGCGAGTTTACGACAAGTCCGCCACCAGCGCCCGCGTTCGTTTCGTGAACTGCGCCTTCCGAAATCCGTGGGTCTCGCCTGCACCTGGCGACGGCGAGCCGCGGGTGCCTATCATCCTCCACCTGCGCCAACCGAAGAACACCGAAAACCTGGGCGGCATCGATTTTCAAGACTGCTACGTTTACGACAGTGCCCCGCGGCCAACAGTACGGTTTGAAGTGGACCAGGGCGATTTCGGCCTCCGTGATGTCCATGGACAAATCATGGCGGGAGGCCCCGGAGCCCCCTCGCTGAAGTTGGGCAAGAAACTGGAAGACGTGGACCTTAGAGTTATCCAGGCGCCGAAATAGCTCGGCCAACGGTGTCCTCCACTGCGGCGGCTGGTCGGCTGCCACGGATTTAAAGAGCCGGAGCGCCAGCACCGGACACTGCGGTACTTGTCCGCCAATCGGCTCGCTCTTCCTCGAAGCTTTGGTTTAGCATCCCGGTTATGTACATCGCCCGGAAATGAATAAAGGCACATTGATAAAGCAAATTATTGGCAGCCTGACCGAGAGCCTCGCCGTTCTGGAAAAGGCGGCACGCGCGTCGCATGAGGAGGCCACGCACGAAAGCAGCAAGGCGGAAAGCAAATACGACACCCGCGGACTCGAAGCGGCTTACCTCGCTGGCGGTCAGGCCAGGCAGGCCAGGGAAATCCTCGACTCCATCAAAGCTTACGAAGCGCTGCCGACGAGGAGCTTCGGCCCCGGTGAGCCGATCGAGTTGACCGCACTGGTCGAGTTGGATGTCGATGGCGTGCATTCAACCTATTTCATCGGGCCAAGGAATGGGGGCTTGGAAATCAGGCACCGGCGGAAGGAAGTCATGGTGATCACGCCGCAATCTCCTCTCGGTCAGAGTTTGATGGGCAGGAAGGCGGGCCAGCGCTGGGCGGCCAAGCTTGGCGATTCGGCCGTGAAATATCACATCGTCTCGGTATCTTGATTGGCCAGCGACGCCGAGGAAAGAAAAGGCGCCACCGAGATGGCGTCCAACCAACAAAAGTCGGTCGGCCCGCGGCTCATTTCACAACCGACCCAGGCACATCTGCCGAAAACTACGCCCGCCTCAGCGCGCTGGGCGAGCCCTCCGGTCCAATTCCTTCAGCACCGTGCATAGGGCCGCGAGCCGGGGCATGGGGACGCCGGCCTGGGTGGCTTGGCGCAGCGGTTCCAGGAAAAGGCTCTGCAATTCCAGGGGTTGGCCGCGTTCAAAGTCGATCAGGGTCGAGGCCCGGTAAGCGCCCATGGTCTGCGTGCGCTCGATTAGTTTGTCAGCGAACGCTTCCGCAATTTCAAAGCCGAGTGCTCGCGCGGCGGTGATGACCTCGATCATCAACTCCCGAACCAATTGTGCCCAACGTGCGTCAGCCAGGAGCTTGTCCGTGGTCAGGCATTCGGCAGTGGTTGACGGTTGAGAGTTGATGGTTGAGGGTCCCGGGCCGGAGGATAATTGGCCGAGGGCCTCGAAGCCGGCGGCGCTCGCCACGCCCAGCCCGTTAAAGGGGACATTCCACACCAGCTTTTCCCAGTGTGCCCGCGCGAGGTTGTCAGTAACCCTGGCGGGCACGCCGACCGCGCTGAACCGGGCCGCCAGGTCGTGCGTACGCGGCTCGGGCGGGCGTTGAAACTCGCCCAGCACGACTTGCCCGTAGCCGATGTGCTGGATGACTCCCGGCGCCACCCGGTTCAAGCAGACGAAGCACAGTCCGCCCATGATTTGCTTGACCGGGAACAGCCGCGCCAGATCTTCCTCATTGCCCAAGCCGTTCTGCAGCGTCAGCACCGCTGTGTCGGCCCCGATGAGCGGCGGCAGCAATTTGCGAAACGCCTCGTTAGCCGTGGTCTTGAGCCCGATGACAACCAGATCAACGGGGCCGATTTCTTCCGGGCGCCGGGCGCATTGGGGCCGGGCCTGAAAATCGCCGTCGGGGCTGCGGATCAGGACACCCTGGCGCCGCACAGCCTCGTAATCCGACCGCAACAGGAAATGGACCTCGTCCCCGGCCCGCGCCAGCTTGGCGCCGTAGTAGCTCCCGACCGCCCCGCAACCGACAACAGCTATCTTCATATACCAGCGGAGTAGTGGAGAACTGGAGTATTGGAGTGATGGAACGATAGCGAACTCGGCTGATGACTAGCAGCTTAATGGGACACGGGGGTTGCCAGGTCCGTTCCGCCCTCACCCCACTACTCCATTACTCCGTTCCCCCGCCAACGAAAAAGGCACCCTGACGAAGCCAGGGTGCCTTCTCGAAAAAGGCTTGGTTACTTGGCGCCGAGGATGGCGTCCTTGGCGGCCTTGGCGACGCGGAACTTCACCACGCGCTTGGCGGGGATCTGAATCTGTTCCCCGGTGGCCGGATTGCGACCGATGCGGGCCGCGCGATTCACCAGGACGAGCTTGCCGAGCCCGGGCAGGGTGAAAGTGTTTTTGGCCTGTTTGTAGGCCAAGTCGCAGATGCTCTCGAGGATTTCGACAGCCTGCTTCTTGGTGAGGGAATTCTTCTCAGCAATCGCCGCGGCGATTTGTGATTTAGAGAGTGCTTTAGCCATAGTGCGTTTAGTGTGTCTATTGTTGTTTGGTTATTGCCTAAAGTCGTTAGACTTGGCCTGAATTAAAGCCCTCTGGCCCTGTCCTGCAAGTAGAAAATGATATATTTCTTAAACAATGCAGGGGCCTGAACGAGGGGCTTGACTTCACCTCCCGTTTGATCAATATCCGCGCGTGGCCCTCTTTACAATCCAAAACGAGTTTCGGTATGAGATCGTCCGCATGATCTTCGAGGGCGGCATGGGGATTGTCTATGAGGCCGAGCAACTCGGCGCGCGCGAATTCGTCAAGCGCATCGCGATCAAGGTGATCCGCCAGAACTACGCCAACCAGAAGGAGTTCATCGAGAACTTCATCGGCGAAGCCAAGCTGGTCGCCGACTTGATTCATACGAATATCGTCCAGACCTATCACCTGGGTGAGACGAACGGGGTCTATTTCATGGCCATGGAGCTCATCCGCGGCGTCAACCTGGAACAGTTCGCCCAGCAATTGACGGACCGGCGCCGGGTGCTGCCGAAGGAGCTGGCCGTGTTCATCGTCAGCCGCGTGGCTCGCGGCCTGGCCTACGCGCACGCCAAAACCGACAAAGACGGCAAGCCCCTCGGGCTCGTGCACCGCGATGTGAGCTTCAAGAACATCATGATCGCCTTTGAAGGCGACGTGAAGCTGACCGACTTCGGCATCGCCAAGGCGCGCGGTTTCCTGGTGGACAACGAAGGCGAGGTCGTGGCGGGCAAGGCGGATTACATGAGCCCCGAACAGGCGGATTTCCAAGTCACTGACCAGCGGTCAGATCTCTTCTCCGCCGGTGTGGTGCTGGCGCACCTGCTGCTCGGGAAGAATATCTTCAAGGCCCCCACCGCGGAGGAGTCCCGGCAACGCATGATCGGCATGCCTATGCCTGATTTTCGGACGCTGGATGCCCGCGTGGACGACCGGCTGAATGAGATTCTGCAGCGCGCGCTGGCGCGCGATTTGGCCAAGCGCTACCAGAACGGCGATGAACTGCTCTACGACTTGGAGCATTACATCTATCACTCGGGCTACGGCCCGACCAACGAGACGCTGGGCAAGTTCATTCGGGAGTTGTTTGGCCAGGCGGTGCCGCCGGCTGCCGCCCAGACGTTGACCGGCAGCCCCAAGCACACCAAGCGCACCTCCCGGCAATCTGCCAAGAGTTGATTCGGGTGGCCGCCGCCAGGCTCAGAGGTTCTCAATGATGAATCACTCCAAGGCGAGAACGAGTGAACGCATCGTCAAGGTGGGTCTGATCCAGTCCGCGTGTTCACCTGACCCTGCCGCGAACTTGAAGCATGCTTTGGCCGCGGCCGAACACGCCGCCCGGGATGGCGCCCAGATCATCTGCATGCAGGAGCTGTTCCGCTCGCAGTACTTTTGCCAGTCCGAGGATTACCAGCATTTCCAACTGGCCGAGCCGATTCCCGGGCCAACCACGCAGGCCTTTCAAAAACTGGCGAAGACAAAGCGCGTGGTAATCATCGTTTCCCTGTTCGAGAAGCGCACTTCGGGTCTTTATCATAACACGGCCGCGGTCATCGACGCCGATGGCTCGCTCCTGGGCATCTACCGCAAGATGCACATCCCGGACGACCCGCTCTATTACGAGAAGTTCTATTTCACGCCCGGCGACCTCGGCTTCCGCGCCTGGCAGACCCGCTATGGCAAGATCGGCGTGCTGATCTGTTGGGACCAATGGTATCCGGAAGCCGCGCGCCTGACCGCCCTGCAAGGCGCGGAGATTCTCTTCTACCCAACTGCCATTGGCTGGCACCCGCGCGAAAAAGCGGCCCTGGGTGCGCGGCAACATTCCGCCTGGGAGACCGTCCAGCGCGCCCATGCCATCGCCAACGGCTGCTACGTCGCTGTAGCCAACCGTGTCGGGCATGAAAAGCTATCGGGCGACGGTATCGAGTTCTGGGGCCAGAGCTTTGTCGCCGGCACCACGGGCGAAATCCTTGCCAAAGCCAGCGCGGCAGAAAACGAAACTCTCATCGTGCCGCTCGACCTCGGAAAGGTGGATGACACGCGTACGCACTGGCCGTTCCTGCGCGACCGCCGGATTGACGCCTACGCCGGCCTGACACAGCGGCTAATTGATTGAACACGGCCTGGATCACCGGCGCGGGCGGGCTCATCGGAAGTTACCTGGTCCGAAGCGCCGCGCGCTATGCGCCGGTCGCGACGGTGGTCGCGCTCACCCACGAGCGCCTGGATCTGACGGATGCCTCTGCCGTGCGCGCCATGTTTCGCCGGCAGGAGCCGCAGCTCGTGATCCACTGCGCCGCGCTCAGCCGGAGCCCTGAATGCCAGGCCAACCCAGCGCTGGCTCGCAAGCTCAACGTCGAAGTCACCGCCCTGCTGGCCGATTTGGCTGCGAACATCCCCCTCTTCTTTCTGTCCAGCGATTTGGTCTTCGATGGTCGGGTGGGAAACTACGACGAGACTGCGCCAGTCAACCCGCTGAGTGTGTATGCCGAAACAAAAGTAGCGGCAGAGCAAGTCATTCTTGGAAACCCGCAGCACACTGTCATCCGCACCTCGCTAAACGGGGGCACCTCGCCAAAGGGCGACCGCGGCTTCAACGAGCAAATGCGTCGGGCGTGGCAAGCGGGCCAAACCTTAAAGCTGTTCACCGACGAATACCGCTCACCCATTCCAGCCGAGGCCACGGCGCGGGCGATTTGGGAATTGGCGGCCCTACAGCAGCCAGGCCTGTATCACGTTGCCGGCAGTGAACGGCTGTCGCGCTGGCAAACCGGCCAGCTCCTCGCCGCCCGCTGGCCGCAATTGACGCCCCGAATTGAACCTGGCTCCCTGAAAAAATACAGTGGCGCCCCCCGCGCCCCTCACACCTCGCTCAACTGCGCCAAAGCCCAGGCGCTCCTTTCTTTCCGCCTGCCCGGCCTGACCGACTGGCTCGCCGCCCACCCGGACGAAGCGTTCTAGCGTCCTGAAGCCTCAAATCCTGCTGTCATCAGGTCAAGTTTGCCACCCTCGCAACAACCTCTGCCATTTGCCATCTGCCATCTGCCATTGGCTATCGGCTATCGGCTATCGAGTCTGAGGCCTGCCCTCTAGCTTTACATTTGTAAAGATAGTTGTTGACAGTCTCTACAATTGTGGAGATGTTGTCCGCCAGCGAAAGACAGGCTATGCCAAAATCCAGAATCGAACTGACTGAATCGGAGTGGGCGATCATCAAAGCCGTCTGGGAAACGGAACCCTGCACGGCGCCGGACATCCGGCAGAAGCTGCAGCGCCAAACCACGTGGACCTACTCGACCGTGCGCACCCTGATGGACCGCATGGTAGTGAAGGGCCTGTTGGCCGCCGAAAAAGTGCGGAACCTCACGATCTACCGCTCCGCCGTGACCCGCCAGCAGGCGCAGCGCGGCGAGTTGTTCTATGCTCTCAAGCACGCCTTCAACGGGGCGCTCACGCCGATGGTCCAGTGCCTCCTGGACACCGGCCACCTTTCCGAGAACGAGCTGACGGAACTAGAGTCCTTGATCAAGGCGAAGAAGAAAGGGGCAAAGAAGGCCTGAGTTCCCACCACCACCTCTCAATACAATGAACTCGCTAATAGAAACGCTAAATGCCTGGGCCGACCAAGCCCTCCGGCTTGCGTGGCCGATGCTCTGGCAATCCAGCCTCCTGATTGGGCTGCTGTTTGCTCTAGACTTGCTGATGAGGCGAAAGGTGCGCCCGGCGGTGCGCTACGCCCTTTGGCTGGTGGTGCTCGTGAAATTGTTGCTGCCCCCATCGCTCGCCCTTCCGACCAGCCCCGGCTGGTGGATGCACTCAGCCAGAGCCGTGCCAGCAGCACCTCGTTCAACCTCGGTGGTGGTGACCTACGGAGAACAAAACGAAGCCCTTTTGCCAGTCGCCCCGACCCTCAGCTTGCCGGCGCCACCAACTCCGAGCCTGACGCTCGCCGCCTGGGGATTCATCGGCACCGTCACGCTCAGCCTGGGATTATTTGCGTGGATGCTCTTCCGCTGGCAGCAAGTCGCCGGTGAGGCCCGCCGGGCGGCGGAAGCCCCCGCCTGGCTAAACGAGCTTCTATCGGCCCCCCAGCACCAGGTACGCCTCAGGCTGACGGACCGCCCGCAGTCCCCCGCCGTGTGCGGCCTGGTCCGCCCGGTGATTCTCCTGCCACGCTCGCTGGCGGAACGGCTTCCGGCCTCCCAACTTCGAGCGGTGCTGCTGCACGAGCTGTTCCACCTCCGCCGGGGAGACGCGTGGGTCAATTGCGCCCAGGCGCTGCTGCAGATTGCCTATTGGTGGCATCCCCTGCTCTGGCTGGCCAACGCTCGCATCCGGCGCTTGCGGGAGGAGGCGGTGGACGATGCGGTGATGCTCGCCCTTAACGAGGAGGCTGAGACCTACGCTCCCACCCTGCTGGAGGTGGCCAGGCTCGCCCTGCCCCGGCCGCTGGCCAGCCTGGGCCTCGTCGGCATCCTCGAATCCCGCAGTTCCCTGCGCCAGCGCATTGAGCGACTAATGGATTTCCGTCCGCCCCGCAAAGCGGGTTTAACCCTCGGCGCAGTCCTCGCCGTTATTGGTTTCGCTGCCCTGGCTGTGCCGATGGGCCAGGCGCCTGCTCCGGCTGAGGTTCCTCAGTCGGCGGAAAGCGAAGCAGCAACAAACAGCTTCCCGCTGCCAACCTCAACTAACGCCGCCTCATTTGAACAGAAGCTCACGGTCAGCACACTGGTCCAAGATGGCAAGCTGCTGTATGAAATGGGCAAGCTCAATGAGGCGCAGGCCAAATTGGAACAGGCTCTCGATCAAGATCCGCAGAATCAGGTCGCCATGTATTATCTGAATCTCGTGCGCGATGCGCGGCTGAAAACACCCGCCACCAACGGCGAGGTGCATCCCACGCTCAACCTGTATGCGCTGACTAATAAGTTTTCAGGCGACTCGCGCAGAGCCATCATGCGCAAGCTCGACAGCATCCGGTTGGCCCAGGTCTCCTTCGATGAGCTACCGCTGAGCGAAGTAGCCCGCTTCCTTACCGACGAGACCCGGAAGAGCGACCCGGATAAGCTCGGGGTTAATTTCAGCATCAAGCCTCCCGGGCCGGTGCAGGCACCGCCGGAAGCCAGCTTGGACCCCGTTACGGGACTGCCTAAGCCAGCAACGCCTGCCCGAGCAGTGGATCCCTCCTCCATCACGATAACGATCAAGCCGCCCCTGACCAACATTCGATTAGCGGACGTCCTGGATGCCGTCGTGAAGACCGCAAACCAGCCGATCAAGTATTCAATTGATACCAACGGTATCGCGTTCGCAGCCAGGACGGGCAAGGAGCCCCCACCCCTTTATGTCCGGACCTTCAAAGTTGATCTGAATGCAGCACTCGACCGCCTGCACTTAACGAAGGTCCCTGTTCCTGTCGGCACGAATGGGGTGGGCACAATCGTGTCAGCCGCCTTCCTGGATTACTTCAAGCGTGGCGGGGTGGACTTGGATCAGGTGAAAACTCCGGGCAAGGCTCTCTTCTACAACGCGAGCAGCAGCATGCTCGTCGTGCGAGCCGCCCTGCATGATATCGACATCATCGAACAGATGCTTTCGGTGTTGATCGCGGCACAGCCGCAGATCAACATCAAGTGCAAGTTTGTGGAGGTTTCCCAGGATGATACCAAGCCTTTTGGCTTCGGCTGGTATCTGGGCAACATGTTGATGACTAACGGGGCGATTGGCGGCCAAGCCGGCACCGCCCCCACCACGATCGCACCCAACTCGACCAATCAGCTTTGGACCTCTGGCTCGCGCATTTCGTCCACGTCATTCTTCACGCCAACCGGCATCCTGACCGAGCCGCAATTCCGCGTGGTCATCAAGGCCCTCCAGCAGCGAAGCGGTACCGAGTTGCTCGCTCAGCCCGAAGTCACCACCACCAGCGGTCGCCAGGCGCAAATGAAGACGGTGGATGTCGGAACTGTGGTGACGGGGATTAACAAGCGGGCGTTGACGCCTCCCGGCATAACCGTCACGAACGGGGAGGAAGGTTCGCTGTATGTGACCGAGAAGATGGAGCTCGGGCCGGTGCTGGACGTGATTCCGAGCGTGTTGCCCGACGGCTACACGATCGAGCTCATGGTGATCCCCACGGTGACGGAATTCCTCGGGTATGAGGAAAACCCGACGAATCGCGTGGCCGTTTATGTCAATGGCAAGAAGAAATGGGTCATTCCGCCCCAGCCCAAATTCCGAGTAGGCCAGATGTGCACAAACGTGCGGGTGTGGGACGGCCAGACGGTTGTCTTGGGGGGACTGCTGTCCGAGACAGTGGCCACTATTAAGGACCAAGTGCCGATGCTCGGTGACTTGCCCCTGCTGGGCTGGTTGTTCCGGAGCGAATCCAAGACCATCCAGAAGAAGAACCTGCTTGTTTTTGTCACCCCCACACTCATCGACCCGGCGGGCAACCGGGTCCATTCAGAGGAAGATTTGCCGTTTACCCGGGCGGCGGTCCCGCCGCAGCCGCCGCGATAGACGATGACGCCTCCAAGGTTATGCCAGGCGGGTTGCCAAGCTAACTGCCGGCCATTTTTGGGCTGGCCTTGAGGGCGCGGAAACCCCGACTTAAATAAGCGCCCCTGATTGAAAATGGCCCTTCTAGAGGGCTCTATGGGTATAGGGTGGTACCAGGGTGGTACCAGACCAACACCAGACCACCTCGGGAAGGGGGTAACCGGGGTGTTTATATTCGCTCGCCTTATGAACCGGACCGGCTCAACTGACTGGCCCGGCCTTACGGCAATTCAGTCGGAATACGCCTCCATGCCGGCACAGGAGCAGACCAGGTTGCGGTCGCCAAACACGTTATCGATGCGGCCCACGGCGGGCCAGAACTTGTGGTCGTGGAGCCATTTGGCCGGAAAACAGGCTTGCTCGCGGGAGTAAGGATGAGCCCAGGGCTCCGCTGCGAGCATATCGGCCGTGTGCGGCGAGTTCTTCAACACATTGTTCCGCTTGTCCGCTTTCCCGGCTTCAATGGCGCTCATTTCGGCGTGGATGCTGATCATCGCCTCGCAGAAACGGTCGAGCTCTTCCTTCGATTCACTCTCTGTAGGCTCGACCATCATAGTGCCAGCAACAGGCCAGGAGATGGTCGGCGCGTGGAAGCCGTAGTCCATGAGGCGCTTGGCCACGTCTTCGACGGTGACCTCTTTGAAGCGGCGCAAGTCGAGGATACACTCGTGAGCGACGAGGTTGCCGTGGCCGCGGTAGAGCACGGGGAAGTAATCCTGTAACCGCTTGGCGATGTAGTTCGCGTTGAGAATGGCATACTGGGTTGCCGCCGTCAGGCCCGGGCCGCCCATAGCCGCGATATAGACCCACGGAATCGGGAGTATGCCCGCACTGCCCCACGGGGCGGCTGCGATGGCGCCGACGGGGTTCTCACCGCCCAGGTTTACCACGCTGTGACCGGGCAGAAACTCCACCAGGTGTTCCGCCACCCCAATGGGGCCCACGCCCGGGCCGCCGCCACCGTGCGGGATGCAGAACGTCTTGTGCAGGTTCATGTGGCACACATCGGCGCCAATGTCCCGGGGCCGGCACAGCCCGACTTGCGCGTTCAAGTTCGCGCCGTCCATATAGACCTGCCCGCCGTTGGCGTGGATAATCTCGCACACCTCGCGAATCGAATCCTCGAACACGCCATGCGTGGAGGGATAGGTCACCATTAAGGCCGCCAAGTCGGCCTTATGAGCTTCGGCTTTGGCGCGCAGGTCGGCGACGTCGATGTTGCCCTGGTCATCACAGGCGACAGCCACGACTCTTAGGCCGGCCATGACGGCGCTTGCGGGGTTGGTGCCATGAGCCGAGCTGGGGATGAGACAGATATTGCGGTGCCCTTCGCAGCGATTGAGGTGCCAGGCGCGAATGACCAGCAGCCCGGTATATTCACCCTGCGAACCAGCGTTCGGCTGGAGCGAAATGCCGGCAAAGCCGGTGATCTCGGCGAGCCAGTCCTCCAACTGCTGGAACACGGTCTGCCAGCCCCGCGCCTGGCGTAGCGGCGCGAACGGGTGCAGGCGGCTCAACTCGGGCCACGTGACCGGGAACATCTCCGCGGCCGCGTTCAACTTCATCGTGCACGACCCCAGCGGGATCATGGAAGTCGTCA
>PLZQ01000468.1:0-10128 GCA_003152225.1 Limisphaerales bacterium | reverse complement strand
GCCAGGTCCTTCTCGGTTGTGGTCTCGTCGAGCGCGATGCCCAGTGCATGTTCACTGATGACGCGGAAGTTCATCCGGCCCGTTTCCGCGGACTTGAGAATCCCGTCCGCGGGATTGTCGCCAAGTGAAACGCGGATCGTGTCGAAGAACGCCTTCGGCCCGACCTCATATCCCAGGCGCCGGAGGCCACGGGCGAGCACGTCCGTGAGCTGATGAATACGGCAGGCGATCTTTCGCAGCCCGTCAGGGCCGTGGTAGCAACCGTACATCGCCGCCATGCTGGCCAGGAGCGCCTGCGCAGTGCAGATGTTGCTGGTGGCCTTCTCGCGGCGGATGTGTTGCTCACGGGTTTGGAGAGCCAGCCGCAGCGCCGGGCGGCCGCGGGAATCCTTCGACACACCGATGATGCGCCCGGCCATATGACGTTTGAAGGCGTCCTTTGTGGCGAAGTACGCCGCATGCGGCCCGCCGTAGCCAAGCGGCACGCCAAACCGCTGCGTGCTGCCCAGAGCCACGTCCGCGCCGAATTCCCCTGGTGGCCGAAGCAAGGTCAGGCTGAGCAGATCCGCCGCCACGGCGACCAGCGCGCCGGCCGCGTGGGCCTGCTCGACGAAACCGGAGTAGTCGAAGATTTCGCCGAAGGTATTCGGGTATTGGATCAGGGCGCCGGAAACCTTGTCGTTGAATTGAAAGGTCTGGTGGTCGCCGACCACGACTTCGATGCCCAAAGCCCGAGCCCGGGTCTTCACTACGTCGATGGTTTGAGGATGGCAGTCCGCGGAGACGAAGAAGACGTTCCTGCCCGGTTTGAGTGAGTGGCAAAGCGTCATGGCTTCCGCCGCGGCGGTGGCTTCATCGAGCAGCGAGGCGTTGGCGACGTCGAGGCCGGTGAGATCAATCACCATCGTCTGGAAGTTCAGCAGCGCTTCCAGGCGGCCCTGGGCGACCTCGGCCTGGTACGGCGTGTAGGGCGTGTACCAGCCGGGATTCTCCAGCAGGTTGCGCTGAATGACGGGCGGGGTGATGCAGTCGTAGTAGCCCATGCCGATATAGGACCGGAAGACCTGGTTTTGCGAGGCGATCTCCTTCAAGGCGGCCAGCACTTCGTATTCGCTGCGGGCGGCGGGGAGCTGAAGCGGGCGCCGCAGCCGGATCTGGGACGGCACGGCTTCGTCAATCAGGGCCTCAAGGCTTGGATAGCCAAGCAGATGGAGCATTTCGCGCGTCTGTGCCGGGCTCGGCCCAATGTGCCGGCGCGAGAACTGGTCTGGGTGTTGGGGCAAACCGGCGGTCACGGGGTCCGTCGCCGCGTTGGAATCTCGATCTGTGGTCAAATCTTTGTTAGGTGCATCCGTAACTGGCATCCGAGGAAAGTATGGTCCGCCACTCGCAAATCAAGTGAGATCTCCGGCTTGCACCCGGAGCGACACCGCAACTGTGTTCGGGGTTGTGGCAGGGGTCGGCGAGGTTGACTTGTGGGAGAGGCCTGGACGAATCATCAGAACCGGCAATTTGGTTTGAATAGCGGTCAAATCAGCGGTGGCATCCCAAGCAATGCCCTAAGGATGCCCTAAGGATGCCCTAAGGATGCGCAAAGGAGTTTCCCCAGATCATCACCGGAGTGTCAGGCGAGACTCCCGCTGGATACAGGCTCGGCGGGACGGGGCTTCCCTGCCTGCGCAGACCCAAGTCAAAGCGGCTAACTCAGAGCGCAACGTCAGGCCGCGATGCGCAATCGCCTTAACACGGGTTTGGCGGGCCTGCGTCCGTTGCCCTTGAGCTGCGCCCGCCACTTGGCGGGGCTGGTGCCGAAGCGCTGCTTGAACATCGCGCTGAACAGGCTCGTGGACTGATAGCCGCTTTCCAGCGCCACCTCCGCCACCTTGGAGTCCGTGGTCCCCAGCAGATCGCAGGCTCGCGCGAGGCGAAGCTCGGATTGTTTCTCCCGAAAGGATACACCGACCAACTCGGTAAACAGGCGGCTCACGTGCCGCGGCGAGCAGCGCGCCTGGCTCACCAGCCGGGAAAAGCTGAGTTCGAGCAACTCGGCTACCGGCGTTTGGTTGAGCAAGTGTCGCAAGCGATCCCGGGCATCCAGGACCCCTGCCCCGTCGGCCTGTGGCTGGTGAAACTCGGCACCAAACAGTTCGAGAAAGAGTTGGAGCAATTGCACACGCGCCGGGAGAGTATTCCGGGCTTTCTCAGAACTGAGTTCCCTGAGCCTGTCAGCGACCTGCGAGTTAGCGGGCAGGACGCGCATCGACAACTTCTCGTCCCTCGCGGCGTTTTGCAGCAGCGCCTGGTCCGCCAGACTCATCAGGCCGATCAACTTCCCAGGTTCGATGCGGAAGAAGCGCAGCCGTAGTTCCCCCACCTGACTGGCCCGAATGCAGCCTTGAGCCTGGTCGGAGAGAAGAATGATCGCCCCCATCTGAAGCTCCCAATTCAAACGCGGGTGCAGCCAATACCCTACCCCGGACGTCACGTGGATGACCAGCCACCCAGGCAATTGCGGCGACCATTCGCCTCCGGGCTGCAGGGCCAGCTCGTTAACAACCAAGTGCGGCTCGTAAGAGCCGTTTGGTTCTAGACCGCCACGAACTGATGTTTTCACATTCCGCTCTTCTTGGGCCCTCAAAATCGGAACCCGTCCTGACTTCACAAAGTTCAGCATCGACGGTCCTCTGCGCGCGCTCAGACCTCGCGCCGTAAACAGACTGGATGCGAGATAGGCTAAATTAGAGCCCCAGTGTTACGAGCAAATGGCGATTCCATTACAAATATGAAACGATTGTGTGTCGGGGCTCGCTCATGTCCTGTTCCAAACACTCGCGCGCGGGGCTGACTCAGGGTGGCATCAAGCTCCCCGGACCGCGAGCCGTCCCGGCTCGCAGCGCGCAGAGACACGCCAAGGTGCTCGGAGATCCGGAGCATTCGGGAACCGCAGGGGCTGTTGCGAACCGGGACGGCTCGCGGTCCGCACGAGTGGTTGAGGCAGCCCCGAGGCTGCCTTCGGTTTCGTTTCGCAGTTGTTACCAAGCCGACGCCAAATCGTAACAGATCCCGCGCACCTTCCGCCCAACTGACAACATAACCTTAATGTCCAACAGAGGTTTAGATACGAGTCCAGGCGGACGGCGCCAGCGCGACGGGACGACGGCAAGCGGGCGAGAGCCTGAATGTGCCTGCCCGCCGCATGGTGTTGGACGCAACGCCCGGCGTTGGGCTCTTTCCGCGCTGCTAAGCGGGGTCCGCCTCAGGGCGCGGTTTTGCCTTCTTGCGGCGGGTTACGCCGCCGCCGTGACTACGAGTCTGCCGGCTGCCGAACCCGCCGCCCCTCGCACGGCCACCAACGCCGTCGCCGCCGCCAACACTCCGGCCGCAGCCGGTACCAATGCCGGTCCGCGCTTTGACGTCCGAGCCTACGTCATCAGGTGCGACCCGTTGATATTTAGCAACGCCCCGGCAGCTAAGCTTTCCCAGTACACCGGGACTAACCTTGGCCTGGAACGGATCGTGCAAGCGGGCGTCGCGTTGCTATTGGAATACGAGCAACAGGGCTACCCAAGGGTGAACATCTCGATCGCTCACGAGTTAATCACCAACGGCATCGTCATGATGCACGTCTTCCAGGGGGCATTTCCCCAGGTCCTGATCTCCGGCAAGCCTTGCTTTAGTTCCCGCGACGGAGGGGCGGCTGCCCTGCTCGCGGCGACCGCGCCGGCCGCTACTAACGCGACGGCTGCCGTCAAGACCAACGCCGAGCCTCGGTTCCGCGTAATAGCCTATGAGGTCAGGGGCGACACCCTCCTCTCTACGAACACCCTGATGTCCATCTTTGCTAAGCGCACGGGCACCAATGTGGCGTTGTCCGACATCACGCAAGCCGCGTCCGAGTTGCAGATGGAGTACCGCAACCGGGGATATCCGACCGTGAACGTTACGATTCCGCCCCAGCAGCTCACCAATGGCATCGTTAAAATTCGCGTCTTCCAGGGGCGTCTGTCCGAGATCTCCGTGGCCCAGAACCGCTACTTCAGCTCCAACAATGTCATGCGCGCGTTACCGAGCCTGCATACCAATATCATTCTCAATAGCGCGCTATTCCAGGCTGAGCTTGATCGGGCCAATGCCAACCAGGACCGGCAGATCTATCCACAGCTTGAGCCGGGTCTCCAGGAAAACACCACCGCGCTCCAGCTCCGGGTCAAGGACCGGTTGCCGCTGCATGCCAAAGTCGAGCTCAACAACCAAAGCTCCCCCGGCACTCCCGAGCTGCGGGTCAATAGTTCGGCAAGCTACCAAAACCTATGGCAACTGGAGCACTCCGCCGGCCTGCAATACAGCTTCTCGCCCGAGTCTTACAAGTCGGGAGACTCGTGGGACTTCTACGACCGGCCTCTGGTGGCCAATTACGGCGGCTTTTATCGGTTGCCTTTGGGCAGCCCGGGCTCAATCGCTGACGCCGTCGCCGCTCAACCGAACAATTTCGGCTATGACGAGGCCACGCGCAAATTTCGGTTGCCGGCCCCGTCGGGCCGGCCGGAGGTGAACGTTTACGCCAGCCGATCGTCCATTGACACAGACGTCATGACCTTGTCGAGTGAGAACCTCTACAAGACCAACGGCGGTTCCTTTGACCGGCAGGTCGTGCAGCAGGATATCACCATCAACAGCACGATGGGGGCTCGCCTGAGCGTCCCCCTGCAGACCTCCAGCCGATTCCAGTCCGGCTTTTCTACCGGCTTCGATTACAAGGAATATGCGCTGACCAGCTACAAAACAAACGTTTACACCCTGACCAGCATCGTCGTTGATACCCTCTCCGGTTCAACCACGACGGTCACCAACATCAATACTTCGGTCATTCCCAGCGGCCTGCCCACTACCAGGCAGTCGCTGAGTTACCTGCCGTTAGCGCTCCGCTACGATGCCAGCTTGCGCGACTCGCGGGGGATGACCGCCTTCGGCCTGGGTCTCAGCGTGGACGCCTGGTATTCGGGTTCGGCGAGCAACCTTCAAAGCATAACCAGCTCCTCAGAGTCGTCTGGGAATTGGCTCATTCTCAACCCGAGCCTGTCCCGCGACTTCCTGATCCATACGAATTGGATATTATCACTCCATGCGGAGGGCCAGTGGGCTAGCCAACCTTTGATAAGTAATGAACAGTTCGGGCTGGGCGGGGTGAATAGCGTGCGGGGCTACCAGGAAGGGGAGGTATTTGGAGATACGGGCTGGTGGTTAGGCCTGGAGCAAAAGACGCCGTCTCATTTGGTGGGCATGGTCTATCGCAATCATCCGCTCACGGTACGCGGCTCGGTATTTATGGAATATGGCCAGGTGTATCTGCTTGATCCGCAAGGCCGTCCGGACCGCACCGCGCTGTGGGGCACAGGCCTCGGCGGCGTCGCCTCCATCGGCGCCACCTGGGAGGCGCGCTTGCTCCTTTCCTGGCCGTTGCTCACCGCCGGCACCACCCATGCGGGTGTGCCCCGGCTTAACTTGAGCCTCAGCGCGCAGTTTTGATTTGTGTCACCCAAACGTAACACGCCAGCGCTTGCTGGTCAGTTGTGCGAGAACTAACCTTTCGTAAGGAATGAGCCTGTCTATGATTGCGGTTCTGGTTCGTCGCGATTTTCGGGCACGATCGGCCCTCCTCGTGCTGGCAGCGTGCAGCCTGCCCTCGTCCTTCCTTGGTGCCAGTCCGGCTGGTCCCACCGTCAGCCAGGGCAGCGCCACCTTTCACAGCCAAGGCTCGCAGCTTACCATTCAGACCTCCGACCGCGCCTTCATCAATTGGCAGAGTTTTAATATCGGTGTGGGGCAAACCACCACTTTCGTTCAGCCGTCCTCCTCCTCGGTCGTGTGGAACCAGATCAACGATCCCAATCCCTCCCAACTCCTCGGCACCCTCAACGCCAACGGCTACGTCGTGTTGCAGAACCAGGCAGGCTTTTTCATCGGCGGCCAAGCCCTGCTGAACACGCATGGCTTGCTGATGACTACCGCTCCCTGCGCCCCGCCGGACCTGGTCGGCGGCGGTGCCTGGCAATTTAATGCGCCGCCTCCCACCGCCAGCATTATCAACTACGGCCAGATCAGCGTGGCCGGAGGGAGTTCGGCTTTCCTTATTGCTCACGATATTGAAAACCACGGCACCATTTCGGCCCCGCAAGGCAGCATCGGTCTCTACGCCGGCAAGCAGGTCCTCGTTTCCGAGCGTCCGGATGGCCGCGGGTTGAGCGCCGAGGTCACTCTCCCCGAAGGCTCGGTGGATAATAGCGGAAGACTCATTGCCGACGCCGGGACCATTGCCATGCATGCGCAGGTGGTCAACCAGGGCGGACTGGTGCAGGCGAATTCAGTGCGCGAAGTCAATGGCGTGATCGAGTTGGTTGCCAGCGATGCCATCAACCTGGGCGCCAATTCGGTCATCTCCGCGCAAGGCGACAGCCAGGGCGCGAGCCCGGGAGGAACGATCACTATCAAATCGGGCAATAGCTTCTCCGACCAACCTACCTCGACTATCAACATCGCCGGCGGGGCGCAGGGCGGCAATGGCGGCCAAGTGGAGATCTCCGCTGCAACCATGGGTCCGCCCCAATCCAGCATCGACGGTTATGCCGCCAGCGGGTTCCTCGGCGGAAAGCTTACCCTCGATCCTTACGATCTCACGCTGGACAGCGCTTACGTGAGCGCGTTGACCCCGGTCTTGAATGCTGGTCTTTACCAGATCAACCTGCTGGCAGACCACAACATCACCCTCAGCACGGTCTGGACCCTGAACGACCCCGGCGCCGCCGTAACCTTGACGCTGACCGCGGGCAATAACATCACGCTGAATGATGGTTCCGCCATCAAGGCCGGCAATAATTGGGGCGTGACCCTGTCGGCCGGCCCGCTGAATCTGACCTCCCGCCCGGCAGCCGGCAGCGATGGGATTTATCTGCAAGGCAATTCCTATATCCAGACTCTCAACGGCAATATCAACCTCTGGGCTGCCAACGACGTGATCGTGAATCCCGGTCCCGGTTACCCACTCGGCTCGGGGCCGGTGGGCAACAACGGCGTTCGCACGCTCGGCGGCGGGAACATCAGCGTGACGGCGCAGTTTGGGGATGTAAATACCGGCGGCAATTGCAATGGCTACCTCTTCGGCCAGTCCAGCGCGCCCTACTACACGGTTTCCCGCAACTTGGGTGGCATGAGCACGGCGGCGGGAGGAGATGTCACCATAACTGCCGGCGGCAATGTCACCAGCTACCTGCCGCTCCAGGACAACTATAGTCAAGCCCAATACGATGGCGGCACCGGCGCTTTTGGTCCTCAACCGGGCAACGTCACCATCAACGCCGGGGGAGATGTTTCTGGCCATTACGTGCTGGCCAATGGCGTCGGCGCCATCACGGCGGACGGAAACGTCGGCTCGGCAACCACTAGTAGTGGCTTTGCCCTGAGCTTGGTGAAGGGAAGTTGGAACGTCTCGGCGCCCAATGGAAGCATCTATGTTCAGGACATCCGCAATCCCAACGGAGTCTTTAATGACTTGGGATCACAAGTGCCTGGCAACCCCAATTTCCATCGCTTTGACTATGACCCCCTGGCCTCGGTCCTCCTGCAAGCGGGCAATTCCGTCGAGATCACCGGGGCTGGCGCGCCACATGATAGTCCCTCCACGGGAGGCACGGTTCCCATGCTGTTTCCACCCACGCTGCGCGTCAGCGCCGGCGCCGGCGGGTTCGTGCTCGATAGCGATGTCGTCTTGTTTCCATCACCCAACGGTGAACTGAACATCACCACCACTCACGGAGGCAGTTTTCAGAGCTATCAAGACCCCAACAGCCCGAACGATGTCACCGTCCGGGAACTGCGGATGTCCGACAGCGGCGCGACGCAATGGGATCCTTCTCCTCCTGATTCCAGCTTTGGCAGCTTTCTCCTGACCGATCATGCCTCCACCCCTCCGGAGTTGAACAATCCCAACCCGGTGGTGCTCTCCATTGACGGAAGCATCCGGAACGTCAATTTGCGCACCACCAAGGCGACCCATATCGACGTCGGGGGGGACATGTTCAATGCCGGCTTCCTGGGCCAGAATCTTCACGCCGGTGACGTTACGTACATCAATGCGGGCGGCCATATTTCTTACCCTCCCGTCTATGCGTTCACGCCATTGTCGCAAGGCATCGTGGGAGCTGATCCGCGTAACCCCTCCCTCTGGGATGCCATTTTCTCTTACCTGGTGAACCCAAACGTCTCGCTCGCGGTCACACCCGCCGTCCTGCAAGAGACCCCGGCGCAACAGACGGCCTACGCCTTCGCGAACCTGCGATTGATTTTGAACAACAGTATGACACTCCAGCCCGGTTATGATCCCGGAGCCAATCCGGGCTTTATTTACGACCCAGTCAGCGGGAAACTGGGGTTTCAATACCAAATGACGCAGAGCGTTCTGAGCGCCCTGGACAAGAACGCCATACCCATTCTTAAACTGGATGCGCTCGGGCATGTGATTATCGAGCAGCATGCGGACGGCAATTTCTATTTCGCTACCACGACCGTTAGCTTCGCGCCTCCCGCCGAACTCGAGGCCCTCTACGCGCAGAGCCAGAATTCGGTTAGCGCTAACCAAAGCAATCCCCTTGGCTTTCAGATCGGTGGCCCGGGGTATTTTAATGTCAAAGCCGCGTCGTTGGATCTAGGCAGCAGCGGAGGAATCATTTCCTGGGGAATCGGTTCCGACCGCAGCCCGGTAAACTATGAGTCACTGGCTCCGTGGACGCCTGCCGGGGCGGAAGTGAACGTGGATGTCGGCGGCGATATCAGCATGCTGACCTCTACCATCGCCTCCATATATGGCGGAAAGGTGACAGTAACCAGCGGCGGCAACATTGATTTGAGCGTGGGGAACTTCGCCCTGATTCCTCCGGGATCGTACGTCGCCTACGGCATTTGGACCTCCGGAGACAGCGACGTAAACGTCATCGCTGATCAAGATATCAACATCGGGGGAGCACGAGTGGCGACCTTCAACGGTGGGAATATCCTTGTTCGATCAGAATACGGCAACGTCAACGCGGGGAATGGCGCTAACTCATTCTTGGTGGTGCCGGTGGTTTACTTCGACCCGGCCACCGGCCAGATGATCTCTGGTGAAATCGTCAACCCGAGGCCATTCGGGAGCGGGATTATTGCCATCCTCCCGACCACCCAGTATCAGGCTGCGGGCGGCAACGGGCTTCCTGGGAATATCACCGTCGAGACTCCGCAAGGCGACATCGTCTCGACGCTGGGCGGCATCCAGCAATTTGCCTTGAATAGCACGGTGGCACCTGGGCCAAAAATTGACTTAATTGCGGGAACTGCGGCTTCCGGCGGTTCGCCTGGCTATGTCGGCAACGTTGATCTTGGCTCGGGCGGGGTCATCGGCGGCACCATCAACATCACCGCGCAAGGCAGCATCAAGGGCCTAATCGTTTCCCGCCAGAACGCCACCATCACCGCCGCCCAGAGCTTCAGCGGGACGCTGCTCGCGGGCGGCAACGCCAATGTGACCGCCACTGCGGGGACGATCTCCGGCACCGTGGTTGGCATTGGCGGAGTTAACGCCAGTGCCTCGGTCGGCGGTATCACCGCTGCGCTGCTAGGCCAAAACGTTTCGGTCGGCGGCGGAGCGGCCCAGTCCACCCTGGGCACCACCGTCGCCACCTCCACCAGCCAGGCCGCCGCCCAACAGGCGAATACGGACACACAACAACAGCTCGCCAACGACACGACTCAGGATGATGACGAGAAGAAGAAGAAGAAGAAGTCCAAGCCGCCAGTGCTGACCAGGCGAGTCGGCCGGGTGACGGTCATTCTGCCCAAGACCTAGCAGCTCGACAGATTAAACTGGGTTCTTCGCTGTTTCCAGTTGAACAGGTTTTCACATTCAGGGTCATCTGAAGGGTCTGCCCCGGCGCTCGCCCTTGGGCGTCTCGGCGACCCATCCGAACCCAGTCTGGCACCCCAAAGAGTCGAGCTTCCGGCCCCCGATTCCTCCCATCCTGCACCTATTCCTCCAAACCCGCACCAGACCCTCCCGGGAGCCTCGGGGTAGCCTAAGGGTAGTCCCCTGAGCCGTGCCGT
>PLZQ01000235.1 GCA_003152225.1 Limisphaerales bacterium | reverse complement strand
GCTGGAAGCCCGGATCGATTGTGAATGTCGGAATCAAATCCGGTAAAAACGATATTCATGGATCCGCTTATGCGTATGGCCGGACGACCGCCTTTGACGCCCGCGACTATTACAACCTGGCTCCCGTCGGTAATTCCTGCGCCCTCGGCCCCACTCTAACTCCGTGCACCAAAACACCTGTCGAGCTCGAGCAGTGGGGTGGCAGCATGGGGGGAGCGATCAAGAAAGATAAGCTCTTCTACTTCGGCAATTTCGAAACTCAGAATTATAGCGTAGGGAATCCAGCTCTTCACGGAATGCCGAACACGCTAACGTCTTTCTCGGCCGCGACAAACACGCTGGTAGGCGCTTGCCTAGCAGCGAAAGGCTCTGCGGCGGGTCTGGCCCCGTTAAGCGCTCAGCTGGCGGGTCTCGACGCAACTTGCACCCCAATCACTACCGGGACCGGTCCCCTCTATCCAGGACTGTTTCCGGCTAACGCAGCGCTTGACAGCGCAGGTTTGCCCAACAGCTCAAACATACCTACCGCGCTGGTTAGCCAAAGCAAAATTTATGCTGGAGTGGGAAAGATCGACTATGTCATCAACGACAAAAACTCGCTCAACGGGATGTACTTCAGGAGCCCAGGGGATGGCACGCTCGTGGACGACACCATTAACGAAGTCAGTCCCCAATGGGTGACGGTCCAGGATGCGGTCTCTCAGGTGATTTCGGTAGGTGAAACGTATGCTCCCAACTCCAGTTGGGTCAATTCCGCCCGTTTTGGATACTCCCATTACTATCAGACCTACACTGTGCCTGATGCCAACCAGAATCCCGCGAACTACCAACTCAACGGTGGCACCTACAACTTCTATACCGGCCAGACGAACCCGGCCTATTTTGGCTTTCCGAGGACGCGAATCAAGCAGTTTGGCGCCTTCCAGTTAGGGCTTGCCTGGCCCAAGACGGTCGGTCCAGACAGCGTCTGGCAATTCAACGACAGCGTCTCCTACCTGCACGGGAAGCATGCGTTCAAGTTTGGTGGCGAGATTCTGATCAATCAAAGCAGCAACAACGTTGCCAACCAAACCAAAGGCGCCTTCCGGTTCAACACCCTGACGAACTTCTTTCAGGGCCAGCTCAATCAGGCAATCATCGCCACCGGAGATTACCAGCGGCAGATGCAAAATGAGGGATACGCCGTTTTCGGTCAAGATGACTGGCGTATTACGTCCAGATTCACCGTAAATCTTGGACTCCGGTACGAACTGAGTACCGTAATCAAGGAAAAGAACAATTTGATGGGGAATTTCGATCCGGCTGTGGGCCTCGAACAAGTCGGTAATCAAATACCTTCTCTCTACCATGGCGATCACAACAACTTCTCGCCTCGGGTCGGTTTTGCCTGGGACGTCACGGGCAATGGCAAGACCGTGGTTCGTGGCGGCGGCAGCATCATGTACGAGCAACTCAGTTATGACTTGTTGATGGCCTACAGCAACCTTTGGGGATTGAAATCGATCCCCACCGGCGCGACGCTATATGTAGGTGGAAGTTCTATCGGGACCGCCGGCGGCACGATCAACACTACCGCTGTCGGCCCCGTAGCCGGCGGGCAGCTTTATGGCAGTTCATCGGGTGGGACGGCCGTCGCACCTGCGGTAGGATCCCTGAATTACAATTATTTCAACAACGGTCCTAGCCAGGCGCTCTATAACTTTTCGTCAGCCTCCTGCGGCGACGGCACTCCAGTCACAGGTGTTCTCCCGACTCCGCAGCCTTGCAGCATTCTAGCCATGGACCAGAACATGCGCACTCCTTACGTAACTGCCTGGTCGTTGGGCGTTCAGCACGCCTTCACCAACAATCTCTCGCTCGAAGTAGACTACGTCGGAAACCACGGCACGAAGTTTCTGGGTTTGACCGACTTGAACCAGCCGACTCCTGTCGGCGGCTTCAGTCCAGGGTGGGGAAACCCGGCAACTTTGGGAACTCCGGCTCAGTTGTGCATTGCCAGTGCCCCGAGCTATAACAACTGTTCGCCGAGCGGAGCCGCCGAAGTGGCTGCTCAGCCGTTCAGTACCAAGTACCCATATTTGAGCAACGTCCTTTGGCTGTCCAACAATAACCACTCCAACTNNACACCCAATTCGATATGACCCATGTTTTCACTTTTTCGACAACGTATGCGATCCCCAACATGAACGCGCCGGCACAACTTCTCAAGGGCTGGTCGCTTAACTCCATCGTGACGGCCGAGAGTGCGACACCCTGGAGCGTCAATGACTGGACCACCGACTTCAGCGGAACTGGCGAGATCAACAACCCGTCCGGTTTTCCTGGCGGGCCAAACGTACAAGGGGAGCAATGGGATTTCTTCGGCAATGCCATTGACTTCAGGACGACGAAGTCGCTGGCTGACACTGTCAATAATGGCAACCCCGGCTACCTGAATGGAGGCGGTGGAATTCCTTATCATGGGCCGGGCGATCCCTTTTTCACAGGCACCGATCCGTGCTCCACTCACGCCGCAGCCCTCGGTCCCCTCGCGTTGGCTTCTCTTGCGAATCTAGGGTGCTATGTTTCCCCTAACGGCAAGTCGGTCCTGATCCCTCCGGCCTATGGGAGCTTTGGAACCACGGCCCCGTATATGTTCCGCGGCCCTGCGTACGTCAACGTGGACTTTTCGGTGACCAAAGTGTTCAAGTTCAAGGAGCACTACTCGGCTCAGTTCCGGGCCGAGTTCTTTAACATTTTCAATCATCCCAACCTTTCCAACCCGTACGGCGGCCCGGGGGGCGGCAACGCCTACACCGACCCTTCGGGACTTGCTGGGGCGGGTTTCGGCTACCAGCCATACACATCCGACGTGGTCAACTCCAACCCGGTGCTCGGCTCGGGCGGTCCTCGTGCCATGCAGTTGGGCTTGAAAATTCTTTTCTAGCTGCTTTGGCCACTTTCGAATAGGCATCACAGCGGGGCCGGACGCAAGTCCGGCCCCGCTGCCATGTAAGCCGCGCTACGCGCAAGAATGTTCATCGAAATATGAGCCGTGCCGGACAGGACTCTGTCGGGCAAGTGAGCGGAGGGAGCTGCTGCTGGCAGGGGAAATGCGACAGGGAAGCACGCGATCTACTTATCGCAACATTCAACTACCCACTCCATTAATCTAGGGCAATGCCAAGATATTGGTCACCGCAATATCTGATCGGCATCACGTAGATTCGTGACCTGCGTCACTGCACGCGCATCCTGCATGAGCGTAAGAACGTCAGCATACATTACGGGGATGTTTCCAGATTGACGGGCGCACGGCCACCAAAGCACTTGTGAATCCAGTAGGCTCCGCCCGTCCTTAGTCTATGGTTTTTCGGTCGGATTTCGGGGCGGTGTTGTGAGAGAATCAGCGGCGGATCAACGCGGTTCTCAAGATATCGCTCTTGCAAAGCGGTATTTATGTTTTTGGGGGTTTGGTTTGTTCCGTCTTCACCAATTCGAAAACTTCTCACAAGGAGTGGCTGCAATGAAAAACAACAGGGGTGTGGTGTTTGGTTTGAGAAAAGCAAGCCAGTTGCTTGGTTTGATTTTCGCGTTGTTATTGGTTTGCGTGCCGGTGTTCTCGCAGGGCAATCAAGGCCGTATTATGGGTGCAATCACTGACCAGACCGGAGGCGTCGTCGCCGGCGCCACCGTGACCGTTACGGACGTGGCGCGGGGCACCTCGCGGGATTTGGTCACGAACGAAGCCGGAGAGTACAACGCTCCCAACCTG
>PLZQ01000408.1:30250-32459 GCA_003152225.1 Limisphaerales bacterium | reverse complement strand
AGAAATTTGATGGCCGCCGTGTTTTGGTCCGTAAGGCTGGAGCCGAAATCCACGGCATCAATCGCAAAGGCCTATTGATTGGGCTGCCCTCGCAGATTGTGGTTGGCGCTCACAAGATCACCAGCGACTTCATCCTGGACGGTGAGTGCGTCGGCGACGTCCTGTATGCCTTCGACCTCTTGAAATGGGATGGAGAGGATTATCGAAGCAAGCCCTATCAGCACCGGTTCATTAAACTCTCCAATCTCGTGAATAGGCCGGACATCACGCATATCGAATTCGTGGAAACAGCAACCGACCCGGCCGATAAAGAGCGTCTGTATCGCCAGTTGCTGGCCGGGAAAAAGGAAGGTGTGGTATTCAAGCGATTGGATGCCCCGTACACCCCAGGTCGACCCAACAGCGGCGGCACCCAACGGAAGTACAAGTTCTACGCCACCTGTTCTGCCGTTGTCTCCAAGGTGAACGACAAGCGGAGCGTCGAACTGATACTGCTCAATGGGAAGCGCTGGATTCCGGTGGGCAACGTCACCATTCCTGCCAACTTCAACGTGCCGGCAGTGGCTGAGGTGGTCGAAGTTCGCTACCTCTACGCCTTCCGGGAGAGCAATGCCCTGTATCAACCCGTGTATCTCGGGCCGCGGAAGGACGTGGAGCAGAATGAATGCGTCCTCTCCCAACTCAAATACAAGAGCGCTGCAGAGGAGGACTTGTGCTGACCGAAGAAACAACCAACGGATTGAATTGACCCAAGCTCCTCGCTTACGGTTTGCGCTCTCTCAACACGAGGGAGCGCTTTTTTTCCTCTCGTTTTGGCCGACATGGCACCGCCATCAAGATTGACCAAAGCGGCAAACCTTCCCTCCTACCGCGCTTCTCTTCTTTGGCGATATGATAGTCGCAGAGGCGGTTCGATCCTTTGACTCGCCAGTGTTCTTAAACAAGGGCCATCAGGCCCGCGTGCCAGGCTTCCCAGCACTTTTACAATCCTAGTTTCGCGCGAGTGCAGTTTAGCGCATTCGAGCCGAGCCACCAGATTTCCTCGGGAATCGTTTTCTACAGAAAACGACCCAAGGGCAGCCTAGAACTGGGAGAACACGCCGCCCCGCACCCAGTTTCAGGAATATAAACGACGGAGCCGGTTCACCCCGGCAGAGCGGCAAAGAAGGAGTAGTATATGAATCCAACAACCTCGAACTTCAAAGCCGAGGCCCTGACCAACGATGTCTTGCGGCTTCAAGCCCCCAGCATCTTCGCCGAGCGGCCGATGAACGGCCTGAGTTCCCGATACACGTTCGTACCCACGACGGAGATCATTGCCGGGCTTCGCGAGAAGTCCTGGCTGCCGGTCCACACAGAGCAGCAACGCGCTCGTTCCGAGTTGCGTTTCGGCTTCCAGAAGCACCTCATCCGGTTCCGCCAGGCCGAGCAAATGCAGACCCTTGACGAATGGAATGCTGAGTTGGTGCTGACTAATTCGCACGATGCCGGCTGCGCCTACATCCTGCAAGTCGGCATATATCGCCGCCTATGCAGTAACGGCCTGGTCGTTTCCGACCAGGAATTCGAAGCGATCCGCTTCCGGCACGCCCACCTCCGCACCGAAGAGGTCGTGGCGGCAAGCTTCCGCATACTCGAATATGTGCCCAAGCTTGGCGCCTTGATTGACCGCTTCCGCAGTCGTCAGCTTAACGATAGCGAAGCGTTGATCTTCGCCAGGAACGCACTCTTGCTTCGCTATGACAGCCTGGAGCAATCTCCAATCGACGCTCGCACTCTGCTCACGCTGCGCCGCGCGGAGGACCAAAGTAGCGACCTGTGGACAACGTTCAATCGCGTTCAGGAAAACCTGCTGCGCGGCGGTATCTCCGATGGCAGACGGAACCGCCTTGGAAGACTCCGAACTCTGCGTGCCTTGAGCGGCATCGACAGCAAGATCGGGCTCAATAAGGGATTATGGACTTTGGCCGAACAAACAGCCAACGCATTGAATTAACTCGGGTACATTACTTGTGGTTTGCGCTCTCTCAACATGGGGGAGCGCATTTTTTCGTCTCGGCTTGAGGGACGTGGCAGCACCAGCCACATTGACCAAAGCGGCAAGTCTTCCCTTCTACCGCGTTCGTTCTCGCTGACGGTAAGATACTCTCAGAGGCGGTTCAATTCTTTGAGCCGCAAATAGTCCCTTAACAATTAACAGGAGTATCCC
>PLZQ01000408.1:0-30237 GCA_003152225.1 Limisphaerales bacterium | reverse complement strand
GCAAACACGGCGGCAACGTCCTGGACTTCATTGCCAGGATGGAGAACGCAAGCATTCACGCGGCGGCCCTCAAAGCAATTGAGTGGTTTAGTCTCGACCCGGAGGCCATGTCCGCAGAGAAGCCCCAGGAAGACGATCAGCCCGACCAGGCCCCAAAGGGGGGTAATGATGCACCACCGAAGCCAGCTCCCCACAAACCGGCAGCAGCGCCGGAGAAGAACACACCCAATCAGCCGTTGAAGTTCCGTTTGGAAAAGCTTGAGCGCGAGCATCCATACCTGACCGAGCGTGGACTCACCCTTGAAACCATCATTTCATTCGGGGTGGGTTACTGCGGTAAAGGCATGATGGCCGGACGCGTCGCCATCCCCATTCATAATGAGGCGGGCAACGTCGTTGCATATGTCGGGCGCTGGCCGGGTGAACCGCCCGGTGACACGCCCAAATACAAGCTCCCCCCAGCCTTCCGCAAGTCCTTGGAGCTTTTCAACATTGATCGGGCTGTGAAGGAACCGGCCGATAAGCCGCTTGTCATCGTTGAAGGCTTCTTCGATTGCATGAAACTTCACCAGCACGGTTGTCGCAGGGTGGTTGCCCTTATGGGCAGCACCATGTCAGCCGCGCAGGAGGAGTTGATCAGAAAACACACCGATGCCAAGAGGCAGGTGATCGTCATGCTTGACGAAGACGAGGCGGGCCGAGCCGGGCGGGAGGACATTGCCGTTCGTCTGGCCAAGTTTGTGTTCGTGAAGATCCACACCTTCGAAAAGCCGGACACGCAACCGGATAATCTGACTGCCGAGGAAGTGTCGGCCTTGTTCATCTGAAAGGAGAAAACTATGGATGTTCATTGCTCATCATGCGGCGAGCCCTGGGATGTATACCATCTCCGGCACGACGCCATATTCGAGACCGACCTTGACCCGACGGAAGCCGAGGTCTGGAGAGGTCTTTCACTAACCGAACGGCTTTCCAGCCGTTATCGCGAGAAATTCAAAGTAGCCGGATATGAATTCGGCGCTTCGATTCTCAATGTCATTCATTGCCCCGGCTTCCCGAAGGGTGCCAAACCCGACCCTGACAAGGCAGCTCTCAAAGCCGGGATTGTCGAGATCCTGGGCGATGACGAAGACGGCATCGCTGCAACAATGGAGGACTTCGGATTATGAGCGAACAGACAATTCCCGTGGCCGTATTCCGACTCGGCCGTATTGTCACAACGCCGAATGCCCTCCAATCCCTCACACAGGATGACATCCTGTCAGGGATTCAGCGTCACCAGGCCGGCGATTGGGGAGACCTCACAAACGACAACCGCGCGGCCAACGACCGTGCTTTGGCACAGGGCGGGCGGATTCTCTCTGCCTACCAGGCCACGAACGGAACGAGGTTTTGGCTCATCACGGAAGCAGACCGGTCGGCAACGACCATCTTGCTCCCAGAGGATGATTGACCACCGGCTTCCCTCCTTCAGGGGGAAGCCATTTTTCTCCGCCATTCGGCGGCTCTGCTTTCATTGGAAAACAAAGCGCCGTCCGCGCTTCCAGTGAGAGTAACCAAACCAGAAGCAACCTGTTCGAGCAGGTGGACGGCAGAAAGAGAGTAATCGTGAACGTAAATGATGCAAGCAAGTTGAACACCCTGGCGCTCCTCGACCGGTTGAAAACAGACATGCCGGAGATTTGGAGCCAGGCGCAAGTTGTGGGCAAATGGGTCTGGCTGGAGTTTAGCATCCCGCCGCTCAAAGAAGTCAGAGCCAAGTTGAAAGAACTTGGCTTTCATTGGAACGCCGCCAGGAAATGCTGGCAGCACTCGTGTGGGGTCCGCCGGCCCCGCTCCGGCCGCGACCCCCGAGGCGTATATCCCGTGGTGCCCGCAACGGCAATGGAGTTGCAGGAAACACCAGAAAAGCCCGGCGGGGTGACCTCGAAGGAATACAAGATAATCGCGTTACGGGAGTGTCCGATGCCGGAATCCATGCAAATGTGCGACACGCCGGACAAGGCCGCCGACTACTGGCGAATGAACGTGGCGACATGTCCGTATTTTAACCCGGAATGCGAGTGCTTTGTGGTTTTACTGCTCAACACCCGCCGCCGAGTCAAAGGGCATCAGTTGCTCACAATTGGCACACTGGACACCATCTTGGTGCATCCGAGAGAGGTATTCCGTTGCGCCGTGATTGCGGCAGCCGCCGCCGTCGTGCTCATGCACAATCACCCGTCGGGAGAGCCGCAACCATCAGAGGCGGACATCAAGGTGACTCGCGATCTCATCCGGGCCGGTCAACTCCTCAAAATCGAAGTGCTCGACCATGTGATCATGGGTACTCCGAAACACTGCTCTTTACGCGAATTGGGATATTTTGCCGTGTAACAGATAATGCCGAGCTCAGGGGCGATTCTTCATAATCAGAAAATCGCCCTTTTTACCTCATGCCGAGCTCGACATGAGGGGTGTTTTGCGCCGGAGTTCCGCATGGCGCGAGGCGCATCGGAACATGCCTCGAACCTGGAAGCGGCTTCTAAGAACGTTCTCACGCAAGAACACTCTCGACATATTGTCCCGAGTTCAGTCTTAAGCGGCCGAAATCCGCTCATATAGACCAGTGTCATTGATGCGCCGATACGTACGCGCTGGTTATCGGTCCAAAGTATCCTGCGACAGGAGTGATGTTATTCTCTTTCTGGAATTTGATGAGAGCCGCTTGGGTGGCAACGCCGAAATAGGTGGTTTCATGTAGAGGAGAACCATTACCACTTGAAGCAACGGTGAAGCCGTGAGCATTAAGGTATTGCTGTAGAGCTTTTACGTCATTTCCTTGTGAACCAATTGTTAGATCTCTTGTGAAGTTAATTGAAGTGGAAACAGATGTTGCGTTTGGCGTAGTTAAAGTTGGAGTAGCTGTATTTTCTTGACCATTAACCTCCGCTCTAGTCTTTGGTCCAAAGTATCCTACAGCTGGTGATATACCATTAGCGGCTTGGAACTTGATCAAGGCTCTTTGAGTAAGAGAACCGAAATATCCAGTGTTGTAAGCAGAACCAAGATAAGACAAGGAGATGAGGAACTTTTGTAGAGCAGTAACGTCAGTCCCTTGTGAACCAATGGTAAGATCACGAGTAAAGGTGCTGTTTGTCATTCCCGTGGAAGCGGGAATCCAGACCGTTGTTGGAGAAGTGGGAGTAGATACAAAGCCCGGTATTGCTGAACAGATCATGCCTGTAGGACATCCTGGGACATTGGAAGTTGTTGTGGCAGTCGTTGTGGCAAGGAGTGAAGCGAGGACTGTTGGAGAAACAGAACCTCCACCTGATGAATATGATGTGCCACCTCCTCCGCTTGGTTGAGTGACAGGATTAGTACAGATGGTAGCACTTGGGGTAATGGTAACCGTACTTACTCCAGCGTATGTTAAAGCGATTGATGAAGTAGAGCCATTACAGGTAGTGGCAACGCCGCTTGTTGTATCAGCCGATAATTGGTTTAAGGTTGGTGACGAGACGGTCACAGAAGAACCTGAACTTAGATTCACTGAGAAATCAGAGCCATTGACAGTTATCGAGTCCACGACAGCTGGAGAACCGGACACATTTAGTGTGTAGCCTCCTACTGAAATGATTGCATCTGTAGTTAGAGTGACATCGTTGGAGGCCAATGCAAGAGCTGGAAAGACAAAGACCGCGATAGTTGTGAGTGTGAGTAATCTTTTCATACACTTTTTAGAATCCTGTTACTGTAGCGCATGCAGATGTGCTTAATGTGAAAGTTGTGGCACCTGCGGCGACATACGCATATACCGGCGTTCCGTCTGTGCGATACAGTTTCAGACATGAGCCCTTATTTGATTGCGCATTTCCAACTTCCATAGTTGTTGTCGAATTGGCGGTTGGATTGTTGACTTGGAGGTTAGCAACAGGCGTAGTGCTGCCGATGCCGACTTTGCCGTTGATTGTGAGTGTTTGTAGACTAGGAGTTGAGTTGAATGTTCCATAGAGAAGAGCTCCGACTTTATCTCCTGCGCTATTACCACGATCTTGATCATCAATATATAAAGTACTGCTGCCAAGTTCGTAGTGACCAGCATAAGTACCAACGCCGACGTTGCCTGCTCCGGTTGTATTTGCCCCTAAACTATTATAGCCGAGCGCGGTGTTATTATTCCCCCCAGTCAGTGATCCCAAGGTATTTCTACCAACAGCAGTATTATCAGCACTCATACCTGCTGCCATAGTCAACGCTGAGTAGCCTACTGCTGTGTTGTCAGAACCCCCAGTCAAAACACCACCAATAGTACCAGACCCGATTGCCGTATTTCTAGCACCACTTGTAGCTTGTCCAAGTGAATCGCGACCTAAAGCCGTATTGCTACTGGACGAGGCTGCAACTCCAACAATTGCTCCCATAGAATTATATCCGACAGCAGTGTTATTTCCTGTATATGCCGAACTGATTGAAGAAAGTGCGTGGTAACCTACAGCAACACTAAATGCCGTGCTGACAGACGCGTTACCATTACCTAGAGCGGCAAGTCCGAGAATGGTATTACTATTTGGAACTGTAATGGACGCTCCTTGACCAACGATTAGTCCATTTACCACAATATCTCCATTTACATACAATAATGTTGCTTGTGGCGTAGTGGTGCCGATCGTAACATTACCCATTAGCGTGCTTATGCCTGTTACTGATAGACCACCTGATAACGTACTCGTCCCCGTCACGGACAGCTGTCCCTGCGTTGCAATGTCAGTACTGATCGTCGTCGAAGCTGACACGACTCCAGCAGTGAGTACTAAAGAAAAGATGAGGAAAGCAGTAATTAGCGTCTTGTCTCGGTTGATGAATGAACGGGCGCTGGATATGAATGAGTTCATGATGTTAAGTTGAATAATTAAGAAATAATAATGACAATGAAAGAATGGTGGGTGATAGCAAAGCAGACGCAAAGTTCATCTAGAGGTAATTATTACACACACACACACAAGAGCAAGGGTGTGGATAAACTGGCGTATCGCTAGACGAAAAGCTTCGCCGCTCAGACTATGGAGACTTCTGTGCTACCGCCCGCCGAATTCTTTCCTCGACCATAGCCGCCCCTTCCCTCAATTGAGTTTTCTCCCGTTCGCTCAGATCGCCTATCCGGGACGGATCGAGAGGAACGTAGCTTTTGGTGATAGTAAGCTGACCCTGGAAGCTCACTGAATTCTTGCTCTTATACTCCATCACCTTGAAAAAGAAGTGGGTCTCTTTCTCAGTCGTTTGCGCACCGGCAATCACGCAGTACCTGTACCCTCCCGAGACCTCCTGCCGGGCGGAGAGAGCGAAGGATTCCGCCGACGGCACTTTCATCTTCATCACATTGAATGCAGGTGCGGTTGACAATTCTTCCCAGATGGCCGCCTGCACTTTGGTCACAGGAAGAGCAGCTTGCAGCTCGTGAGTCTCAAATAACAGGGCATCGCTATTTCGTTCCAGTACAGAGTCGAATGTCTTCTTCGGCAGCGCCAATCTTTCTTGCCGTCGCGCTTCGGCTTGCTCTTTTTCTCGCTCAGATTGTCGTTGCCGGTCTTCCTGTTCACGATTCAAAACTTGTTTGAGCAAGTCCAGGCCCTGTGCATTCTCTGGGACGAGTTTCAGCACCGCATCCGCTTCTGATCTCACGACTCCGTAATTCTTTGCCGCCATCATTTCCTCGGCCTTCCGCAAGTGTCCTGCTATCGTCGCCTGCTGTTGCAATGCTGCGGCCTTCTCTTGCAGTGCTATGACTTCCTTTTGCAGTGCAAGGGCATCTGAATCATTTGGCTTGCCTTTCAAAGCGGCCGAGATCGCCTCAAGCGCCCGCTCGCTATCACCCGCAGCAAAGTAGGTCCTGGCCGATTCCAGCGCCTGTGAATACTGCCAGTTTACCAGGTTTGTGCGGAAGGAGTTGGTTTCACTGGCCATGATCGAAAGCGAGACCGGAACAGGAATGTACCCGTCCAATCGAAGTTCCCCTTTCCACACTCCTGGACGTAATTCCGGCAACGTAAGCGGCGTCGTGCCCAGTGTGCTTCCTTCACTTCCGGTCACCATTGCGCCCGAGGGATTGCTCTCCAAAGTCACGCCGCCAAGTGGCGGAGCAAGGCGCAGAGAACTCGTCGTCCCGCCGGTGACGGTGAGTTGCTTTGTCTCATTATAGTTGGCCCAATGCGCATCGACGCGATACACATCAGTTGGAACCGACGACGTGACCCCGGCGCTGTTGGTCAAAGTCAGCGAGAACTCCCCGCCCACGACAGACACTATGGCACCAGTCGGATTAATTTCGAGGGCAAGGACGCCCCGCGTTCGTTTGAGACTGATCGCCCCGAGGTCCCGCTCGCCATACCAAATAAAAAGGTTGGTCGAGAAGGACTCTGCCTTTTGATGCGATACCGCAAATTGATGCGTGCCAAGTGAGACCTGCTCTCCACTCGTCACTCTTCGGCCGTCCAGGGTGGCCGATGCCTCGTACCCCACCGGCTTCCCCTCAAGATCGACCGTGAAATTGATCCGTGTTTGTTCGCTCAATCGCTGGTGGGTATGGTAGGCAAACAGGCAGAGCACGAGAACGGCCCACCATACCAGTGGGCGCAATGCCCGCATCCCATGACGCTGACCCTTCCGAGAAGTGGGCTCCGGTTCATTCATAGTTTTCACCCAAGTAAGCACAAAACCATACCCGCGAGCGACCAGGGAACAATACGTTGTCGCGCCTGCTTTGGCGTTGACTTCTCAGGACCCCGGAAGCCACACTCAAGCAATATTGGATATGGCCACATTCGGAAGCAAGCCAAAAGAAAAAGGCGTATTCCTGCGCAAGTGCATAGATTTCGTCTTCGGGTTCGAGAATAAGAAGGGGGAAATCCTGGACTCCTGGATCGTCTTCGCCGACAGCTTCAGTTTTCCACCGCAGGAGTTTTACGCTGCCATCGAAAAGGAGATGACTGCCCGCAAGATCCCGGGCATGGAAATCTCGCAGCAGGATTTCAGTCAAGGCGGGTTGTTGTCCGACAAACGGATTTACCTGCGTCTGTTCCGCGAGCGTCTAGCGCTTTACACCTGTGCGGCGCCTTTCGGAACCGGCTATTTCTTTTCCTTCCGTGCCATATATGTTCCAGCCCTGGTCCGACTTTGGCATATTCTGGCCCTGTTCCTTCTTTTTGGAGTGTTTGGCAGTCTCTTGGTCAAGCTGCTGGGTTTAACATTGGCTGTAGTAGCCTTTGTCGCATTTCTCTTCGCCGTTGCCGCCGTCTTCAGGAATGCCACCGCAGCAGGTGTCGGCGATCTCGACACCGTGCTCCTCAAAATCCCCATCGTCTCCACCTTTTACGAGAATTGGTTCCGCGAAGATACCTTCTATCGCGTTGATACGAGGTCCCTGTATTTGCAGACCCTGCCCGAGATCGTGAGGAAACTTGCCGACGACATTACGGCGGCGAAAGGTGCCAAGTTGCTTCCGCAGAATGGACGCCTACCGGTCCTGGGGGAGCTTGGCAAAGCCCGGCCCTCGATTCAACCGCAACAATGATCTTCCATGCCCTCGGTTCACGAACAACTGACCGAGCAGTTTCGTAAATGGGAGTTACGCGGACGCGGCTGGCAGGTCTTTCCCGAACCAGTGTCGCCCGAACCCCCCTTCGTCCCCTTCCACGGCCATTACCTGCCCGATACGCCCGTCGTTGATGACGGCTGCAAGCCAACGTTCCTGAGTTCCCTCGTCCGTAAACTGAGCCAAACAATCAGCACCGAGCAACCACCCCCACCTGTCATTGGTGAACCGGAAGAAGAGCCAGAACCAGAGCCTCTTAGTCGGGGGCCGCTCACGGAACTCCAGACTTCCCTGCCGGCCAAACTGGATATAGGGGCTGAGGCGGTTGCGCAGTTTCTGCGCAACCTCGCCCTTTGCCGGGAACCGATTGCCTTTGAACTCCTGGGCACCGCAAAGCGGGTAAAAGTGCAGTTGGCGGCTGGAGAGGAGGATGCCCCGCATGTGCGCCGCCAGTTGCAGGCGTATTTCCCCGAAGCCGTGTTTCGGCCATGCGAGAGCACCTTGAAGGAGGTTTGGAATGAATGCGAGGGAGAAGACGCGCTGGTGGTTGAGTTTGGCTTGGCACGTGAGTTCATGTTCATGCTCGGCAGCGGCAAGCTTGACCCCTTCGTCGGCATCGTTGGCGCATTGTCGGAATTACAACCCGGCGACCTTGGACTCTTTCAGGTCCTTTTTCAGCCAGTGCAGGAACAATGGGCAGAGAGCATCCTGCGTTCAGTCACCGATGGAGAGGGCAAACCGTTTTTCGTCAATGCTCGCGAGCTTACGGGTGCGGCAGAAAAGAAAGTGTCACGCCCGCTTTACGCCGCTGTCGTGCGGATTGCCGTCAAAGCCGAAACCTTTGAACGGGCACTGGGAATCGCCCGCGACCTGGCCGGCTCACTGCGGGTGTTTGCGGAACCGCAAGGCAACGAACTCATTCCGCTAGCGAATGACCAATACCCCTTTGACGAGCATGTTGAAGACCTGCTTCGCCGCCAGTCCCGGCGCTCGGGGATGCTCCTAAACAGCGACGAACTCGTTGGCTTTGTTCACCTGCCATCGAGTGCCGTGCGCTCATTGGCCTTGGCCCGCGACACAGGCAAAACCAAAGCTGCCCCGGCCTTGGCTCGCAATGCCGCCGGTTTGTTGCTTGGCAACAACGTCCATATTGGCGAGTCCGTTCCCGTCAGGCTCACACCAGACCAGCGTGTGCGCCATACCCACATTATCGGCGCATCCGGCACCGGCAAATCCACCCTGCTCTTCAATCTCATCCGTCAGGACATCGAAAACGGTGAAGGTGTGGCCGTCCTCGATCCTCACGGGGATTTGGTGAACAAAGTTCTGGGTGTGATCCCAGAAAATCGCATTGGCGACGTAGTTTTGGTTGATCCGTCCGACACCGAATACCCCATCGGGTTCAACATCCTGTTAGCACATTCCGAACTGGAGAAAAACTTGTTGGCATCTGATCTTGTCTCCGTCTTCCGGCGTTTGAGTACGTCTTGGGGCGATCAGATGGATATTGTGCTCAGAAATGCCATTCTCGCCTTCTTGGAAAGCGCCACGGGAGGCACTTTGTCTGATCTGCGCCGATTCTTGATTGAACCCAACTTCCGCAATCAGTTTTTGACCTCCGTGCGCGATTCCGAAGTGATGTATTACTGGCAGAAGGTTTTCCCGCATCTAACCGGCAGCAAATCCATTGGTCCGGTCTTGACGCGCCTCCAAACGTTGCTCAGCCAAAAATCCATCCGTCTGATGGTGTCGCAGCCAGAGAACCGGCTGGATTTTGCGGAGATCATGGACACCGGCAAAATCTTTCTGGCCAAGCTGCCGCAGGGACTCATGGGCACGGAAGACTCATACCTGTTCGGCACGCTCTTGGTGTCAAAATTCCAGCAACTGGCCATGAGCCGGCAGGCGCAGGCGATGTCCTTACGCCGGGACTTTTGGCTCTACATTGATGAATTCGACAACTTCATCACGCCGAGCATGACCGAGATCCTGAAAGGTGCTCGCAAATACCGCCTTGGTCTCACGCTGGCCCATCACGAATTGCACCAGTTGGAGCGTAATGCCGATGTGGGGAGCGCAGTCATGTCCCATCCCGCCACGCGGATTGTCTTCCGGGTCGGCGACGCGGATGCCAAGAAGCTCTCCGAGGGCTTCTCCTTCTTCGACGCGCCAGATTTGAAGAACCTGGAGATTGGCCAGGCCATTGCCCGTGTTGAACGGAGCGACTTTGATTTCAACCTCGCGGTTCCCTTGCCTGAAAAGCTCGATGAAGAGAACGCGGCTAGGCGACGGCAGGAAGTGATTGCGGCTTCGCGGGAAAGATATGGCACACCCAGAGCCCAAGTTGAGGCGGTTTTGCTGCGAGCGCTGGAAACCGAGAAACCGGCAGAGAAAGGCATTCCAAAGCCGGCAGTCGTTGAGACGCGATCCCCTGCGCCAGAACCAGCACCGGCCAAGATTGTCCCTCCGGCTCCGCCGCTACCCTCTGTAGTTTCGCCTGCCGAAACCCAACCGCCGGCCCTTGCGGAAACAAAACCGCCTACCGTTTCGGAAAGAAAAGCACCGGTTGTGCCCCCTGACCTTGGCCGGGGTGGAGCGCAACATAAGGCGATTCAGCAGCGTATCAAGCAGGCAGCGGAAAAGCTCGGCTTCCGCAGCGTGATCGAAAAGCAAATCCCGGAGGGCAGCGTGGATCTGCTCCTGGAGCGCCCCGGCCAGACCTTTGCGTGCGAGATTTCAATCACCACCACGATTGACCATGAAGTCGGCAACGTCGCCAAGTGCCTGAGAGTCGGCTTCCCCAACGTAGCGGTGATTTGCGTTGATGCAGAGCGGCTGAGGAAAATTGAGGCGGCGGTGACCAGCAGTATTGGTCCGGACGTGGCGCCCAGGCTCATCTACTGTGAGCCCGACCAATTCATCGCCCGTTTGCAGGCGCTCCCACCACAAGCTCCGAAAGCCCCGGCGGCACCGGAGACGCGGCGGGGATACAAAATCAAACACTCCGTAAGAGACCTCTCGCCCGAAGAACAGAGGCAGCGCGAGGATGCCGCTATCCGGTCGATTGCGGAGGCAATGAGCAAGAAATCAAAATAATCGTAAGGCCCCGTGTTTTGGCAATGCCCCATTTCCACATTATTTTAGCTCTCAGCCCTTCAACGGTTTCCACATCGTTTTGGGGTTGGCCGTTTGCGGTCTCAATCGGCGGGGTGCTGGTATTTATTGGGCTTTTGCTGGAAAAGATGACGGATAAAGAATGGTATCGCAACCTTGACGATCTGAGGGCACGGAAGGTAAAAGCAGCGTGGGGGTGGAGATTATTGATGCTCGGTATTCTGGTTGAAATAGGCATTGGATTTGCGATAGCGGTGAAGGACGAAATAGACGCTCCGTTAAACCGACCGATCAAGACGGTTTCGGCATATGCCCGTATTCTCGTAAAAGGGGACAAATACGTCCACAGTCCATCGTTCGATGAGCATTGGAACGCCGGTTTGGGGTTTATTGTCGGAACCAACTTAAACGGGTCAAATGTGTTGTTTAGCCTGTCGGCAGAAAAATCGGATGTCCAAATGATAAATATTCTCGGAACCGTTGCTCAAAACAGAACCGATTTGGAGTTTGATATAGCGTTCCACCAAAACCATCCTCCTATGGCTGGCAACTTTCTTAGTGATGCAGGATATGGAAAGCCAGCACGTTCATTCGATGGTGTAAAGTCTCTGGCTTTGAGTATGCCGCAGCTTGGCGCTTTGGTTGGATCAAATTTCCCCACAAATGCCGAAGTCCTTGCGGGTGATGTGTTGGTCACTGTTAATTCATCTTTAACCTGGGAATTTGATATTCCACCCCAAAAACAGAAATTTGGACAGATCACAAGCAAAAGAATCATGAATGCACAAGGCAAAACCGAGGTGCAGGTGATGCCCGTGTCCGTTATTGATCACACTGGCCAGCACGTCGGTTTTTTTGATGGGAAATGAGTTTTATACGAGCACAAGGCGTATTCTCGTGCCAGCCGACCGGGTGTAAAGGAACCACCAGAGGCGAATTAAGGCACTCCCCGTGTTTTGCCACGCTGGAAACCTTTGACCCCTTGTGTCAGGCAATGAGTTCGCTACGATGAACCACGGATGAAAACATCAATAGTTCCCGCTTCGGAAACGAAGAATGTGGGAATCTGGATTCGGGTTTCCACCGAAGATCAAGCGCAGGGCGAAAGCCCCCAACATCACGAGCAGCGCGCTCGCGAATATGCCAAATTCAATCGTTGGACGGTAAAGGAGGTCTATGACCTCGCTGGCGTCTCGGGGAAAACCGTCATGGATCACCCCGAAGCACGCCGGATGCTCTCTGACATACGCAAGGGCCACATCACCGCCCTTATTTTCTCCAAGCTGGCCCGGCTGGCCAGGAATACCAAAGAGCTTCTCGAATTCGCGGACCTCTTTCGGCAAAGCAGCGCCGACATGATCTCCCTTCAGGAGAAGATCGATACCTCGACACCGGCCGGCCGTCTGTTCTACACCATGATTGCCGCGCTCTCCCAATGGGAAAGAGAAGAAATCGCTGATCGTGTCAAAGCCTCGATCAATATTCGGGCAAAGCTCGGCAAGAATCTGGGAGGCGCCGCTCCATTCGGATACATGTGGAAAGACAAAAAGCTTGTCGTGAATCCGGCCGAAGCTCCAGTTCGCAAGATGATGTATGAGCTCTTCGCCGAACAGAAGCGCATGAAAGGCGTCGCCCGGCTGCTCAACAAGGCGGGGTATCGCACCCGTAAAGGCGCCCGCTTCACCGACACAACAGTGGAGCGCCTCCTCCGAGACCCGACTGCCAAAGGAGTCTATCGCGCCAACCACACCTACCGGGACGGCAAGGGCAAACTCCATGTGAAGCCGGAATCTGAATGGGTCTTAACGTCCGTTGAAGCAATCGTCTCGGAAGAACTCTGGAATCAGTGCAACATGTTGCATACGGAACGGAAGGCCACAAAGCAACCTCTTGGCCCCAAACCCGTCCATCTGTTCGCCGGATTGCTCCACTGCGGTTGCGGGCAAAAGATGTATGTCTTTTCCCGCTCCCCCAAATACGTCTGTTCCAAATGCCGGAACAAGATCCCCATGGAGGATATCGAGGCGATCTTTCGGGATGAGCTCCAGAACTTCTTCGTTTCAAAAGAAAAGGTCAAAGCACACCTCGCAAGCGCGAACGAGCACCTCACGGACATGAAGGCTCGCCTTGCTGCCCACACCAAGCAGTTGGAAAAGGTCAGGGCAGAAATGCGGAAGGTCTATCAGCTTTATCAGACCGACCAAATCTCCCCGGAAGGGTTCGGCAAGCTCTACCGCCCGCTTGAGGACCAAGAACGGGCGCTCGCGGATGAGCTTCCCAAACTACAGGGACAGGTCGATGCCATCGAAATACACCAATTGGCTGCCGATGACGTGGTCGCCGAAGCCAGCAACCTTCACGCGCACTGGCCCACCTTCAGCCAGGAGGAGAAGCGCCGAATCATCGAAAGCATCACCGAGAAGATCGTGGTCAAAGGCGACGAAATCGACATAACCCTCTGCTACATGCCAACTTCTATAGAACTCACAAATAGGCAACGAAACCTGTTGGATTCATGGCGGCGACCAGCATGAACTGGGAGGGGAACGTCATAGTGCCGGCGGCGCGTGAAATGGTGACCAGGCCCTCCTCCAGCGGCTGGCGCATGGTTTCCAAGACGCTGCGCTTGAACTCGGGCAGCTCGTCCAGGAACAGCACACCATGGTGGGCAAGGGAGATTTCGCCCGGCGTGGGATTGATGTTCCCGCCCAGGAGGCCGGCGTCGCTGGCGGTATGGTGCGGCGCTCGGAACGGGCGGTGCGTCACCAGCGCCTGACCGGGTGAGAGCAACCCGACGATGCTATGGATCTTGGTGGTTTCGAGCGCCTCTTCCAGCGTGAGCGGCGGCAGAATCGTGGGCAGCCGCTTCGCCAGCATCGATTTGCCCGTGCCAGGTGGGCCGATGAGCAGGACATTGTGCCCGCCGGCGGCGGCAATTTCCAGGGCGCGCTTGACCGATTCCTGGCCCTTCACTTCGGCGAAGTCTAAATCCCCGTTTGGCGCCTGGTCGAAGATCTGCGCAATATCGACTTTCACCGGCGCTATCTTGACTTCGCCTTCCAGGAAGCTGACGGCCTCACGCAGATTCCGAATGGGGATGACTTGCAGGCCGGAAACCACGGCCGCTTCCGGCGCATTTTCCGGCGGCACCAGGATACCGACTTTGCCTTCCGCCCGCGCCCGCAAGGCAATGGGCAGGACGCCTTTGACCGGGCGCACCGCACCGGTGAGGGCGAGTTCGCCTACCATCACGAAGTTTTCCAATTGGTCGGTTTCGAGCTGCTCGCTGGCTGCCGCCATGCCGACGGCGATGGGCAAATCAAAGCTCGGCCCTTCCTTCTTCACATCCGCGGGCGCCAGGTTGATCGTGGTGCGCCCAAAGGTGAACGTGAACCCGGAGTTAATCAGGGCGGTCGTCACCCGGTCGCGTGATTCTTTCACGGCGGCATCCGGGAGACCGACAATCACAATGAGCGTGTCGCCGTACCCGGCGTTGACTTCGACTTCGACGGAATAGGCTTCGATGCCGCTGACCGCGGCAGAACAGACCTTGGCCAACATGCGCACTGTTATGGGCAAGCCGGCGCCAAAGCGCAATCCGGAAATGGAGGCGGAAGACCGTGGCCGGGGTTGTGGCCGGGCGTTCTCGGGATATGGGGTGAACACCCCATATCCAACTATTCCAAAGTTGGTAAAAAGAACGCGCACAACAGATCCGGGCTCGGAAGGAGGCGAGTCACGTGGCCCTTACAGTGAGCGGCTTGACATAAAGCCGCTCTTTTTTTGGGGTAGGTAAACACCCCATTGACTTATGACGCCGCGGGTCGAGCTTAGTTCAGGATGTAAGGGAGTAGTTTTTTCATAGTAGAAAAACGCATCCTCGGCAGGCTGCGTTTTTTTGCCGGCGTGGCGCTCCAATTGGCTATCGGCGAGGGCGGCCACGGGAAGGGCAGGCGTGAGGCGGAATGTGACGCGCAAACGCATGGTGAAACCAGCCGAGCCAACTGCATGCGCAGGAAACGGAGTTGGATAAGCGGTGGTGATCGAAAATGACCCTTCCTGAGGGTTCTATGGTACCAGGGTAGGTCCAGGGTGGTACCAGACCTCCCCCAGAGTGCCCTGAGGGGCCTTTGGGGAAGGAGTTTTATTCAGGGAGCTTATGGGTTTTGGGGCGCTGGTCCTGGCGGATGTGCTCTGACTGGCCATGCGTTCACTTTTTCCGTGCTTTTGCCCCTCCCTGTCATACAGTTTTCCCCCGATGACCGGGATGCGACTGAAGGATCAACCTGCCAGTGAACGGCCGCGTGAGCGGCTTGTCAGCAATGGAGCCGACTCTCTTAGCTCTGCGGAACTCGTAGCCATTCTGCTGCGAACGGGCNNTGGAAGATTTGCAGACAGTTAAAGGGATTGGCCGCGACAAAGCGGTTACGCTCGCCGCAGCCTTCTCACTCGCCCGGAGGATGGCGAAGGAACTGCGCGGCGAATCTCCTCTGCTGGATACCCCGGATGCAGTCGCCAATCTCATGCGCGAGGATGTCCGGCTCCGCAACGTCGAGACGTTCCAGGTCCTCTTGCTCAACACGCGCCGGAGGCTGATTGACGTGGTGAAGGTGTCCGACGGAACGCTCGACACCATCCTGGTCCATCCGCGCGAGGTGTTCAAGCCGGCCATTGCGGCCGGCGCGGCGGCGATCGTTCTGTTGCACAATCACCCTTCGGGTGAGGCGACGCCTTCGGAAGCTGACATCAAAGTGACTCGCGACCTGATCCGCGCCGGCCAGCTCTTGAAGATCGAGGTGCTTGACCACGTCATCCTGGGCCGTGGCACACCAGAGCGTCCCAAAGACTACATGTCCTTGCGCGAACTGGGTTACTTTGCCGGGTGCTGAGCTGCGCGGTTACACCTTCCACGGGCCGCGTTTAGGACGGTCCAGCCATTGGTTCGCTTCTTTATCGCCCACGAACTGTTCCTTGACCGGGTCCCAGCGGAGATGGCGATGGTTCCAGTAAGCCAGATTGCCCAAGTGGCAGACGGTTACCGAGCGGCAGCCGATTTCCACGTCGCAGATCGGTTTCTTGCGGCTGCGCATGCAATCCAGGAAGTCTTTGGTGTGGCTGTAGCTCTTGTAAAGGTGGATGGCGTTGTCACCCAGCGGCTCCTCGCCCAATGATGCGGGCGTGGCCTCGAACTTGCCGCGGTTGACCAGAATCTTGCCCTCGCTGCCGATGAACAGCACGCCGCCGCTGTCGCCGTGAATCATCTCCACCCCATTGGCGTAGAGGTAGCGCAAGCCACGCGTGGCCTTCGGGTCCTCGGGCGGAATGATCTCCACCGGCCCGCTCTCGTCCATCCCCAGCCCCCACTGCGCGATGTCAAAGTGGTGGGCGCCCCAGTCGGTCATCATGCCTCCGGAATACTCGCGGTAATTTCGCCAGTCGGGGAAATGCGTATGCACGCCGCGCGGGCTGAGCACCAAATTGTAAGGCCGCAGCGGCGCCGGTCCCAGCCACATGTCCCAGTTCAGGCCCGGTTCCATGGGCTCTTCCGGCAAGTCGCATGGCCTCGAGGGCGGCCCTACATCGACGATGACTTGCTTGACCTTGCCAATGCGCCCGTTCCGCACCAGCTCGCAGGCTTTGCGGAACTCGTTCGAGGACCGCTGCATTGAGCCCGTCTGGAATACACGGTTATACTTGCGCGCCGCCTTCACCATTTCACGGGCCTCATGGATGGTTAAGGAGAGCGGCTTCTCACAATAGACGTCCTTGCCCGCTTTGCACGCCGCGATGGCTACGTAAGCGTGCCAATGATCGGGCACGGCGATCACCACGGCATCAATGTCCTTGCGCGCCAACAGGTCGCCGAATTCCTTGTAGCCGGTGCAGCCCTGAAACTCTTTGTTGCCTTTGATGCTATAGAACTCCTCCACCACCTTCCGGTGATGTTCCCGACGCGTGGTATCGACGTCGCTCACGGCCACCACCTGGGTGTCCGGCATCGCCAGGAAATTGTTCAGCAGCCCGCGGCCCTGGGTGCCAGTCCCGATGACGCCCATCGTGATGCGGTCATTGGGGCCTTTCCGGGCGGAGTCGGCGCCGGCGGCGTGGAGAAGCAGTGGAGTGGTGAGCGCGGTGGCGGAAGCCGCTTTCAGGAATTGCCGCCGATTCAGTTGATGTTGCATGGCGCTGCGCATTGTTTGATGCCTTCGGCGCTCCCGCAATCAAATTCTTCGGGCTGATTATTGACCCGCCCGCCTCTCGCCCCAAACCGTTTCCGGCGACTACTTCTTGGGCGCCGCTGTGGGCGCCGGACTCGGCGGTATGGCAAGGGACAGATTCGTGTCTTCCACCCGCGGCGGCGTAGCGAGGGTCGCGTTAGTGGTGGGAACTACGGCTGGCTTGGTGGTCGTCGGCTGCGGCGTGGTCGATGGCAAAAGCGGCGCAGTGCTGGTTTGCCCCAGCTTCTGCTCAAACACACTCGTGGTCCGGCTGTGATAGTTGCGCTGCATCAGCGAGAGCATCACCGCCAGGACGAAAAAGATCGTGGCGGCGTATTTGGTTATCTTGGTCAGGACATTGCCCGAACCGGCGCCGAACAGGGCATCGGTGGCGCCGCCGCCGAAAGCCAGACCAGCGCCCGCATCCTTCTTCGGAAGCTGGATTAGCACCAGCAACGTCAGGAGCCCGCAATCCAATACCAATATGACCGTGAAAAGGCCGATTAGAAATCCCATAAGCTCTCTCTAGATCGAATTCTTAATGATGTCCGCGAAACTGCGCGCTTCCAGCGCCGCTCCGCCCACGAGGGCGCCGTCCACGTCCGCCTGGCTCATCAACTCGCGCGCGTTGGACGGCTTAACACTGCCACCATACTGGATGCGGACGCGCCGGGCAACAGCTTCCTCGAACATCTTTCCCAGCACCCCGCGGATGAAGGCGTGGGCCTCCTGCGCCTGGGCGGTCGTGGCGGTCTTGCCGGTGCCGATGGCCCAGACCGGCTCATAGGCGACGACGCTCTCCACCATTTGCTCTTTGCTCAACCCGGCCAAACTGCCCCGCACCTGGGTTTCCAGCACTTTCTGCATCTGGCCCGCTTCCCGTTCCGCCAGCGTTTCCCCGACGCATACGATCGGTTTCAGTGAAGCTGCATGAACGGCTGCGGCCTTGCGGGCAATCAGGGCATCCGGTTCCTTCTGGTATTGCCGGCGCTCGGAGTGGCCGAGAATGACGTAGCGCACCGAGAATTCCTTGAGCATGACGGCGGCGATTTCGCCGGTGTAGGCGCCGACCTTGTTCTCGCTCATGTTCTGCGCGCCCAACCGGATGTTGGAATCGATGATCGCTTTCGAGACCTCGCACAGCGCGGTGAAAGGCGGGCAGACGACGATATCCACCTCTTTCACGTTGGCCAACTCGATCTTGAGGCTGCGCACCAGGTCGAGCGCCTCCGCGACCGTCTTGTTCATCTTCCAGTTCCCGGCAATAATCAGTTTCCGTTCTTTATTCATAAATTGGTTATCCTTAGCGTCTTTGCTCCTTTGCGTCTTTGCGTTAATTCATTTCTCGCTCAACGCGGCCACGCCGGGCAGGACTTGGCCTTCGAGGAATTCCAGGCTCGCGCCGCCGCCGGTGCTCATGAAGGTTACCTTGTCCCCCAGCTTGGCTTTGTTCAATGCCTTCACGCTGTCGCCGCCGCCGATGATGCTCTTGGCGCCGCTCTTCTGCGTCACGTCCGCCACGGCGCGAGCAACGGCGAAGGTGCCTTCCGCAAATCGCTTGTCCTCGAACAGGCCCATCGGGCCGTTCCAAAGGATGGTCTTGGCTTTAGCCACCTCGGCGCAATAGGCCTTCACAGTTGCGGGGCCGATGTCGAGGCCGGCGGCGTCATCCGGGCAATTCATGCTCGTGCTAACGCGCACGTTCTGGTAGTCGATGACCGGCTTGCCCTTCTTGTCCAGCTTGTCGGTTTTGACCGGCACCGCGACCACATCATCCACCGGCAACAGGAACTCAACCCCGCGCTGTTTCGCCTTGGCTAACGCGGACTTCGCAATGTCCGTCTTATCCGGTTCAACGAGCGATTTGCCCGTCTGGTAACCCTGCGCCAGCCGGAACGCATAAGCCATCGCCCCGCCAATGAGCAGCGCATCCGCCTTCTCCAGCAAGCGATCGATGACCTGAATCTTATCCGAGACCTTAGCCCCGCCGAGAATGACGACAAACGGACGCGCCGGCTTCTCCAGCTCGTCGCCCAGGAACTTCAGCTCACGCTCCATGAGCAGACCCGCCGCGCACTGGCCGCCGCGTTTGGCGACCACGCGAGCCACGCCTTCCGTTGAGGCATGCGCGCGATGGGCCGCGCCGAACGCATCGTTGACATATACATCGGCCACCTTGGCCAGCTTCTCCGCAAACGCCGGATCATTGGCCTCTTCCTCTTTGTAATAGCGGACGTTTTCCAGCAGGAGCACGTCGCCGGGTTTCATCACGCCGACCGTTTGCTCGACCTTCGGGCCGATGCAGTCGTCGGCGAACGCCACCGGGCAGCCGAGCAGGTCCGCCAGCTTCACGGCGACAGGACGCAGCGACATCGACGGTTCGCGCTTGCCTTTGGGCCGGCCCAAGTGGGCGGCCAGGATCAGCTTGGCGCCTTGCCCGATCAGCAGCCGCAGCGTCGGCAGCGTCTCCACGATGCGGGTCGCGTCGGTGATGACCATTTGGCCGTCTTTCTCTTCCAGCGGCACGTTATAATCCACACGCATAAACACGCGTTTGCCTCGCACGTTCAGATCTTTGACTGTTAGTTTTGCCATAATAGCTCTGCTTCCAGATTCGGGGCGGAGAGCATACCTGACCGCGCGGGTGAGTCAAATCCATTAACTACGGGAGTTGGCGCGCGCGGTAGAAGCGCCGTAGGCCGCCGGGCGGCAGCGGGTCCTTGAATTGGATCGTCCCCACGGCATTCGTAATGGTTGCGATGGGGGCCCAGGCTGCCAGGTTGGTGGAGGATTATATCTCCAGAACGCTTCCGGCATCGCTCAGGACATTGAAGGTAACCCGCCCGTCCGCGGCGAGGCCGCCAGCAACCAAATGGATGATCGGGGACGCCGGAATGACCGTCAGGGTTGCTGGGCCACTCGTCGCGGTGCCAGCCGGGTTACTGACAACGCAACTAAATCGGCTGCCGCTATCCGCTGCCTGAACATTGTTGGTCGTGTAGCTTGGTCCGTTGGCGCCGGCAATCGGCATGCTCTCGCGCAGCCAGAAGTAGCTCAATGGGGCGGTGCCCGTGGCGCTGACGTTGAAGGTTGCGCTGGCCCCTGCCGCCACGACCTGATCGGCCGGTTGCTGCGTGATGGCTGGAGGCGTAATGGGGTTCGTTACGCTGAGCAGCGCCACCTGGCTGAGCGTCAAACCTGCTGAGTTGCTGACCGCGCAACTGAACTGGCTGCCCGAATCGGACAATTGCACGTTGTTCGTCGTGTAGCTTGAGTTGGTGGCCCCGGCAATCGATGAGCCGTTCCGCCGCCAAACGTAACCCAGCGGCGCCGTGCCCGAGGCGCTTACGCTGAAAGTGGCGCTCGCCCCCACTGCAACCGTTTGAGGCAGGGGGCCGGAGGAAATCGCCGGCGGCACCAGCACGGTCAGAGTGGCCGCGGCGCTGGTGACAGCGCCATCGCTGTTCGTGACGACGACATCGTAATTGGCCGCATCGCTCGCCTGCACACCGCTCAGCGTCAAGCAGGAGGTAGTGGCGCCGGCAACATTCCCCCCGTCGCTCAGATTCACCCCGTTCTTTCTCCACTGATAGCTTAGCCCCAGACCCGTCGCACTCACACTGAAGGTGGCACTGGCGGCGGCAATCACAGTCTGATTGAGCGGGGACTGCACAATTTGCGGCGGTTGAGAGGTTGGGGTCTGCACCTTCAGGATGACCAGCGCCGAGGCCCCGTCCGCCAGATACGTGTAGTTGTTGCTCACGCATAGCATTCTGGCCTCGCCCGTCGTGACGTAACCGGTCTCGTACGTCGGGCTCAAGGGATTCTTCACGTTGATGATCTGCACCCCGTTCGTCCCGGCCGCGACATACGCGTAGCCGCCCGAAACCGCCACGTCCTGTGCGTAACCGCCTGTGGGGATGGCGGCTTTCCATACCGGGTTGGCCGGATCGCTGACATCAATAATCTGCAAGCCTGCCGAGCCATCCGCCACATAGGCGTAATTCCCGGAGACAAAAACACCCAGGGCTTCACCGCTGGTGCCAATATCCCCTTTCAACGCCAGGCTGCTCGGGTTGCTCACGTCAATGATGGCCAACCCGCTGCTGCCGTCCGCGACATACGCGTAGTTGCCGACCGCTTTCACACCGTAGGCAAGGCCGCTCGTGTTGAAACCGCCTTTGTAAACCGGACTGGATGGGGTACTGATGTCCTCAACGTACATGCCCGAAGCGCCAACCGCCGCGTAAAGGTAGTTGCCGGTCACATAAAGGCCCCGTCCATCTTCATTATGAATGCGCGAGGACACTACCGTCGGCAGGGCGGGGTTACTCACATTGAGCACCATATCGAATTCGGGGCCGCCTCCACCGGTCGGAGCCTTTGCATAGACATAGTTGCCGGCTGCTGCCACAGCGCTCCAAGCCGGGTTCCCATTCAGATAATAGCCTCGCCGGACCGGGATCGCGGGATTGCTTACGTCGATAATCTGCACGCCGTATGCGCCATCGGCCAGGTAAACCAGGCTTCCCTGTTTCCAAAGCGCTCGAGAATCATGGCTCCCAGCTCCGGCCCACATCCCAGCCAGCGAGATCGTGACTTCTGCCGGAGGGTTCACGATCAGCAAGGCGTTTGAACTCAGGGCAGTTCCCAGCGGGTTGCTGACCAGGCAGCTAAACTGGCTGCTGGAATTCGTCAATTGTGCGGACGGAATGGTATAGGTGGCGGCATACGCCCCGGGAATGGGCGTTCCGTTCTGCCGCCAGTAGTAGCTCAAGGGCGGCGCCCCCACAGCTCCCACGGTGAAGCTCACATTGGTTCCCACCCCCACCATCTGGTTGGTTGGCTGGGAAATGATGAAAGGCGCGGCCACGCTGAGATCGGTGAAGCTGGCGGTGTAGGTCGCCCCCTCGGATGGAATCGTCACCGTGCGTGGGTTTTGGGTGTTGCCGTCCTGCCACTGGATGAAGGCCCAGGCCGTGTTAGCCGTCGCCGCAATCTGACGCTGGCTGCCGACAGCATAATTACCCCCGCCACTGACCTTGCCCCCGTTGGTGGGGCTGGCCAGCACTGTCAGCAAAGCCGTAGGGATGCTGGCGAAACTGACCTGATCCAGGTAAACCGAGTGGGCGGCGGTATCAGTGCTGCCGAATTCCCATTGCACAAGCTGCGGGCCTTCGGGAACGGGCAGGTATTCCTGGTACCAGCCCGTGCCGAAATATAAATAAGAGTGGACGCTACTCGTACCTACGCTCACTTTCAGCCAATCTCCGGAACTGCCAAACACCGGGTAAAACCAGAAAGAAAGTGTGCCAGGGCCAACCAAGGCCACTTCCAGCGTCGAGCTCTGGTTCTTGCCGACCGTTCCGCTCTGAGCGGCTGACACCCCGTCGTGAGTTACGCTCGTTTCCTCCCGCCAGGGGGCGTCGCCAAAAGTGGCCCACGGTACCGTCGGATAATTCACGGCGGCGCCGAGGCCAGAGGTGTCGCCCACATTCAGCAGCGCGTTGGAACTGAGCGCGGTTCCATAGGTGTTGCTGACCAGGCAACTAAACTGGCTGCCCCCATCAAGCAACTGGACGTTGTTGGTGGTGTAACTTGAGCCTGTCGCCCCGGCAATGGGCGTGCCATTGCGTCGCCAGAAGTAGCTAAGTAGCGTCATGCCTCCGGCGCTGACACTGAACGTCACACTGCCCCCGACGGTTGCCGTCTGATCGGCCGGTTGGACGGTGATTTTCGGGGGCCCGCTCACAGGTGCGGCAGCCAGGGCGTTGATCAGGCTTTGGCCGGCGGGCGTGCCCCAGCCGGTGCAGAGGTCGTAGCCTGCCACCGCGTAGTAACTTGTGGGGCTGCTGCTGGAGGTGTTGTTCCCGGTCGTGATGTCGTGAAAGCACGAGCTATAAGCCGAACTCTTGCCAATAGCGTAGATGGCCTTATTGATGAAGCCGACCGGCGGTTGCCCATTGGCGGCAGCTTGCTGATTGACCAGCGCCGTGAAACCGGCCCAGAGCGGTGCGGCAGCACTCGTGCCACCAACGCCAGTGTAGCCAGTTCCATTAGCCGCGACATAAATGCCATCCGCCGTCATCGCCACATCTGGAACGTTGCGCATGGTCGTCGAGCCACCGCTCGCGGCCATGCTGATGCCTTGTTGCCATGTCGGGATAGAGTAGTTGTCGCTGATGCCGCCCCCGGTGCCGAAGTAAGCGCCCCTCACCAATCCCCAGTTCCAGACAGTCTCCGACACCCAGCAACCCCCGGGCCCACTGGTGGTCAAAGTTGTGCCCCCGACCAGGGTGGTGTAGGGGTCATCGTTCCATTGATATGTCTGTGCGGTGTAGGCGTCCTGGTCGCCGAAGCCTCAAAGAAGGACTGCCCCTGTAATGCGAACTGGCCGAAAATCTGGTCCAGGCTCGCGTCATTCCTGAAAACCCATGAGGAACTGATCTGGCTCGCCAGGTCCTCATTGGCGATCTGGTTCAGCAAGTCGTAGATATAGGCGGGGGTGTCGGCGGCGGTTTCATAGACGATGATTTTTGAGAGGCCCGGCGCCATGGAGATGGCCATTTCAATGTCCAGACAGACCTCTTTGGCGGCATCCGCGTCTTGCGGCGCGCCGTTAAATTCGTCCACTAATACGTTTTGCAAGGGAACGTTGGGCAACCCGGCGGTGGTCCTGTAAGACGTGATGTCGCTGGCGTTATAGCCATCACATTCCAGCAGGGCCACCGTCTGGCCTGCACCGGTCAGCGCAACGCCGGGGACTTAGGCGTTGCGGAAGTCGTAGCCGATGAAGTTGCCGCCCGGGCCGGAGCCGGTGAGCGCCTGGTTGGGAGAGTTTTGGCTGTCCTGCCTTCGACGAATAAGCGGCCGAGGCAGCGCGTAATTGTCCAGGCCGGCAATGTAGAGGACCGGAGTGGACAGATCGAGTGACGGCTCGACGTCAGGCGCATGATAGGTGCGAGCTTCCTTTGGATGCTGATAAACTCCGATCTTTACGTGACAGGCTTTCTCCACCTCGGCTACCGACCCGACCACATCCACCAGTGTGCGGTTCGGATGGGTGCCAGTCACCGTCAAACCGCGAGACCGGGCGAACGCGATAACCGCCTGGTAATCCTGCTCGGTCGGACCAAACATATCCGTGAACTGTGCCGGCGTCAGATATTGATGGTAGCGGGAACTGGCCGGGTCGTAAATCTGCTGGAGCAAGTTGCTGAGGGCCTCCGCGTTGCGCAGCGGCAGGCTAATTGCCAGGTGCAGATGATTCGAGGCCGGCAACCGCCCAATCGGTTGCGAATGCATCGCTGACGCAGGTATGTGGCCTCGCAGAAGCTGCCTCTCGGTCGCCCTTGAAGGCCCCGCCAAGAGGCACGGCAACGCCAAACCGATTAAAACGCGAATCAAGATTCTCCGGTTCGTGCTCCTCAGCGGCCGATCTGCTGCGGCGGATATAGTAAATTCAGAGTTACGGTTCGTATGCATCATCTTCTGATTGGTGTGATGGGGCCGGACAATAGCATCTCTGGCTTCGGCCAGGATTATTACCTTGTCGAGGTCGGGCCCGGTTCCAATCCGAACTGATTAGAACGCGCCGCGCCACATCCATAAATGCCTAAGACTATTGAATTATCGGCAACCCGGGTAAGCGAGAGCGCTTTTTTTAATCAGTTCTAGGGAAGCCGCCGCCTCGAACCATTAGCTGGTAAGGCGACGAGTGCCGGGGCTCATCCAAACGAATTTCAGGCCCTCGCGGATGTCGTCGTAGATGGAGACCGTCTTGGGGCGAGACGGGGCTGGAGCGTTCGGAATAGCGAACAAAAGGGCGGGCAACAGCCGAAGGAACGTGCAGGCATTGAAAGTGAAGGCACCCGCGACACCGATTTGCACCAATCAGCGCCGCCGCCAACATGGGACCGCAGAGCCTGGCCATATTGAATTGCACGGAGTTCAGTGCGAGGGCCGGGCTCAGTTCCGTGCGTGGAACCAGCTCATGCCATGCTGTTGGAGCGTGAAAGATCTGTCACTACGGGCTCGGAGCGGCCCACAATTTAACCAACGCAGGCCGCCCACCAGTGGCATCTCGGTCACCTTCCCACGGTCAGGGGACTCAACTGGCCGCGGGATTGGACTGTCGTGTGAAAGCGATCGGTGCCGGCGGACTTTGTGGTAATATTCGAAGTAGGATTCGAGAATCTGGCGCAACTGCCGTTCCTGGAACACGATCACTCGATCCAAGCATTCACGTCGAATCGAACCCACCAGGCGCTCGACGTAGGGGTTCTGCCAAGGAGATCTCGGGGAGATTAACTTCTGCTGGATGCCCATACCCTCAAGCCGCTGCACGAAGACCGATCCGTAAATCGAATCGCGGTCCCGCAACAGATACTTGGGTGCGGTGTCGTAGGGGAACGCATTGATGATCTGTTGTGCGGTCCACGCTGCCGTTGGTTCATCAGTAATGTTGAAATGAACGACTTTGCGCCGTTCATGGGTGATCACGACCAACACGTAGAGCAGGCGAAAAGTCACCGTGGGAACCACGAAGAAGTCCAGGGCAGCGATCGCACCCGCATGGTTCTGGAGAAAAGTCCGCCAACTTTGTGAAGGTGGGCGCCCGGACTTGGGGCGATACTTCCGGATCGTTGCCGTCGAGGCCTCCAGACCCAGTTTCGCCAGTTCGTCGAGGATACGCGGACTGCCCCAGGTCGGGTTGACGACCCACATCCGGCGAATCAGCTCAATCAGCGCGCTATCCTTTCCCGGTCGTCCTCCGCGCGGCCGGGACTTCCATCGCCAGAACATCCTGAACCCGGCTCGTTGCCAACCGATGACGGTCTCGGGTTGGAAGATGATCAACGCGGCACGCCAGTTTGGGCACCATCTTTTTAAGACCACCCAGAACAACCGGTCTTTGCCCTGCAGTCTGGGCTTGGGCGCCGGCCGGTTGAGCACCGCGATCTGGTGCCGGAGGGCCAAATTCTCCAGGGCCAGTTCGTGTTTGGGACGGAGCCAGGAAAATAGGCAGCGCAAGAGCGCCGAGACAATCGCCAACATGACTGATTAGCTTGGAGACAAACCCAGCAGAATCAACGACTTCGTTTCCTGACGAAGTTTTTACCACCCACAACGCCCACGCAGGCTCTCCAGCAGGCAACCACTGCAGGTTTGGGCCACCTCCACTCCGCCACCATTCAGGAACTCCCCCGTATGTAGAGGCGATGCAGGCGCCCCCGGAGGTGTGGCCGATTTCCCAGGCAATCTGGGGATCTGTTGCTCCCTGACTCCTACGGACCAGCACGTACCACGCTCGCATGCCGTGCGACGTGTACTTCTTTCCTCCCTTGCAGATACGTCGCAACGCATGAGCCAGGGCGCCTATGTCGACCGTCCCCCCGCAGTGCGAAGGGAAGAACTCTGGACGTGTCAGATAGTTTACCCCTTTCCAGCGCGCGTGAGCCTCCAGGAGCGCCCGGAGGCCGGGATGGACGTCGACTAGGGGTTCACTGCGTGCTGGCCCTTGGCCCGCCAGCAACGCACAAAAGTACTGCCCTGCAGGACCTCTCCGAACCCATCCTGCCCCCACATGAGGATCTCCTGCGTGCGGAGGCCGGTGTATGCCTCGAAAAGGAGCTGGAACCCCACGACCGAATTGGGGTGCTTGAACAGCTTGGCTGCCAGGGTGTGCAATTCATCCGCGTTTTCGGGCATGAACTCCCGGCAATGGTGGACGGAGCTGTGTGCCTGGTAACGGGGCCGCTCCGCCACGGGGTTGAACTTGATCAACTCCGACCTCACGGCCCAGCGGCATGCGTTGTTGAGCGTGTTCAATTCCCTGTCCAGTTGCCTTTCGCCGGTCCCATGCTGGAAGCCCCGCTCGTTCCTCCAGGTGTGGTATCGGTCGCAGGCGGCCGGCCCGCATGAATCCACCGTGAGATGGTCCCAGAACTTGAGCAGGGTTTCGCAGTGATGCTCTTCGTCTGCCAGCGTCTGGCCCGTGCGCTTGGCTTTGTGCTTGTCTGGGTAGCTGTCTTGGATGTATTTGCGGATCACTTGCCCCATCGTGACGTCGGGCTTGGGCTCTGCCACCGGCTTCTCGGCAGGATACCGCAGCTTGGCGTATCGCTCCTTAGCAATGGCCAGCGCAGTGGTCAGCAGGTTCTCCCAGGTGCGATGCTTACGACCCCCGGGGCGCCAATAAAAAAAGCCGGATGGCACGTGGAGGTAGATGCCGTCGGCTTTGCAGATCCAGGTTTTCGGTTTCTCGGGCAGCGCTGTTTGCGTCATGCCCTGCGGAGTATAGGCAGTTTCTTCAATTTTGCTCATGCGTCTCGTTACGCATGGGCTCCTGTCACCGCCCTGCCGCTACCAGATGTGGTATAATTTGTGGTAACGAACTTCTCAAAATGGCGCGCCCGTTGGGATTCGAACCCAAGACCCTCTGCTTAGAAGGCAGATTTCCATTATGAATTCCTCGAAAAAAGCTCATTCTTAAGGCAAATAAATATATAACGGTGTCAGGCGGCAGGCTCCGGCAGAAATTTGTAAGGGGTATTTGAGGGGTATTTGAGGTTCAAATACAGTTTTCAATTTCGCGGCTTTTACTCGCGAGATCGTACACCACGCGCGTTCCTGAAAAGAATCAATAACATCAGGGCGATGACCGGGAGGGCGTTCATTACTTTGCAGCGCTGCTCTACCTGACCCTGGAACTCTTGAAAGAGTGACCTGTCAGGCGGTCCAGGAAGCTCTTGGCTCTTTATTCGGCTTCGGAAATCCTGGGCAAGTTTGGGCCCTGATCACCGGAGATGAAGTTGGCGGACCTGGGCAAGGACGGTGGCGGCGCTGGCGAGAATGGTGCGGATGCGGAGAAGGCGGGGTTTGGTGGCGAGGGAGATCTCGCGATCGATGGACTTTAGGAAAGGGACGGGGATCTGGGTTGCGGCGACCGGTGGGGAATCGGTGGTGGCGATGGCGGGCAGGATGTGGGCCAAAGCGAAGAAGTTCAAAAGAAGGGCTTGAGTATACGGGAGCGGTCACGCTGTGAGTGCAAAATACGAGTGGGCATTAATTCGAAGCGGCGAGGCGTTCCAGTCGCTCGCAAACACGCTATTGTTGTTCGAGCATCCCGGCACCCGGGTATCGCAAAGCCTATTACCTGCGCCGTCAGCCACTCGCGGGTCTGGTGGGATATCGGTCCACCACTTTCTTTCGACGCAGGAGGAGGGGACAATTCAGGAGGGCTCTCGTTTGATTCTGAACGCCGCCTTTCCCTCAGGGTTTCCACGAGTTCACGCAAAACCAGCAACGGGGCTTCTTCGAAATAGTCCCGGTATGCTGGGAAGATAGGGAGTTGCCGCAAAGCCTCAGTCGGCAGTTTGCCTGTTTCATGTGCGTAACGGATTTCGCGTATTCGGATCAACTCATCAGCGGCGAGTTGGCACAACTGGTCTAGGTCCGTGAGCGGAGCATTCAGCTCCTGAGCGGCGGTAGCCGCCAGAGCCCGTGTCCGGATCTGGGTGATGAGTTGCTTCCGATAGTCTGGTTTCTGAACCCGGCTGATGTGGGGACCACCCAAATCATGCTGGAGTGCTAATTTCCGAATTTGGCCTCCAAACCAGAACCTGAATTCGGAATCCGCAGCGTCCATCGCAGTTTGTTTCATCGTTCATTTGGCTGGAACCTTGCGTACCGCGGCAGTTGCACATAACGGGTCCAGATACCTGGCGTTTAAGTGGTCTGTGCAGCAGAGTCACGAAGAATCGCAAAACGGGCACTCTTCGCCGGTACACCGGCGAAAAGGCTGGCATACCAGCCCTCAAATGAGGAGTGGTTACGCAAATTGCATAACGCAAGTTGCGTAATCCCTGCCATGATATCCCCGCCAATCCGACCGTTACAACCGGGTTTGGGTCAGTTGGCTTGTAATTCTACAAGAATGCCTTTTTTGTTCTCGGGAGAAGGTGAGACGGTGATCAGGTTCGCCGAGGTCGCCAGATGCCTGAGCTGAGCTGGCTTCATCGGTACCGCATCGGCGACAATGGCCCCTCAACCACACGACTGAAAGACGCCGCGACCGATTAGCGCTGAGTTCGGCGGGTAGGTAACGCAACTGCCAATAGAGAATCCCAGCCGATAGCAAGCTACCCAGTAGAAATGCGCCACCCCGTATGGTCAAATCGGTCGAATGGGTCTATCCGCAAGCAGTTACGACGGGAGCGAAAAGTTGCCTGTGGGCGTAAGCGATGGTTCAATTTGTGCCGATGAACTGGAAGAGAATGCTTGCTTACGTCACGGGATCCGTTGACGAAGAGCTCCTGGCCCGAAATGAATATCTGGTGACAGAGAATCGAATCCTACGGAACCAGATTCAGGGGCGAATTCGGCTCACCGATCCCGAACGCATCAGCTTGGCTTCGGTCGCCAAACGACTGGGCCGGAAAGGGCTGCAAGAGGTAGCGCAGATCGTCCGGCCGGAAACGATTCTGGCCTGGCACCGCCGCTTGATCGCCAAGAAGTTCGACGGTTCAAAGAATCGGTCACCCGGTAAAGGCGGCTCGACGAGCGATAAGATCGAAGAATTGATCTTGCAGTTGGCGAGAGAGAATCGCACTTGGGGATATCGGCGGATTGCGGGTGCGCTGAGTAATCTCGGGCACGAAGTGAGCCACCAGACCGTGGCCAATATTTTAAATCGACACGACATCGGGCCCGCGCCCGAGCGCGGGCGGACGATGAGCTGGGGTGAATTCATCCGTTCGCACCTGGAAGTCCTGGCTGCAGTGGATTTTTTCACAGTAGAAGTGTGGACTGCGGGCGGGTTGATGACGTTCTACGTGTTATCGTGCATGCGAGTCGCATCGCGCCAGGTATGCATCGCCGGAATCACCACGTCGCCGGACCAGCGCTGGATGGAGCAGATGGCGCGAAACATCAGTTTTGCAGACACCGGTTTTCTCAACGGCTGCCGTTATCTGCTGCACGATCGAGATGCGAACTTCTGTAACGCCTTCACCGGAATCCTCGAGGCCGTGGGGATCAAGGCGGTGAAGTTGCCGGCGCGGAGTCCGAATTTGAACGCCAATTTGGAAAGGTGGCATCGGTCCGTGAAAGAGGAGTGCCTGTCGAAAATGATCTTGTTCGGCGAAGCATCACTGCGACGGGTACTATCCAATTACCTTCTTCATTTTCACGGTGAAAGGAATCACCAAGGGAAAGGGAATGTGATTCTTTTTCCGAGGCCAGAGGACCGAATCGGTGAATCAACGGGCCAAATCCAGACGCGCGAGCGGCTAGGAGGCTTGTTGAAATTCTACTACTAATGTTGCGCGC
>PLZQ01000036.1:208-2964 GCA_003152225.1 Limisphaerales bacterium | reverse complement strand
TGGCCAGGACGTTGTGCTGCATGACACGATCCATGCCGGCAATGCCGATGGCGGAAAGCAATCCGCCGATCGTCGTCGGGATCAGGCAGACCAGCAAGGACACCAGGACCGCGACGGTGGGAATCGATCCCGAGCCCGCCTGCGCGACACTGAACACCGAATAGGGTTGCAACGTAATCACCGCGAGCAGGAAGATCAGCGTCAGGCCCGCGATCAGGATGTTCAGCGCAATCTCATTCGGCGTCTTCTGGCGTTGGGCGCCNNTCTACCAGGGCGATCATGCGGTCGAGGAACGTCTCGCCCGGGTTGGAAGTGATCTTGATCTTGATTTGATCGGACAGGACGCGAGTGCCACCTGTCACCGCGCTGCGGTCACCGCCGGATTCGCGAATGACCGGGGCGCTCTCTCCTGTAATCACCGATTCGTCCACGGTGGCCACGCCCTCGATAACTTCTCCGTCTCCGGGAATGAGGTCGTTAGCATCGCAAATCACGATGTCGCCGACTCGCAACATGGAACCCTGCACTTGTTCCANNATGGCTTCGGCAAAGTTGGCGAACAGGACTGTGAACCAGAGCCAAAGAGAGATCTGGAATTGGAATCCGATCGCGCCGCCGCCCGTGAACAGATCGCGGACCAGGAATACAGTGGTGATCGCGGCGCCCACCTCTACGACAAACATCACCGGGTTTTTGAACAAGGTTGCCGGGTTCAGCTTTGCGAAGGATGCCGCTGTTGCCTTCCGCACGATTTCCGGGTCAAAGAGCGGGCGAGCCCGCACTAGCTTCCTTGGCAGAAGCGACGTCGGATCGTCTGGCGGAAGTTGCGGTGTTACTTGTGGTTCTGTAGTGGTAGTGATGGCCATGGCTAACTCCAAATCCCCTGAAACGGCAGCAGAATCATGGAAAATAGCTTGCCGCTATGCATCAGGTAATGTTCAACAATCGGTCCCAGCGAAATCGCGGGGAAGAACGTGAGGGCGCCCACGATCAGAACTGTGCCAACCAATAGTCCGACAAATAGGGGTCCGTGAGTAGGAAAGGTCCCAGCCGTAGACGGAATCTTCTTCTTGAGCGCTAGGCTGCCGGCAACCGCGAGAAGCGGAAGCAGGAAAAGGAAGCGGCCCATGCCCATGGCGAGTCCGATGGTCAAGTTGTACCACGGTGTGTTGGCGTTCAGGCCGCCAAAGGCGCTGCCGTTATTGGCCGTGCCACTATCGTACGCGTACAGAATCTCTCCAAACCCGTGCGGGCCGCTGTTGTTGAGGTTCGCCGTGGCGTTGCCGGGAGGATTCCAGTAACCTTTCTCCGGGAAATGAATCATCGAGCTGAGCGCCGTAAAAACCAGAATGCTGAACGCGGTTGCTATCACCGCCAGCATGGCCATCTTGACCTCTTTCTGCTCGATCTTCTTGCCCAGGTACTCCGGTGTCCGGCCTACCATGAGGCCCGCGATAAACACCGCCAGGATGCAGTACAGCAGGATTCCATACAGGCCAGCGCCCGTGCCGCCGAAGATCACTTCGCCGGTCATCATGTTGAACATCGGAACCAGGCCGCCAATCGGCGTGTAGCTGTCGTGCATCGCATTTACAGCGCCGCAGCTGGCGTCCGTGGTCACTGTGGTAAACAAGGCCGAGTTCGCGATACCGAAACGAACCTCTTTGCCCTCCATGTTGCCTCCGGCTTGCCCCGACGTGGCTGCGGATTGGATCCCGAGTTTGGCCAGATTCGGGTTGCCGGCCTGCTCAAAGTGGTAGCAGACGAACACGCCGATCAGGAACATGACCGAGAAGGCGGCGAAAATCGCCCACCCCTGTCTCGTATCGCCAACCATCTTGCCGAAGGTGTATGTCAGGGCCCCCGGGATCACGAAGATCAGAAACATCTGCTCCAGATTGCTAAACGGTGTCGGATTCTCGAATGGATGAGCCGAGTTGGCGTTGAAGAACCCGCCGCCATTGGTCCCGAGCTGCTTGATGACTTCCTGCGAGGCCACCGGTCCCTGCGCGATAGTCTGTTTCGCGCCCTCAACGGTGGTCACCTCGGTGTAAGGATTCAGATTCTGGACCACGCCCTGCGACACGAACAGAAGGCCGCCAATGATTGCCATGGGGAGCAGCACATACACTGTGGCGCGCGTGACGTCCACCCAGAAGTTGCCGATGGTCTTTTTCTCCTGCCGCGCGAAGCCGCGAATCAACGCTACTGCGACGGCAATGCCCGCGGCTGAGGACAAGAAGTTCTGAACCGCTAAGCCCGCCATCTGCGCGAAATAACTCAGGGTGGCTTCACCGGCATACGATTGCCAGTTCGTGTTCGTGATGAAACTCACTGACGTGTTGAATGCCAGATCGGGGGTGACCTGTCCGGCCCCGAAGTGCTGAGGATTGAAGGGCAGGATGCCTTGCAGGCGCTGGAGCCCGTATGTGAACAGGAACGCGAATATGCTGAAGCTCAGCAGGGATGCCGCGTAATGGGTCCAGCGCTGCTCCACGTCTTCTTTCACGCCCACGGCTTTGTAGGTCAACACCTCCAACCACCGCAGAACGGGATGCATGAAGGTGCGTTGACCTTCGAACACACGTGCCATGTACGCGCCTAAGGGCTTCGCGCAGATGAGGATCAGCGCCAAAAAGATCGCGATTTGCAGAATTCCAATGCTAGTCATTGTTCTCTCCTCAGAATTTCTCCGGACGGAGCAGCGCGTAGATCAGGTAAATAAACACCCCCAACGACGCGATTCCGGCAATAAT
>PLZQ01000036.1:0-147 GCA_003152225.1 Limisphaerales bacterium | reverse complement strand
TTCATCCTTCGTTGGCCACCATCTCTTCCGACCGCCGACGACCACGATGGAACCGGGTTTCAATACCGAGGTCAGCGTTTCGAAGCGATCACGGCACAGATAAATTTGCACGCCCGTCTCTACCGGACTTTCGCTTGCCATCACCCG
>PLZQ01000433.1 GCA_003152225.1 Limisphaerales bacterium | reverse complement strand
CGGGACGTTACGCCCGAGGCGTTGCGCGAAATCGGCGGGCGCGAACTGCCGGGCTTCGGCGAAGTCATGCGCTGGGAATCAATGAAGCTCACGCCGAACGCCATTCTCTCGCGGGGTTTGGCCATCGTGGTGGAGCGAGCTTTGGTGATCTGTCTGCCCGGCAAGCCGAAGGGAGCGGTCGAGTGCCTCGGCTTCGTCAAAGGGGCCATTCCGCATTGCGTTGAAATCCTGCAGGAGGCGCCGACGTGCTGTTAGCCGGGGGTTGCAGGAACTTTTTGCCACGGCGAATATTGAAGGATACAGTCTGCGCATGGACCTGGACACACTAATCAATCTGGCGGCCAGCAACGGGGCCAGCGATTTGCACCTCGAAGCGGGTCTGCCGGCGGCGCTGCGCGTGCGCGGCACGCTGCGCACTACAGGCGAGCCGCTCCCGGCCAATCTGCTGCTGGAGATGGCGCGGCAAGTGACCGGCGAGGACGAATGGCCGCGCTTCCTGGAGCAGAAGTCGTACGACTGCTCCCGCACCTTCCACGGCGTGCGTGTCCGTATCAACATCCTGCAAACTTCCCGCGGCATCGGTTTCGCCATCCGGCTGCTCGCTTCCTTTGTGGCCACGGTGGACAAGCTGAATCTGCATCCCGACTTCAAGAAGCTGATCGCCGGCCACAACGGCCTGATCCTGGTCAGCGGGGCCACCGGTTCCGGCAAGTCCTCCACCCTCGCTGCGTTGATCCAGGAGATCAACCTGACCGACACGCGGCATATCGTGACGATTGAGAGCCCGATCGAATACAATTTCCGCCCGCGCCGCGCCTACATCCGCCAGCGCGAAGTCGGGCGTGACACGCCGAGCTTCGAGCAGGCGCTGATCGATTCCCTCCGCGAGGACCCCGATGTCCTGATGGTGGGCGAGATGCGGGACCCGGAGACGATGCGGCTTACGCTCAGCGCTTCGGAGACTGGCCACCTCGTCATGGCCACCGTCCATTCCTCGACTTGCGCTGAGGCGCTGCAACGCGTCGTTTCCGCTTTCCCTGCTGAAATCCAAAGCAGCATTGCCGCGCAACTGGCCGACTGCATCGTGGCCGTCATTTCCCAGCGCCTCCATTTTCGCCCCGAGTTGAACATCCGCGTGCCGGAATGCGAAATCCTCGTCCCAACGCACGCGGTGAAGAACTTCATCCGCAACCGCGACTTCTTCAAGATCACCTCCTCGCTGGAGACCGGCGCCGAGCATGGCATGTGGACCCAGCAGCGGTATCGCGCGTGGCTGGACGCTCGCAAGAATTGGTACATCCCGGGCAAAAGCCCCGAGACGGCAGACAGCGAACCAGGCGAAGCTCCACCGCCGCCGGCGCATCCGGCCGCCTTTCCCCTGGCGCCCAAGGCGGCGAAGCCCGACGCCCGGCACAGCTCGCATTCACACCCGGAGGAGCCCAAACCGCCTGGCCGGATTGAGATCGAGCCGGGCGAAAGCGAGTTCGGGAAGATTCTCAAGCGGCCCGGTGAACAGTGAATAGCCATGGTTGCAGCAGTGCTTGAAACAGCCAACCAGCGTTCGTGTCCGGAGGTCTCCTTCCCTCTCATGCCGGCCATGCGGAACATCCAACAACCAACAACCAACATCCAACAACCAGTGCTTGCGCGAGTGGCAGTCCTTGGATGTTCGATGTTGGATGTTCGTGGTTGGATGTTTCAGTTACGTCCAATCAGTCTGTGCGTCCTGTTGCTCGCTGTCCTCCTTGGCGGCTGTGTTTCCAAGAGCAACGCCGACGCCCGGGCGCGCGCCGCCTTCATGGCGGGGCAGCAACAAGCCCTCGCCCGCATGCAGCAGACTCAGGCACCCAGCGTTACCGTCAATGGCGAAGTCCGCAACCGCGTTGTCCCCTGGACCGAGGGTATGACGCTGGCCAAGGCCCTGGTGGCCGCCGATTACTACGGCGCCAAAGACCCGGGCCAAATCATCATTGTGCACAACGGTATCGCGAATCGCGTGGAGCCCAGCCAGTTGCTGAGCGGAGTGGACATTCCCTTGCAGGCCGGCGACATCGTCCAACTCATGCCGCAGACCGCGCCTCTCACACAGTAGCCCCGCCACTTTCTGCGTGCTCTATGGGGCAGGTGGCTTATATCATGCGGCCATGATAGAGCCAGAGCCGCTTCAGCAAATCAGCCGCACCTACGTGCGCTATCGTCACCGCAAGCTCTCCTATTACTCCGGCTGCGATTACTTCCGGCTCGCCAGCCATCCGCGCGTCGTAGCGGCCCTGCAAAGCGGCGTGAAGAAATATGGGATGAACGTCGCCGCTTCCCGAATGACGACCGGCAACCACACGCTTTACCTTGAACTGGAGGCGGAACTGGCTGACTTCTTCGACGTGCAAAGCGCCTTGCTCGTCTCTTGCGGCTACGTCACCAACCTGGTGGTCGCTCAGGCGTTGGCCGGGCGCTTCTCGCACGCGCTCATTGACGCAAAGGCTCATCCCTCGCTGGCGGATGCCGCGCGCCTGCTGGATTGTCCCGTGCTCGAGTTCAAGTCCCGCGACGCCGAAGCCGTGGCAGGCGCCGTGCGGCGCTGCGGCCCCGGCTCGAAACTGCTCCTGCTCACCGATGGGATGTTCTCGTCGGACGGCTCCGCCGCCCCTCTTGCCGAATACCTGAAGGTCCTGCCCAGGGACGCGCTGATCCTCGTGGATGACGCGCACGGCGCCGGGGTGCTGGGCCGCAACGGTCAGGGCGCGCCCGAACATGCGGGTGTGAGCCGCCGCCGCATCATTCAAACCGTCACGCTGAGCAANNCCACTGGCCAACGCGGCGCTGGCGGGCGTCCGGATTCTGAAAGCGGACAAGACCTTAAGGCCCCGGCTGATGCGCAATGCGGCGCGAGTGAAAACGGCTTTGCGCGAGGTCGGTCTGCTTCTGCCTGAAACGCCCGGGCCGATTGTGCCCCTGATCCCGCGGAGTTCGCATGAGGCGGACCATTTGAACCGCGCTCTTTTGGCGGCGGGGATCTTTAGGCCGTTTATCAAGTATCCCGGCAGCCCGCCGAACGGCTACTTCCGCTTCGTCCTCTCTAGCGAACACACCCGCCCGCAGATCGACACCCTCTTGAGCGTGCTTTGCCGCTACGCCAAGGACCGTGCTGCTTCTGATTAACGCTGTCGAAACTGGTTCCTCCGGTCCCAAAGTGCTGTCCCAACGAATGTTCCGCAGCAGCCGTTACTGTGGACAGGGCGGAGCGACGTGAATTCCGACAGCCGCTGTCGCTCAGGTTCAGAAGCCCAAGTCCTCACCGGGGTGAAGCACGACGCCAATCTGCTCCAGGCCGCCGTGGCGGCCGTTATACCAGAGGAACCATTTCTGGCCGTCGAAGATCGCGTAGGGTTTGTAGCATGCGTCATGGTCCCACTGCCCTTCGCCGGGGCGGACGATTGGATTGGACGGATGGCGCTGCCAGTTGGTGATGCCGTCGCGAGAGCGGGCGAGGCCGATTTGGGCGTGGGCCTCATCGCGGAAGCCAATGTAGAACATCAAATACGAATCCCCGCGCCGCTCGACCTGGCAGGCCGTGACTTTGTGTTTCTCCCAGTCAAGGGTGGGGTCCGGGGTGAAGATGGGGTTGGCCGGGTATTTGGTCCAGCGGCGACCGTCCGGACTGGTGGCATAGCCGATGGCGTTGGGCTCGTTTTGCTCGCCACCGGAATACCAGAGGCGGAAGAGCCCAGCCTGCGCGTCCCACAACACGTGCGGGCACATGACGGCAACCTTCTCCCACGGCTTCTCCGGAGACAGCACCGGGCCGTCACTCATGCGCTTCCAGGTGGTGCCGTCGAGACTGGTGGCGTAACCGATGGCCGAATGGCCTTTGGCCTGACCGGTGTACCAAAGATGGTAGCCATCCTCACGTTTCAGTACCACGGGGCGGTTGATGTCGTCCTCCCAACCAGTATCCTTCCTGGGGCCGAGGACGATTCGGGGCGGCTCGCTCCAATGGAAGCCGTCCCGGCTTTCGACCAGGGCCACGCTCGCCTTTGGCCGCCAGGAGAGCCACATGCGGTACAATTCGCCTTCCTTCAAGACTGAGATATCAAAGCACGTGCCGTGTTGGCCGCCCATGACGGGATTGCCTTCATACTTGGTCCAGCCGGCGATGCCGGCAGGGAGTTCGCGGTCGCGCTGATTGGCGGTATCCACGTCAGGCCGGGTTGTCTCGGCTTTGGCCACAGCCGGCTGCGGCGCCGGCGCTGCCACAAGCCAGGCTTCCCCGGAGAGTTGCACCAACATTACCAAGGCCACAAACAACAGGCACCGCTTGTTCATGGACAGAAGCTTAGAGGACTCATGGCGGGTGACAAGCAAGCCCTTGTCTGCTCAAAGAGTTTGAATTGCGCGGGCGGGAGGAGGACAGAGCCTTAGTGGGTCGTCAGTCGCGGCGATAAGCCGGGTGGGATATGCCTCCGCAGCCGTCGATTGACGTCGTGGGCGATTGCGAGGGGAAGCTCCCGGATAACGGGGATTCAGCCATTCTGCATGACCCGGCGGGAAACCCGGCAAAGTCGAAGCTTGACCTGTTAAGGGTTAATCCTTTAAGTGTCTGGCACTGTAAGTGCTTGGAATATGTGGTTGAGTTCCAGCAGTGCGAGCTGATGCTTAATCGAAGAATGGAATAGTGACTCTGTGGCAAATGTCCGAAAGGAAGCCGCCGCGCGCGATGCTGCGCGGCAGCCGAGGGATGATTGTAGCCTTGTTCGCACTGATAGTTTCCGTCATCGCCAGCCACGCCGCACCTTCCCTTCGGGTGACCACCTTTAGCCAAGAAGGGGTGTTAGCGTGGACCAACTCCCCCGTCCCGGGCATCTGTACGGTCCAAGTGTCCAGCACACCTGCCGGCTCCTGGACTTACGGGCAGAATGCCTTCGCCACCAATTCGGCGGGCACACTCACAGTGCCCAGCGACGGAGAAACCCGCTTCTATCGCATGCAAGGCGTTGGTGTCCCACCCACACCACAAGGGTTTACCAACCTGGTTCGCGCCTACGGTCTCCTGGAGCCCATCGCGGGCAACGGCTTGGGGCGGCTGGATACTGTCAGTTACTGGTCCTCGGCTTATGAAGGCTGGCCGGCCACCTGGGCGGCCCTGTCCCGACCGCATATCGCCATGGCGGACCGCGCGGGCAATGTCTATATCGCCGACAAGAACAGCCACTCGGTCCTCAGGGTCGCGCCGGATGGCACTATTCACACACACGCCGGCACGCATACCGGCGGGTTCAATGGTGAAGGCCCAGCCGCTGCCACGACTTTGCAACTCAACTTTCCCAACGGTCTTTGGGTCCGCCCGAACGGCACCGTTTATGTGCTGGACACGGATAACGGGCGGGTGCGGCGGGTGGATACCAACGGCATCATGACAATGTTGTTCCAGGCCACTTCGGATGGATCAGCACTCAACATCGGGCGCGGCCTCTGGGTGAGAGACGACGAAGCGTTGGCCTATTTCTGCGCCGGAACGAAGCTGCGGAGTTGGACCCCCTCGGGCGGTCTGCACACACTCGCCTCGGGCTTCATCGAATTAGGCACCTTGTTTGTCGAAGCAGGGGGAGACGTCATCGTCTGCGATCGCGGTGCGAATTACGCCTATCGCGTCCATCCTGACGGCACGGTGATCGTCCTGGCCGGCAATGGCACCACCAATGGCGGGGGCGATGGCTTCTCGGCGGTAGCGACCGGCCTCGCCGGGATCCGCAGTCCCTGGCCCATGCCCACAGGCGGTTACCTGCTGCTCTCCCATGAAGGTTGTCAGCTTTGGTATTTGGACACCGCCGGTATTATCCACCTGCTGTTGAACGGCTCGGTCAACTTCACACACAGCGGTGATGGCGCCTACTTCTATGATCCTTCCGTTCCGAAGATCAGCGAAGGCCGCAGCGTCACCATGGATTACGACGGCAATCTGCTGATTTGCGAAAGCGACTATGGGTATATCCGGCGGATTCGGTTCCAAAGAATCCTGCCCACCAACTGATGCACTGAGCTATGGCCCAGGACCACCGATTGCAGCAACAGCGCTTTGAGTTGAAATACCTCATCGACGAAGGCATCACGCTGCGCATGCGGGATTTCGTGAGCAGTTACCTGGAACTCGATGATTACGGGACCGACCAGCCGAATCTGTCTTATCCGGTCCATAGCCTCTATTTGGATTCGGACGACTTGAAGACTCATCACGCATCCGTCAACGGAGCCAAGAACCGCTTTAAGCTGCGGTTGCGCTATTACGATGATAAGCCCGAAACGCCGGTGTTCTTTGAGGTCAAGGCCCGCATGGACAATTGCATCCTGAAGCAACGTTGCGGAGTGCGCCGCGAGGCGATTCCCTTGCTGCTGGCTGGCCACCTGCCGGAGCCCGGCCAGCTCCTCTCCAAGGAACCTCGGCATTTGGTTACCCTCCAACGATTCAATCTTTTGCTGCAGCAACTTGGCGCCCGGCCCAAGCTGCATAACAATTACTTGCGCGAAGCCTGGGTTAGCCCGCAAGATAACTCCGTGCGCTTGACCTTTGATCGTAACATCTGCGCCGAACCTTACTTCCGCGCCAAAGCGGTAGTGGAAATGAGGCAGCCAGTCCGCGTCTTCCCGGAGTTTGTGGTCCTGGAGTTGAAGTTCACCACGCGGTTCCCCAATTGGTTCCAAGAATTGGTCCGGAGATTCAACCTGATGCAGTTTTCGTGCGCGAAGTACTGCCAGGGGGTAGAGCTCCTGGGCTCTCACCGCTTGCTTGGTGACTATCAGACCTGCGCCTGGCCGGACGGGCCCGAATTGAGAATCGCACCCGCGGGGTTGGCGCCCCAACCCGCCGGGAGGATGGGAGGGCCGGCATTATGAACGACTGGTTTCTACGCGGCGACTACGGCGCAGCCCCGACGAATTACGCCACGCTTGCCATCGCCCTGCTGCTGGCCTTTGCCTGCGGCCATGCCATTGCCTGGATGTACATGTTCACCCACACCGGGCTATCGTATTCGCGTTCCTATGTGAATACCCTGATCATTATGCCGGTCATCGTTGCCCTGGTCATGATGATCCTGGCCAACAATCTGGTGGTGGCATTCGGCCTGATGGCGATCTTTGCCATGGTTCGGTTTCGGAGCATTCTGCGCGACACCTTGGACACGGCTTACGTGTTGAGCGTCATCGTGATCGGCCTGGCATGCGGCACGTTGAAGTTCACCTCGGCCATTTTTGGGTGCGCGGCCGTGCTGGCGGTCATGTTCTATTTTTGGGTCACAGCCTTCGGCACTCGCCATCGCTATGACCTTATCCTCAACATCCAGTGGGTGCGCCCGGCCGCCGAGCTGGCGCAATTGCGCCAACTGCTCCATCGCCACAGCCGCTCGTTGCAGTGTGCCAGCCAGCGCTCCAACCAGGGCTACCAGGGCATTGATCTCTCCTACCGGCTGCTCTTGCGCAACCCCGAGCGCACCGAGGAACTGCTGGAAGAAGTCCGCGCCCTGGCGGGAGTCGCCCGGGTGTCCAGCGTAAACGCCGGTGACGAATCTGAATTATGAGACCGGACCCTACTTCGTCGATTCCCATACCCTTCGAGCAACGCTGGCGGGATGCGTGTCACCGGCTGCTCCCCATCCTCGTGTTCGGAGCCACCGTGTGCATGATCGCGCTCCTCTGGAAGGGCCATGTGGCCGCGCCCACCCTGGTCGGCCAGGCCGAGCCGGTGGTTGCCAACGTGAGTTCACATAAGCCGGGAGTGCTGGCCGAGCTGACCGTCGGCCGGTTTCAAAGGGTCAAGGCCGGCGACCCGGTCGGACAGGTGATGATCACCGATCCGCGGATTCTTGCCTCCTCTTTGGCCGTCATTCAGGCAGAGATTGAACTGTTGCGGGCGGACATGAAGCCCATCACCGCCCAGCAACGGACCGCCATGGATTACGACCAACTGCGACTGGACTGGATGAAACAGCGGGCCCAACTGGCCGGGGCGAAGGTCAACCTGCAACTGGCTGAAGGGGAATTCCGTCGCATGGAGGAGTTGTTCAAAGACAAGATCGTCGCCCAGCGGGTTTTCGATCAGGCCAAGGCGGCCCAGGATCGGCTGCGGCAGGAAGTCGAGGGACTGACCCAGCTCGTCGCCGAAGGGGAGAGGAACTTCGAGGCATTGCACCTGACCAACAGCCTCGATATCGCGAAGGTGAGCCTCGATCCGCTGCGCGCGGCCATCGCCGTGCAGGAATCGAAATTGCGCCTGACAGAAGCCGAACTCAGCCCTTTCACGCTGAAGGCCCCGATGGACGGCATCGTCTCCGCCATCTACCACCGCTCGGGCGAGGCCGTAACCGCGGGAGAATCCATTCTGGCGATTGCTACGCTGGCGCCGGTGCGAATCGTGGGCTACTTGCACTCGCCCATCCTCGATGAACCCAAGGTTGGCATGGAGGTGCAGATCCGCACGCGCGGCTTGCGCCGGGAAGTAGGGTTAGCCCGAATCGTGGAAGTCGGCGCCCAGTTGGAGAGTGTGCCCTTGGCGTTGCTGAGCCCGATGAGGCTCGCCGGAGCCGAGTTGGGCCTGCCCATCGACGTTAGCCTGCCCGCCAACCTCAGAATCCGCCCGGGTGAACTTGTGGACATAACCCTCCTGTCTAAAACCAAATGACAGGCGCCGCTGGAGTTACTTCGACTCCAGCGTCAGGTGATGTTTCGCCAGGGTGCTGCCTTCGGCAAAGGCCAGTTGGGCCAGGGTTTTATTGTAGTCAGCCAGGGCCTGGAGTTCGGCCGTGCGGGCCGCTGTCAGGGTTTGCTGCAGTTCGAGGACAAAGAAGCTGGTGGACAGCCCGTTCTGGAGCTTCTTTTGTTCGGCGGCCAGGGCAGCTTCGGCAAAGGACCGGGCTTTGTGCGTGGAGCCAACCTGGCTGAAGCGCGATTGGACCCGGTTAACGTAGTCGGCAATCTGGACCAGGACTTCTTCTTCGGCCTTCTTGAGTTGCAGTTCAGCGATTTGTTTGGCGGCCCGGCTGGCGTGGTAATTGCCACGCTCGGTGGCATTGTCGAGGGGAAAACTGAGCACCACGCCATAGAAGTAATCGGGATTGCTTAAGCTAAAGGCCTGGTTAACGGCGCGGTCAGATTCGGCATCCACGCCCAGCCCGCCATAGTGCCCTACCAGGTCGAGGCTGGGAAAAAGCTGGTTCCGTTGGAATCTGACCATCACGGCACGCTTCTCGATGGCCAGCCGCGCCTCGATAAGGTCGGGCCGGTTCTTTAGCGCGTTCTGGAAGCTTTCGGAGCGGTTGACTTCCGCCGGCAGGGCCAGCAGGACTTCAGTCGGCTGCAAATCGACATCGGCCCAATCCCTGAAATTGTCGGTGAGCAGCCGTTTCAAGCTATTCTGCCTGGCGACATACGTTTCACGGGCGCCAATCAACGTGGTCAAGGTGTTCTGCAACTGCGTCTCCGCCTGTTCGGCATCGAGCGGTGGCAAATCGCCGACCCGCACCCGGTGCCGGGTCTCATCCACCAGTTGTTCGCGGAGTTGCAGCGCCTGTTCCTGCACCCTCACCAGCTCGCGCGCGGCGACCAGGTCGTAATAGCTTACCTCGACCGCCAGCACGGTCTTCATTATCTGGAACCGCAAGGCCTGCTGCGACATGCTCAATTCCTTACGGCGGATGAGCAGCGTCTGCCGGGCCGAATCAATCCAGAAGTCCTTCAACAGATGCTGCCGCAAGGTCAGGCGCGTCTCAGCCACGTAATTATTGGTGCGGCGAATACCTCCGGGGAAATCGCCCACATGGTCCGGGTCGAAACGAAAGTCGGTGCGCACGTCCTCGGCAATGGCGTCGGCACCCAGATCGTAGCTCATGCCCAGCGGCAACTGTCCTTTCAAGCCCGGCCCGACGGTGTCGGTGTGGATCTCAGCCGGGTTGAAAGGATTGAATTTTTCCTGGTCGAAGTTGGCCGGCTCGGACACAAAGCCGCGCTGGGCGCGGAAGAGGAAAATGGGGCTGTAAGCGCCGTATGCGCCGGCCAGGTTGTAGCCGGCGGTGTCCGTCACCAGATGTTCAATCCGCAGGTCCAGGTTCCGGCTCAATGTGAGATCAACGCACTCTCGCAGGGAAAGAGGTCGTATGCTTGCGGGCGGCGGTGTGCTTTGGCCGGAAACGATGAGGGCGGCGCAGCACGCCAGCCCTGCCAGGATTCGAACGCGCATGTAGGCGGATTATGGGCTGTCTGCTCAGCCGGTTCAATAGAGAACGATTGCTTTGTGCGGTCGCTCTCGCCATTCTGCTCCCATGCGCGCGCTGCTCTGCTGCCTGCTAGCCGTGTCCGCTTTCGCGCGGGGTGCCGAAAGCTCGGCGACTCTCCGCCTGGTCCGCCCGGCGCAGCACATCGGCATGTGCGATGCCTCGGGCGCTATTACCGTCAACTCGAACCTCTTCGTAGTCGCTAATGACGAGGACAATATCCTGCGGGTGTATCGCGCCGATCAGCCTGGGGGGCCGGTGAAGCAGTTCGATTTCAATGGCTTTCTGGAAGTGCATGGCAAGTCCCTTGAGGCAGACCTGGAGGGGGCTGCCCTCATCGGCAATCGCGCCTTCTGGATTGGCTCTCACGGGCGAAACAAGAATGGCAAGGAGCGTCTCAACCGCCATCGTCTCTTCGCGACGGACATCTACGAGAAGGACGGTGATATCTCCCTCATCCCTGTCGGCATACCCTACAAACGGCTGCTGGACGATCTGCTCCTGGATCCCCGCTTCCATGAGTTCCATTTTGAGGAAGCCGCACGCCTTGCTCCCAAGGAGTCGGGCGCCCTGAACATTGAGGGGCTTTCGGCCACCCCAGAGGGCCATTTGTTGATTGGCTTCCGCAGCCCTGTTCAAGCAGGCAGGGCCCTCCTGATCCCCCTCCTTAATCCAAATGAGGTCATGGAGGGAAAGCCCGGCAACTTCGGCTCCGCCGTTCAGTTGGACCTGGGCGGACTGGGAATACGTGATATTGCCTGGCATCAGGGAACCTACCTCATCATCGCAGGCTCCAGTGATGGCGGGCACCAATTCCAGCTCTATCGCTGGACAGGCCCCGGCAACAAGCCAGAGCGTCTGCCTGTGAAACACCTCAACCGCTATCAGCCTGAAGCCCTCGTCATCTACCCACAGCTTGGGCTCCAGGAGTTTCAGGTCTTGAGCGATGACGGCACATTCCTTATTGACGGTTGTCCCTGCAAAGAACTCAAGGACCCGAACCGGAAGACTTTTCGCAGCTTCTGGCTGACCCAATAGCCATAGAGTTCTCTTCGGGCGCTGGCATCCACAATTCGCAATCCGCTTGCCCCGTTTCTGCCTTTGGGCTAGCTTGCGCGAGATATGGATGAGACCGCACCGCCAACATCTTTCACGCCGCCGCCTGCCGCACCACCGCCGGCTGCGCCGCCGCCACCGCCGCCGCCGCTGACGCCGCCACCAGTGATTGTGCCGCCATCGGCAACTCCTCCGCGCCGCCGGGGACGGGGTTGGATGATTGTTGCCCTGATCCTGCTCGTCTTGCTGGGCTTCAGCGTGCTCGGCAACCTGAGCCACTTTGTTCGCGGCTTCGCCCCTCTGAACGTCTCCCACGCCGCTTCCGTCGGTCCGCGGCTCGAGGAGGTCAGCACCGAAGACAATGGCGCGGCCAGCAAGATCGCCGTCATCGAGGTTGCCGGCATCATCACCGGCCGCTCCCTGGACCAGGGCGGCTACAACATGATCGATGTGATCAAGGCGCAGTTGAAGCGCGCGGAGGAGGACGACAAAGTCAGAGCGGTGATCCTCAAGGTGGATTCGCCGGGCGGCGAAGTGCTGGCCTCGGATGAGATCAGCCGGGCCGTCGCGGATTTCCAAGGGAAGCTGCACGGCAAACCCGTCGTGTGCTCGATGGGGAACCTGGCCGCGTCCGGCGGCTACTACGTTTCGGCGCCCTGCCGCTGGATTGTGGCGAATGATCTTTCCATCACCGGCAGCATTGGCGTGATCATGAGCACCTGGAATTACCGCGGCCTGATGGACAAGGTCGGGGTGTCGCCAGTGACGTTCAAGAGTGGGAAGTATAAAGACATGCTCAGCGGCTCACGCCCGCCGGACAGCATTACGGAGGAAGAACGTGCGATGGTGCAGTCGCTGATTAATGAGACTTACGGCAAGTTCACCAATGTCGTAGCGACCGGCAGGGAGTCAGCGCGTGAAAAGAACAAGAGCAAAGGCCGTGCTCTGAGCGAGAGCTGGCCAGACTACGCCGATGGCCGCATTCTCTCCGGCACCGAAGCCTACAAACTGGGGTTTGTGGATGAACTGGGCACCTTCGAAGACGCCGTCAAGCGGGCGAAGAACATCGCCGGCATCTCCAAAGCCAACCTCATCGAGTACCAACAACGCTTTGATATCTCAGACCTGTTCCGTCTCTTTGGCAAGAGCGAGAGCAAAGTAGTCAAGGTGGACCTCGGCATGGACGTGCCCAGGCTCCAGGCCGGCCAGCTCTACTTCCTCTCCCCCACCTTCCTGCACTAAGGGTGAAAAGGGTAACGATCATCACGCACCCGCTGGTGCAGCATAATCTCACCCGGCTGCGCGACCGGCAAACCGGCGCCCAGGAATTCCGCCGGGTGCTGAGCGAAGTCGCCGCTTTGATGGTTTACGAGGCGACGCGCTCGTTTGCGGTGGTGCCCGTCCCGGTCACCACTCCCCTGGCCAAGACCCGCGGCTGCCGCCTCCGGCGCGAGGTAGTGCTCGTACCCGTCCTGCGTGCGGGCCTGGGCATGCTGGATTCGATCCTGCAACTGGTTCCTCATGCGCGCGTAGGGTTCATCGGGCTGAAACGGGAGGAAACCACCCTGCGGGCGACTTCGTATCACAAGAGCTTGCCTCCGGACCTGGCTCCGTTCGAGGTCATCCTCATCGACCCAATGCTGGCTACGGGCGGCAGCGCCGTGGCCGCGATGGATTTGCTGGCAGAACTCGGAGCGCAGCGGGTGCGGATGGTAAACCTGGTCGCCGCCCCGGAAGGCATCCGCCGTGTCCGCGCGCGCTATCCGGACCTGCCGATCTTTACGGCCGCCGTTGACCGGAAACTGAACAAGAAGGGGTACATTCTCCCCGGCTTGGGCGATGCCGGCGACCGGCTCTTCGGTGTTTGATATGCAACTGCCTGAACATCTGCTGATAGTGGCTGACAGCGAGCATGACGCGAACATGCTGCACGCGGTCGGCATGTTCGTGCCGGACCCTTTCATCTTCCTGCGCGCTCGGGGCCGGAACTACATCGTGATGAGCGATCTGGAGATCGACCGCGCCCGGAAGCAGGCCCCGCATTGTTGCGTCCTGTCGCTCAGCCGCTACCAGCAGAAACTCCGACGGGCAGGGGTCGCGCGGCCCGGCTTTGCGCAGGTCATTCCTCTCTTGCTGCGGGAGCGGCGTATTCGGCATGTCGTGGTGCCCCAGGAGTTCCCGTACGGCCTGGCCTCCGATCTGCAACGTAGCGGCATCCGGGTCAAAGCCCGGCCTGGCAACTTCTTTCCCGAACGCGAACGCAAGTCCGCCGCCGAGGTAAAGAAAATCAGCGCAGCGCTACTTATGGCGGAGATCGGCATGGCTGAGGGTATCCAGATGCTGCAGCGGGCGAAGATCGCTCCGGGCCGCCGGCTGCTCAACCATAATGTGCTGGTGACGTCGGAGAAGCTGCGGGCCGTCATCGACACCGCCATCCTCCAGGCCGGCGGACTTGCCAGCCACACAATCGTCGCTGGCGGCCGACAAGGCTGCGACCCTCACGAGGGCGGCCATGGCCCGCTGCGCGCCAATGAGCCCATTATCCTGGACATCTTTCCCCGCTCCCAGAAGACCGGCTATTTCGGCGATATCACCCGCACCGTGGTCCGTGGCCGGGCGAGTGAGGCGGTGCGGAAGCTGTACGACACGGTGCTTCAGGGCCAGGGCCTGGCGTTCGAGAAGATGCGTCCCGGGGTGCCAACCGCGGACGTGCATCGCGCCGTTCAGGACTTCTTCGTGCGCGAAGGTTATCGGACGGGCAGGCGCAACGGCCGCATGCAGGGTTTTTTCCATGGCACCGGCCACGGCCTCGGTCTGGAGATCCACGAGGCGCCGCGCACGGGGCCGAATTCACCTGGAGAATTGCAGACCGGCCAGGTGGTCACCGTGGAACCGGGTCTCTATTACCCTGAACTCGGCGGGGTGCGCCTGGAAGATGTCGCTCTCGTCACCAAGATCCGCCCGCGCAACCTGACTCAATTCGAGAAGGTTCTGGAGGTTTGATACTCCTGTGGTTCGGGTCCGTCCGTGCCGGAATCTCATAATCGTCTTCTCATAATCGTCGTCTTGACTGAAGGCAGCGTTCCGCACAGGAGTGACAATTTGAATCACAATAGACAGCTAGCTAATACGCTAGCCATTACTCAATAGACACATACGGAGAGCTACATGATTACGAAAAAAAAGCACGCTGGCAGCCGTCGGGCGATCACCTTTGCCGCTACGCTGATGTGGGTAGCTTCGGGCTTAACCGCGGCCGAAAGCGCGGCCCCGACCGAAGTGCCCAAGAAGTGGGATACTACCGCTTCCGCAACCGCCACGCTTACTCGTGGCAACAGCGAGACATTCATGATGACGTTGGGCCTGGACGCCAAGCGGAAGTGGGAAAACGATGAAGTCGCCCTGGGCGTTTCCGGCGGTTACGGCGAGAGCAAGGTGAATGACGTCAACACCAAGAACACGGAGTTCCTGCAGGGCTATGGCCAGTATAACCGCTTGTTCACTGACCGTTTCTATGGTGGTCTGCGGCTGAATGGAGAGTACGATGGCATCGCCGGCGTGGAATACCGTTTCGTGGTCAGCCCGATGGCCGGTTATTACCTGATCAAGAACACCAATATGACGCTAGCCGTGGAAGGCGGCCCGTCGCTGATCGACGAACATCTGAAAGGCCAGCCTTCGCATGGCTATTGGGCGGCTCGTGTGGCGGAACGCTTCGAGTACAAGCTAAGCCCCACCACAAAAGTCTGGGAGTCACTCGAATACCTGCCCAAAGTGGACGAATGGGCGGATAATTACCTGCTCAATTTCGAGGCCGGCATCGACACCGCCATCACCAAGCACTGGAGCCTGCGGGTGGTATTCCAGGATATGTACGCGAACGCACCGGCGAACGACCGAAAGCAGAATGACATTCGCCTGCTCGCCGGCACTGCTTACAAGTTCTGAATTGGCCACCCTCCGAGCGATTCAGCTACCCCGCAGGGTTGCAGAATTTGCGTTGACTGGCCGCCCGCAAGCGTCCGAAGATACCCGCATGCGTATCCCAGTCACGCAAATGAGCAACGAGGCCCTGCTGCGGCAGTTGCTTGACGCCATTCCATCCTGCGTTTTCCTGGTGGACAGGGACGTCAGCATTCTGGATTACAACGCGGCCGCGGGGGCCTTCCTGGGCGTTGGGCGGCGGCAGATCCTCCACCACCGCGGCGGCGAGGTCTTTCACTGTCTGCATGCCCGGGATGTGGCTGCCGGTTGCGGACACGGCCCTTTCTGCAAGAGCTGCCTCGTGCGGGGAGCCGTCAACGAGGCGTTCACTGGCAAGAAGTGTGTCCGGCGCCAGGTCTGTATGCAGTTGTCGTCCGGTCGCAAGGTGGAAGATCTGCACGTCCTGCTCACCGCTTCTCCCTTTACCTACCAGGGGCACGAGCGCGTGGCGCTCATCCTGGAGGACCTCGGCGGTATGGTCGCGCTCCACAGCCTTCTGCCCGTGACGGCCAACGGCAACGACTTAAAGAAGGGGCCGGGCGCGCCAAGACTCTCGGCATGAGCGTTTTTGCCTCCGCTCGCGCGCACCTGAGTCTCGCCTTCGCTCTGCTGGCCACCGCCGCATTCGGCCAGACCGAGCCCGCCCAGGAGCTTCATCAATGCCTCAAGCCGATCCCTCGCGAAGGCCAGGCCTATGAGCGCCACCTGCTGCTTAACCAACAAGTTAAAGACAGTCAGGGCCAAGCGGAAGTTATCTTCGTCGGCGACTCCATCACCCAGGGCTGGGAAGGCAACGGCAAAGAGGTCTGGGCCAAATACTACGCGCCCCGTCATGCCCTCAACCTCGGCATCGGCAGCGACCATACCCAGCACGTCCTCTGGCGCCTCGACCACGGCAACCTCGACGGCCTGAAACCCAAGGTCGCCGTTGTCCTTATTGGCGTCAACAACATCCCCGACGATAACAACACTCCTCGCCAGGTCCTGGAAGGCGTGACTGCGGTCGTCACGAAGCTCCGAGAAAAGCTGCCCGAGACCAAGGTCCTGCTGCTCGGCATCTTCCCCTTTCGGGAGGATTTTTGCGCCCAACGCGCCAAGGCCCTCCAGGTCAATCAAGCCCTGCACAAGCTGGACGACGGCCAGTGGATTCGCTTCCTCGACATCGGCTACCTGTTCATCCAGCCGAACGGCAAGATCTCCAAGAACATCATGCGAGATTTCCTGCATCCTTCCGCCGCCGGCTACCGCGTCTGGGCCGAAGCCATGGAACCCGACCTCGCCGCCATGCTCGGAGAGAAGCCCATCACCCCGTAAGGCGGGCGCGATTACCGGGCGCTTCTGGCAGGGCGTGTCTTTCCGAGGGTGCCGGGGTGAGGTGAGGCAATCTGCTTCTCCGTAAGCCCCTTGGCCCGTCGCGGCGCGTTGAGGACAACACGCCCTACTTCCCGAACCATTTCGGAAACGCACTTGCGGCCAGCCCGGCAACGGTGAACACTACCCTAAATGATCTTGTTCCAACCCAACCGTCGTGAGGTGACCTGCAGCGCCTCCAGCCCTGACCATGCTAATCTGCTCCAGGCAAACCTTTCTGCCGGCAAAGCTGCCCTGCATCTGTTCAAGGTTCTTATGGCCGTCGTGGTCTTGTCTGCCCCGGTGACTGCCCTGCTGCACGCTGCCACACTCCCTCTGCCCAATGCCTCGTACGAGTCCCCGCTCGTGCCCCCGGTTCAGCCCTATGCGGGTCCAGATATGGATTTCTGGCAGAAATCACCCCAGCCGGGCTGGTATGAGCCGACTAATAACTTCGACACTCCGTGGGAGGACCTCATGGGCACATTCTATAACGTCCCCTTCCCCGGCAGCTTCATTGACAACTGTGACGGCACGCAGGCCGCTTTCCTGTTCGCCTCGTCCGACGTCGCGATCTTCCAGGATTACGACTCCATCTACGGGACCAACACCACCCCGAGCCACGCCTTCAATGCCAAGTTCAACGTCAACCGCGCCTACAACCTCACCGTCGGCGTCATCGGCACTGGCGGCGGCATGAAAGACGGCGTGCCGCTGCAGCTCAGCCTTTATTACCGCGACTCCTCCAGCAACATGGTCACCGTCGCCGCCACCACTATCACCAACAGCGCGCAGTTGTTCCCCACCAACACCCACTTTGTTGATTTCTCAGTCTATGTCCCCGGCGTCCGAGCCGCCGACCCGTGGGCCGGCCAGAACATCGGTGTGCAAATCGCCTCCGCCGTCGGCTTCGACCTGGCGGGCGGGTATTGGGACGTGGACAATGTGCGACTAACCGAAACGCTCCTGCCGGTCTTGGGCGAGCTCCGCCTGACGAACAGTCAATCCGGCTTCACCCTGCAAAGCCAGCCGGGTCTGACCTTCGAGATTCTGGCCGCTACCAACCTCTCATTACCCATCTCGAACTGGACCAGCCTCGGCAACTTGACCAATCTGACCGGCGTCGCTCCTTTCCTCGACCCGGCCACAAATCTCGGCCACCGTTTCTATCGGGCTCGCCAGTTGCAGTAAATGCGGCGTTGCGCGATTCTACTTACTACGGTGAACGCCTCAAAACCATGCGGCCCAGCGAGCACTGACCGGACATCAGGTCCGGGCTTCACGCTCATCGAGCTGCTGGTGGTCATCGCCATCCTGGCCATACTCATGGCGCTGCTGCTGCCAACCCTCGCGTCGGCGCGCGAGAAGGGCTGGCGCACGGCTTGCCTCTCCAATCTCCGGCAGATGGGCATCGCTATCCGTGCTTATGCCACCGATAGTGACGGGGCAATCCCTTACGGCCCCAAAGCCCCCCCTTTCACCAGCCCTTTCGACCTCTACCCATCGACCGGCGCGCCAACGAGCCTGATCTCTCTGGGGAACGGCGCCCCCGCCGGCCTGGGCCTGCTCCTCAAGGACCAACTCTGCAACCAGCCCAAAGCCCTCTTCTGCCCCAGCAGCGACCAGCCCATGGACGCCAATGCCCAACTCGCCAACGTCGGCATCCGCCAGGCCCAATGCAGCTTTTACTACCGCCACGCCGGCACCACCCAGTTGTTTGACAGCCCCAACACGGGCGTCGTCCCGCCCGACCACATCAAGCTCGACGACCTCGGCAACAACCGCAATGGCCTGCCCATTCGCGCCCTGGCCATCGACACCCAGTTTCTCTGCTCGCCCGGCATGGCGACGTTTGGCATCACCCCCAGCACCCATCATCGCCAGCTCAGCGCGAACATCCTCTTCTCCGACAGCCACGTCATCTCGCGGCCTAACCGTGACGCCCGCTTTGTCGTGGACCTCCGTGACTCCGCTGAGGTCCGCAGCGCCTTCGATAAGATCCTCCAGGTGCTGGAACAAGCCGACACGGAACTATAACCTCTCAAAGATCTCCAGGGGGTGAGCTACCACGCGAAGCGTATGGAGTGCGACCAGCTTGCTGGCGCTCTTAAAAGGTGCAGTGCGGTCTAAAGTGGGAGCCTGGTCAATCGTGCGCGATGTCGTCGGGCAGTTCGTTCACGTCGTCGGGCTGGCGCGGGAAATGGCGCGCGAGCAGTTCGCCGGCTTTGCGGATGCCGTGAAGGATGCCGGTCGTGAACTCCGCCTTGCGGAAGTGCCCGGACATCTCAGCGGCTAGAGCCGTCCAGAATTCGTCGCCGCAGTGCTGATGCACGCCCGCATCGCCAATGACCGCAAACTTCCGCGCCTTGGGCGCCACGAAGATGAGCACGCCGTTGCGCTCGCGGGTCCGCGCCATGCCCAGTTGGTCGAAGGCTCGCTGGGCGGCGGCAACGGCATCGTCCGGTTTCCGGTGGCTGAGGAAGACGCGAATCTCCCCGGAAGTCTTGCTTTCCGCTTCCGCAATCGCGGCCATGAGGCTCGCTTCGTCCAACTGGCTGATGAATGCTTTGGGTTTCATGGCCGGCTCACCAGCTTCCTCCCGCGCCGCCGCCGCCGAAGCTGCCGCCGCCACCGGAGAATCCTCCGCCGCCGGAACTCCCACCGCCGCCGCCGCCCCAACCGCTGCCCCCGCTACTCCAACCACCGCTGCCCAGAGTCATCCCGTGCCAGTATCCGCCCGCCAGCCGCACTTTCACGAAGAAAAAGATGAACAACGCGAACAAGAGAGCCATGCCACCCAGCATGATGAATGGGCCCGGACTCTGGCTGTCCGGCGACTGACCCGCTGTTCGTCCGCTGCCCTTGTATTCGCCCTTGGTCGCCGCAAGGATGGCGGCCACGCCCGCGCTCAGGCCGCCGTCGAAATCGTTGTTGCGAAAGCGGGGCTTGATCTCGTCCTCGATGATCCGCTTGCACGTCGCGTCGGGCAGCGCGCCTTCCAGGCCGTAGCCGACCTGGATGAACATCTTTCGATCCTGGACGAAGACAAAGAGCACAATGCCATTCTTCTTGTCCTTCTGACCGACCTGCCACGCCTGCGCCACGCGAATTGTGTAATCCTCGATGGACGAGACGGACTCCATCTTCTGGAAGACTGCTACGACAACCTGACTGGAGGATTCGCGCTCGAAGTCTTGCAGTGTCTGATTGAGCCGTGCCGCCGCGGCGGGTGAGACGACGGCGGCGTAGTCGTTGAACCACTGCGCCGGACGAGGCGGAATGACTTCCGCCGCGTGGGAGGCGCAGCACCAGGCCGCAAGCAGGATGGCAAATAGGCTTTTCAACGGCTATGATCCGCCGGGTTTACCGAAGTCAAACTGCACCTTGGGCGGCGTCTCCGAGCCCTCTTTGGCGGCGAAGTAGGGTTTCGGTTGGAAACCGAACATACGCGCCAGGAGCACATCCGGGAATTCCTTGGTCGCCACATTGTAACTCTGCACCACCTCGTTGAACCGCTGGCGCTCGACGGTTATGCGGTTTTCCGTGCCTTCCAGTTGCGCCTGCAAGTCGCGGAAGTTCGCGGTGGCCTTCAGGTCGGGATACCGCTCGACCACCACCAGCAGCCGCGACAGCGCCGAGGAGAGGGCGCCCTGGGTCTTTTGAAATTGCTCCAGCACGGCGGGATCACTCGGCGCGGAGTTGGGATCGATCTTGAGCTGGCCCACCGAGGCGCGCGCGGCAGTGATTTCCGTGAGGGTGGATTTCTCGAAGTTGGCCGCGCCGGAGACGGTGGCGACCAGGTTCGGGATGAGGTCGGCGCGGCGCTGATAGACGTTTTGCACCTGAGCCCATTGCTTGTCCACTTCCTGTGAACGGTTCACCAGCCGGTTGTAACCCGCGCACCCGCTGATACAGGTGATGCCGGCGAGCAGGACCAGGAGGCCCAAACAGCCGAAAGCGAAATACTTCTTCATACCGGAGACGGTAAAGCAATAGGGGCATCGGCGCGAACTGGAATTTCAGGCGGAGTTTGTAACTGTGTCCATCCGATATGGCGAGGTCAGGTGACACAACCGGCCCCGGCCCGGTGAGACCTGGGAGGAGCTCGCGCGGATATCTGGAGGGTATCGCGGGAAGCTCCCTTGGGCATCCTTGGGGCATCCTTAGNNCCTTAGGGCATCCTTAGGGCACGGGGTTTTCCTTCGGCATGACTGCACCACCCCCACTGGGTTTCTGACCCGTGCTCGCGGCGATATTCCGGCCCATTCTTCTGCCAGCTGCCCTCAGCCTCCTGCCCGATACATTCCCGGTTTCTTCGTTGTCGCCGCGCCAGGCTGGGCCATTTCCCGATCAAACCGGGACTTGCGCAGCGCCGGCAGCCACCCAAACCAGCAGGGTCAAGACGCCAAACGCGGGGGGGTGTTCATTTCACACTTTTCAGTTTGCGGATTTAGATTAGTGTCCCTGCATGACGTTGTCCGAGCAGATGACCCAATTGGCTAAACAAGCCAAGGCGGCTTCACGTGAGCTGTCGCGGCTCGCCGCTGCCGACAAGAACGGCTGCTTGCTCGCGATGGCCGACGCGCTCGAACATGACGCCGCCGCGATCAAGGAAGCCAATGAGCTCGACATGGAAGTCGGCGCGAAGATGGGCCTTTCCTCCGCCATGCTCGACCGGTTGAAGCTCGATGACAAGCGCATCGCGGCTATGGCCAAGGGCCTGCGGGAAGTCGCCGCCCTGCCCGACCCCGTCGGCCGCGTGCTGGACGAGCGTGTCCGCCCCAATGGCCTGAAGCTGCGGAAGGTCAGCACCCCGATAGGCGTGGTGGTCATTATCTACGAGTCGCGGCCCAATGTGACGGCCGACGCCGCGAGCCTCTGCTTTAAGTCCGGCAACGCAACCATTCTTCGCGGGGGCAAGGAAGCCCTGAACTCGAATCTAGCCATCGCGCGGATCATGATCGAGGCGGGCAAGCGGACACTGCCGGCTTTTCCCGAACAGGCCATCCAGGTCGTGCCGACAACCGACCGGGAGGCAATCAAAGAACTGCTGTCGCTGACGCAGTATGTGGACTTGTGCATGCCGCGCGGCGGGGAGGGACTTATCCGCGCCGTGGCCGAGTGCTCGAAGGTGCCGGTCATCAAGCATTACAAGGGCGTCTGTCATGTCTTTGTGGATGCCGATGCGGACTTAAAGATGGCTGAGGCCATCGCGCTGAACGCCAAAGTCCAGCGTCCCGCAGTGTGCAATTCGATGGAGACCCTGCTCGTGGACCGCAAAGTGGCCGGCGTCTTCCTGCCGGCGATCGCGCAGCGGCTCGGTGAGAAGAAGGTCCAGTTGCGCGTGGACGCCGAGACCGAGGCGATCCTGAAATCTCAAATGCGGAATCTGAAATCGGAACTCAGGAGGGCCACTGAGCAGGATTGGTTCACTGAATACAATGATTACATTCTCAACGTGCGCGTGGTGGACGGCGTGAGGCAGGCGATTGACCACATCAACCATTACGGCTCGGCGCACTCGGACAGCATCGTGACGCGGGATGAGGCGCGCGCACGGCAGTTCCTCGGCGAGGTGGATTCCGCCACAGTATATTGGAACGCCTCAACCCGCTTCACCGACGGCGGCGAGTTCGGCATGGGTGCGGAAATCGGCATCAGCACTGACAAGATAGGCGCGCGCGGCCCGATGGGCCTGGAGGAACTGACCAGCTACAAGTGGATCGGCATCGGCACCGGGCAGGTGAGGGGCTGAAGCAGGACATTGTAGAAGGCACGCATGGGGACGGAACCTCTCATCGAAAGCGCACCGACTGATGCCGCTGCGCGGGCGCGCCTCGTCCGGGAGCGCATGCCGGCGGAGGGCCTGTTCGCAGATCACGATTGGCGGACCTCGCCGGTCCCCTACCCGCTCGGATCAGCCTTGGCGAAGGAGATCGAATCGCTCGGACGGGTGCTGCTCCAGTTCTATCGCGCGGTCAACCTGCTTTACCGGAAGAGCGTCGAAGGCAAGCAGCCTGAATGGGTCGCCCGTTGGCTCGACCAGGGGAAACCCGCCGAACTCGTCCAGCTCCAACGCTCCCCGGCCTTCAAGCACGATTTGCCACGCGTCATCCGCCCCGACCTTCTGATAACGGAACGTGGTCTCAGCGTAACGGAACTTGATTCGGTCCCCGGCGGCATCGGCCTCACCGGCTGGCTCAACCAAACGTACTCGCAAATGGGCGCGGAAGTTCTGGGCGGCGCGAACGGCATGTTGCGCGGGTTCGCCAGCATCTTCGGGGATGCGCCCATGGTGCACATCGTCGTGTCCGAAGAAGCGGCAACCTATCGGCCGGAGATGGCCTGGATGGCCAACCAGTTGGGAAGCTCGCGGTTCAAGGTGCACGATGCGAAGTTCAGCGCGTTCGCCGACGGAGATGCCGTCTATCGCTTCTTCGAGTTGTTCGACCTGGTTAATGTGCCCAATGCGAGAGTGATTCTCGATCTCGCAGCAGCCCAACGGATTCGCCTCACCCCGCCGCCCAAACCGATCTTTGAAGAAAAGATGCTCTTCGCGCTGTTGTGGAACCGCAATCTGCAAGGCTATTGGCGGCAGGAATTGGGCGAAGGCTTCTTTGAACGCTTGCTCGGCGTGGTCCCCTACACCTGGATCGTCGATCCCGCTCCCCTGCCCCCGCATGCCGCCATCCCCGAGCTGAACCTCACGGATTGGCGCCAACTCAAGGCGCTGTCCCAAAAGGAACGCGAGCTGATCCTGAAAGTGTCCGGCTTTTCGGCGCACGCGTGGGGCGCGCGGGGCGTCTATCTCGGCAGCGACCTCTCGCATGCCGACTGGGCGACAGCGGTGGAGGAGGCACTGGTCAATTTCAACCGCTCACCGTGCGTCCTGCAGCGTTATCACAAGCCGGGCCTGGTCGAGGCGCAATGGTTTGACTTCGCCGGGCAGCAGCTTGTGCCCATGAAAGGCCGCGCGCGGCTCTGCCCCTACTATTTCGTGGCCGGCGACGGCGACGCAGCGCGCGCCGAACTGGGCGGAGTGCTGGCGACGATCTGCCCAGCCGACAAGAAGATCATTCACGGGATGAAGGACGCCGTCTTTGCGCCCTGTTCAATATGAGCCTGGCGGAATACATACTGATGGCCGTCAGCTCCCTGTTCGTGATCGTGGACCCGCTGGCAGCGGTGCCGGCGTTCCTCGCCATGACGCCGATGGATACACCGGAGCAGCGGATTAAGATGGCGCGGCTCGCCTGTTGCGTGTCGGCGGGCGTGCTGCTGGCTTTCGCCATCGCCGGGAAGTGGATATTCAAGTTCCTGGGCATCACTATGCCCGCCTTCCAGCTCGCCGCGAGCATTGTTCTGCTGCTGGTGGCGCTGGATATGTTGCGAGCGCAGCGCTCCCGCGTTCAAGAGACGTCGGAGGAGACGGCAGCGGGCGCTGCAAAGACGGACATCGCGATAACGCCCCTGGCAATTCCCATGTTGGCTGGCCCCGGAGCAATATCGACGGCCATCCTGCTGCATAACCAGGCAGCTGGCCTGGGTCAGCGGGTGGCGCTTTATGTCTGCATCGTGCTGGTCTGTCTGGCGAGTTACCTTATCCTCCGCTTCTCCGCGCGGGAAGCCCGCCGGCTCAGCCCCATAGCGATGAGCATCACCGTGCGCATTATGGGCCTACTCCTTGCGGCGGTGGCCATCCAGTTCACGCTCAACGCTCTCCGGCAACTGAATCCGGCCCTGTTCCCAACGGGGACCTGAGGCCGGTCCAACTGCGGCCGCCTCTCTCCGGGGCGGCAGCACCGAATAATACTTCAGAATAGCGCTTGCACTATGGCAAAGCCGGGGCATTATAGAGGTAGTCTTCGGGATCGCGGGGTGGAGCAGCCCNNGCTCATAACCTGAAGGTCGCTGGTTCAAATCCAGCCCCCGCAACCACTTCTCCCCGTTGTAACTAGTGTAATTGCAATGGGTTTCTTCGTTTTGGCCGACCTGAGCCAAAACCCCATGCAGCCGCAATGTACCCCACGGAACCGCACCGAAAACGGGTACAAAACGGGTACAGATTTTTCGCCGGCTCGCGCGGCGGCAGCCATCTGCAAGGAATATTGCACCGCAGTTGAGCAGCTCCGTTCCTCTGATCCCAGGAACTGATCACCCCCGCGCAAGGCGAATCACATCCGCAATCGCGACCCGGGGAACCTGATCGTCTACGGCACCGAGATTACGTTCCGAGCCGTACCCTGGAGTGTAAAGTCCAAACTGCGGGGATGTGTTACCACGAATGGTGATGATTGGAATTCAGCCATTCGAAGGATCAGCCTGCGCCGCAGGGCGCGAGCCGCCCCAGGAGTTGCTTCATCGCCGTGTAGCGGCGGTAGTCGCCCAGTATCCGCGTCGTTGGATCCGTGCCGCTGAGGCGCGCACTTTAGTGACCAGCCGACGAATCTACGACGGTTTCCGGCAGGCTGGTCGGCTCACCGCAATCATCAGGACGTCTCGCTGCACCCTCTATCGGCTGGGTGATGTCGTTGCGTGCATGCTTCATCACGAGCACTGCGTGTCCCCAGATGATGATGTTGGCCGCAAACTCGAGGGCTGCCAAAACTCCGCAAAGGAAATCAACGTCCTTGTCAGCGAGCTTCTGCGGGAGAAGATTAACCCTTGGGTTCGGGCGACCGCACTGCCAGCGCTGTTCACCAGTCGTCAAATCTACCTCCGCTGTCGCCGAGCCGGTTGGCTGATCCCCCGCAAAGCAGCACACCGCTGTGTGATCTACTCATTCGAGGATGTTCTGGCCTGCTGGCACCGAGTCGAGCGCGAAGGCGTCCCGCTCAGCCGGGGCAGAAGGTCGTCAAACACGTTAGTAAAGTGAGGCGCGGGCAACAGAATAAACTCAAGCGGCGCTTCGGCGTGATTCCCCGAAAGAGAATCATCCATGGCAAAGTCTATTGGGTTGTCTGGCTGGGCAAGCGGTTGACTGGCAACAAGCGCAAGGCGCATTATTTCTCAAACCGCAAGAGTGCCGTCCGATTCATTAACCGGACCCAGACCGATCGGGAACAACGAGGCCAGGATGCATTTTGCATTTCGACCAAGCTCCGCTTGGAGGCAGCAGACTGCTCGCGGCGGTTGGAGGCGGTTGGCGCCAGTCTGACGATGGCGGCCGATTTTTACCTGGAACGGGCGCCCATTCCGGGAAAGGATCAGAAATTCGATTTGGCGTGCGACGCGTTCATCGAATCGCGCCGAGCAAAGAAGCGCCGCTCGCGCACCATTGTGCAGTATGAGAGTTACCGCCGAATCACGTCGGAGGAGTTTGGCAAGCTTGCAGTTCGGGAGATCCTCCGCGAGGACCTGGAAGACTGGGTTGAAGAGCATCCGGGATGGGAGGCGCGGACGCAGCGGAACTACATTAAGTTTTTCTGTACCTTGTTCAACTTTGTCGTCAAGAAAGGATGGCGGAGCGACAACCCGGCGAAGTTGATCGAACTGCCCAACGAGGAGGAACGCCCCCCTGGGTTTCTGCATCCCGACCAAGCGGCGGAATTGCTGCGACAGGCGTATTGGCGAGCCCGAGACCTGTTGCCAGCCATTGTGACCGGGCTGTTCGGCGGCCCGCGGAGGTCGGAATTGTGCCAACTGCTCTGCAGCGAGATGGATGTGGAGACGCGGCAGATCGAAATCAAAGGCATCAAGGCCAAAACGCGCCAAAGGCGGATTATCACCATCAATGACCTGCTCTTAGAATGGCTTGCTTTCACTGGCTTTCCAGACTCCGAGCACCTGACGATCAAACCGAGCCCTGATTGGTTTGGGGAACAACTGCATGAGCTGGCGGTTGCGGCGAAGATCGTTCCCTGGCCGCGCAACGGGTTGCGGCATACCTTTGGCACCTTTCACTACGCCAAATACCGCAACGAAAATTCGACCGCATCCGAGATGGGCAACACGCCAGACGTTGTCTTCAAGAACTACCGCGCCCTGGTCAAGGAACCGCTGGTCAGTCAATTCTGGGATTTGACTCCAGCCAAGGTGCTGGGTCCGGAAGTTGTGTTCGACCAGAACCCTGGCGATCCGACCAAGCTTCCGGCCACATTGCCGGCATAATCCAGAGATGCGCGTGGTGTCACCTCCAACAACTCACAGGCGAGTTTGCTCTGCTCCGCTGCGCGATGCACCGGCGACAACAGCGCAGCCAGCTCCGCGCGGTTCTTCGCTCCGGCGTGTTCCTCCAAAGCGCGGCCCAACGGCAGATGCTGTAGTTTGCCTCGCTCGGAAACGCGATGTGTATAGGTGACCAGGGAAGCGAACGGAAAGGCCAGGTTGCGTTTGTTCTCCGCCAAATGAAAAGTGACGTGTCCCACCGTGTTCCAAACCGGGTCGCACTTTTGCAGATACGCGGCGACACCCCCTGGAGTTTGAGCGATGGTCTCGCGGACGTGTGCTTCCAACTTGTCCCACAACTGTGCCAGGACAGCGCGATGCAAATAATCAAGGCCCTTCATCGGCGCTTCATCGGCGGTGCCGATTCCACCAGCGCGGTCCACTCGACGTGAAAAGGTTTGGAGATGGTTATGGTTGACGTGTGTTCGAGGTTCGGATTGTGACAGAGTGCGGTGAAAAGCCGTCGGGCCAGAGCGGGACAGAAAACGAACGGCGGCGGTAGAGGCTGCGTGCAAGAACTCCGACGCGAACATTTCCAAACCGCGCGCGGGCGAGGCGGTGAAACTCTGGATCGGGCGCGCAGCAGTTGTCTGACTGAGTTTTGGTTCAGCCTGTTCGTCCGGGTCGACAAACAAATGTCCGCCGGGGGATAGGGCCGATTTATGATGTCTGAATCACAAACTGAGCCCGCTGACGAATTGCTCGACCAGACTAAAATGCCTCTCCATGTCCACCGCGATGCCGCATTCCCTCGCCATCTCCGCAAACGGCGTGGACCACGAGACAGGCGATGAAGCGAGGGCAGCCGGGATTCTGTGGGTTTTTCGACGTTGAAAGGTTTCGCGGATTGCCTTTGGGAGACGGGCGGCATCCAGTCTGGTTCGTTCAATCAGAAGAGCCAAGTCCACCAAGTCCTTCACACGAGTGTTTTCCCGACCCACTCTCGGCAAGGTGTAGGCGTGCAACTTTTCCGCAAATTGTTCTTCCGGTGAAACTGCCGGGAAGTTTGCGCTCGCAATGCCCGCAAACCCAAGCCAGTCCCGGCCCGAAAGCAATTCATAAGGCTCGCGTAGAACATCACCCGTGCTCACATCAAGATGGAACTTCACGAGCGTTCGCCCCGCCAGGCGCGCGTCTACTGGAAATCGCGCGCCGCCGTATGGCGCGGCGTCCAAGTCCTGCGTCGCATCGCCGAGAACAAAGGTGAAGAAATCCTCCAGATCCAGTTGGCCCGCGTCGCGCAATGTTTCCAGAACGGTTACCGCGTTGGCATCCCAGTCGGCCAGCGGCACGGGAAGTTGTTTTAGCGCCAGATCAATGTCGCGCGTGGTTCGTGCCATCTTCAGGCGCAGTTCCATTGCGTAGCCGCCTTTCAGCAGCCATGGGGCATCAGGTCTGGCGAAAAGGCGGCAGAGCAAACGGTCGAATGCCGCCTGTCGGCGCACGCGCTGGAGGTCGAGGCTTTCGTCTCGCGCTATCCGTTTCAGGCGGTCTTCCAGCGCAACGCGAAATGCAGCCGCCGAGGCGTATTTTCGTGGAGGCTTCATTGTTTGTTCTCCACGAGCAATTCGTCGAACCACCTCGGGAATTGTCCGTGGCGATTCAGTTCCGACATTTGTCGAACTGTAATCAGTCCGCGTTGCCGCCCTTGGCTTAGTGCTTGCTCAATGATGTCACGCGAGGCGGATTCAGCGCTCGCCACATCAACTATGGCACGAAGAGGACGCGTCACCGCGAAACCTTGCCGTTGCTCGATATCCTTCTCGTCAAGACTTGCACGGTGCAGCACCAGTATCTTCGGGGGTTTTGCCCTTCGTCGAAAAGAGGCCGGAACGGTCATGTGGAGTTTGGCCGGGTTCACATCCGAGAGCTCATGGATGCTGAGTGCGGTTTGATGGGAATAGACACCTTCCGGTTCGCCCGCCCGGTTGCGTGACCAGAGAGCATAGATGACCAGTTGCTCTTCAGCCGATTGAGGGAAGCGCGCCAGCCGGTAGATGCCCCGTTCGACACGCACCCAATTCCCTGATTTGACGTGATGCGCCTGGCTGCCAAGCTGGTAGCCGGCCTCGGCTGCCTGCTTGGCAGTGAAATAGCCCTGCTGCCCTTCGGCCATCTTGAAGAGCGCGTCGGAAACAGTTTTGGCCTGGCTACGCATTGCACGAATATACAAAGAATTTGTATAAACGTGCAACAGTGGAATTTCAAATTCGTGTGTCGAGCCGATGGGTCAGCGCAAATCACATTCAAACAGACGAAGGCGAGGGTCGGTTTCCCCACTTTGCTAACACCGATAAAATTCAGGGATTGTGGAGGATGTTTGCTTTGCAACACGCTTAATACAAGCAAGTTAGACAGCACCATATTCGAGATCTTATGTTGCGAATCATACATAGTGTAAGAAATTCACTATTTCTCCGGAGGTCGGGCTCAACCGGCCGCCTGGCGATCCGACCAAGCTTTCGGCCACATTGCCGGCGTAATCCGCAGATGCGGGCGGCGCCACCCGGCGGACCTGTGGGGCGAGCCAGCGCTCGCGTTATCTGGATCACTCCAAGCGAAACGAAAACCTTGGTGGTTGTTCCCCGGCTGACGACGGGGGATTTTGAGGAAAGATTATCGCGAGCTATTAGACCCGGGCGGCAGCGCGCCGATGTTGAGCCAACCTTGCACCAAACCGCTCAACCGGAGAAACCATCCTTTAATCTCGGCGCGAACATCACCTGAAACCTCGGGGTCCTTCCCCATCTGTTTGACCCGGCTCACGCGCGTTCGCCGCAGATTCTGAACCTCCTCAAAAGGGAGGTCACTCAGTTTTGGCACGGCCGCGTCCAGCGTACGGCACGCGGATTTATCCCACTCTGTATTCGCCTGGTGGCCATTCCCGCTGCTGCTCTTGAGGCGCTGAGCGTCACCCGCGAGGACTGCCTTCAGGGCACTGAAGATATGCAACACGACGGCTGCCAGTGCAAAGCGGTTAGTGAAGCCCCGCAGCCTGGCGGCTTTGGCGGTTGCTCCGAACTCCAGCTCTTCGAGTCGTTCTTGCGGGGAGTCCCCTTTGCCTGAACGGTAGTACGGCTGTAGGATCGGCCATGCCACACTCGCGCGCGCGAACGGCTTGGCCAAATCCCTGTGCTCAGCCGCGACCTCGGCCAGCATGGCATTGGCGATTGTCGCCAGCGCCAGCAGTTCGGCGAACGCCACTGGATCACGCGCTTTGGCCTGCTGGTGAATAGCCTCCAGACCGTTGTAGGATTGGAGCGTGCTCTCCAGGCCAAGTCCCTTCGCCTTGCCCTTCGAACGGGCCAACTTCAAAAGCGCCGCCAGGACGGTGCGGACACCCATGTTTTCCACGTCCATTGTTGCGATCGCGTTCCAGAAGGCTCGGAAGGAGCCGACGGGTTCTCGGTTTCCGCTGCTAATCGTATTCATGCTGAATTTCTGTTCATCTTTTACGGCGTTTGACTCCACTCGAATGCGCGCTGACCGAAGCCCGCCGTGCGAGTTCATGCCCAGTACACTATGGAGCGCCCGGCTTGCTGGAGATGGGAAATTGCACCAAAACTCCGGTTAAAACTGAAAAAGCCGGCAGTGCAAAACAAAAGGGGTTAAATTATAATGATAGTGGGTAAACGTCCCCTTGTTTCATGCCTCAATAAAGTGCACAAAGAATAAGAACATTAGTTGTGGGTAAGTCGCTTCAAATCCGAAAGCGAAAAGCGTTGGCCAGGAAACGAGACATCCGACTCCAGGCCAGGGGCAAACTGCAGCGCACGGAAGTGTGTTTGGCGGCGGCACTGGATCTGCGCAAGGCTCCTTTGATTCTCAGCCGAGGTCAACGCCCAAGAGAGGATAATGAAGATGAAGCTCACTGAGGATGCAGGCGGCCGTGGTGGCTATCCTCGTATGAGCCCGGACGCACACTTCACCCCACGAGACTTCGTTGCGATCAAGGGCCAATTAAGAGCGTGGAAGCGTCACAAGATGATGCGAATGTTGCTCGCACTGTC
>PLZQ01000114.1 GCA_003152225.1 Limisphaerales bacterium | reverse complement strand
CTACCGGTGAACCGCCGTCCTGGTCACCGTTCATAAACAACGCTGGCCGCGGCGCGAGCAAGGCAATGACGGCCTCTGTATCGAAGTGGGTCAGCAGGTTCGGCACGAAATAGTAGATGCCATGGGCCTTGAGCATCTCGTGATCGATCAGGTTCTGGTAACGCGTCAGGCAAGCGACGGCCACGCCGGTTTGGATCCGCTCATCCAGGGCCATCAGCCACCACGAACGCGTCGCCCCCATGCTCATGCCGGTGACACCGATCCGCCGGGCATCGACCTCCGGTCGCGAAGCCAGGTAATCCAGCGCCATTAGGTCATCGCGCAGCATCATGCCCCAGAGCGTGCGCCCGACCCAGAGATTGAACTTGCTGGCGGTCATTTCACCTGCTGCTCCCTTCTCGTCCGGACCGCCCGGCCCGCGCCCGTTTCGCTCGCCAAAGCAGCAGGCGTCGATGGCCAACACGACAAAGCCGCGCTTCACTAATGCCGGCCCCGGCTGCTCGGGCGTGTGTTTGGCCTGGAACAGCTCCTCCTTGCCGATGTCGTAATCGCCGCCGTGCCAATGGCAGTAGAGGATGGCCGGCGCCTTGCCGGAAAGCTGCTTGGGCCGGAGCAGGTATCCGGGCACGGTGGCCCCCGCGCCGTTGTCGAACCGGAACTTCTCCACCACGTAATCTCCCCGGTCCTCGGTGGCAAGCGTCTCGACTTTGGGCACCTGTGGCCGCGGCGGCAGCTTACCCAGCAGTTCCCAAAGCTCAGCCCGCACCTGCTTGCGTTGCGCCTCCCAGGCGGCCCGCGAGGCGGGTGCGACAAAGGGCGGGGCGAGGTCGGACTTTGCCAGCCAGCGGGCCGCGTCGGTTTGGTTGTTTTGGGCCATCAGGACATTCGGCGCAACATTCAGCAGCGCTGCCAGCAATAGTGCGCCGTCCCAGGAGAAGTTTCGATCCATATTTTGGCGATGTAAAGCAAGCCGCATCACGAGGCGAATTCTGTCCCGGCTCCCGGAAAGTTCAATCTCGGAAGCAGGGGGATGGCGCGCTGTAATTCGCTCGCGAGCTGCGAGGGTCTTCCTGGATGAACTGCCACGCGAAGCCTTTTGGAGAGCGCCCAGCTTGCTGGCGCTGTCGTTATGTGTGGGGCGGTTCGAAAGCGGGAACAAGCTCCGCGCACTCCTAACGCTTCGCGCGATTCGGACGCGGCTGGACCGCGCTGCGACGAATGCGCGGCCTCCAGGCGCGCCGTTTGACAAGGCGGTGGGGAGGTACATCTTGCCTTAAGCGTATAATTAGATCGCTATATGAAAACTAGAAAAATCGATGTCGCGGGCGCAGCCCATCCGGTGACTGTTTCCGGGGAGCAAGAGGGTCTCGTGGCCGGGGCCGCCTCCGTGCCGGGTGGGGACGTGGTGCTGCTGGATGCGTACTCGCGGGCGGTGATTCGCTCCGTTGACCAGGTGGGACCTTCAGTGGTGAACATCGAGGTGCGGCGGCCCAATGGCGACCGCCTCGGCAGCGGCTCGGGTTTCATCATCACGCCGGACGGGTTCGTTCTGACCAACAGCCACGTCGTGCATGGCGCCGAGCGAGTCGAGGTTACGCTGGCGGATGGCCGCCACCCAGACGCGCACGTCGTTGGCGACGACCCGCACACCGACCTGGCGGTGGTCCGGATTTACGCGCCGCAACTTCATCCCGTCCGGCTGGGCGATTCCCGGAATGTGCGCGTGGGTCAGCTTGCCATCGCGATCGGCAATCCCTACGGGTTTCAGTGCACCGTGACGGCTGGGGTCGTCAGCGCCCTGGGGCGCTCCTTCCGAGCCAAGACGGGCCGGCTTATTGACGATGTTATCCAAACGGACGCCGCGTTAAATCCCGGCAACTCCGGCGGGCCGCTGGTCAACTCGCGCGGCGAAGTCATTGGCGTCAACACCGCCGTCATTCTGCCGGCGCAGGGCATCTGTTTCGCCATCGCCATCGACACGGCCAAGTATGTCGCAGGCTGGCTTATCAAGGACGGCAAGATCCCGCGCAGCTTCATCGGCGTAGGCGGCCAGAACGTGCCGCTGCATCGCCGTCTCGTGCGGCATTATCGGCTGACGGTTTCAAACGGGGTGCTGGTGATTGCGGTTGCGCCCGCCAGCCCGGCTCAGCGCGCCGGCTTGCGCGAGGGAGACGTGATGGTGGACTTTAACGGCCAGCCCGTCCCGTCCATTGACGCGCTCCACAAACTGCTGACGGCCGACCGCATTGGCGTCGAGTCTCCGCTAACGGTCCTCCGCGGCACCGACAAGCTCTCTCTGCTGATCACCCCTCAGGAGTCGGCGCAGTTCTGAGACCGCCGGCAGATTTTGCCGGAATTGGGTGAGATGCGCGTAGCGTCCATCCGGCACTTCGTCTCTTTCAAGTCCCCTTACTGCTTATATTAAATTCGCTTGTGTTTGACCCGAGAGAGTGGATAGTCTTTTACACGCGGGAACAAACCCAAGCAAACGATGAGAACTTCATGTATTTCGCTGGCACTTTCCTTCTCCATTGCCATGCTCACCATCAACCCGGCGCAGACCCAGACTCTTGTCGGCACGAATGCGCCCGGTCAAGGCAGCAACTTCACCTTCACTGTCGGTGCCGGCGCGACCAACCTCTCGCTCGTCCTCTCGAACAACGCGACGGCTTATTCTTACCTGCTGCTCAAGAAGGGCGGAACGCCGACTGACACCGTCTTCGATTTCGCCGCCCGCCTGAACGGCCAAACCAACGAAGTCAACCTCGAATCCCCCGAATACTCTCCCGCGACCTATGGCCTGCGCGTCTCCACGCCGGCCACCTCGGCCACCCAATCCTTCCAAGTGGTCCTGACCACCAACCGCACCGATCTGCGCTCCGCCGGCTATCCGGCCCTCAAACCGCTGGTGTTCTCCACCACCGGCAACCTGACCAATACCAGCCCTGGCGCCTGGCACTATTTCCAGGTCGATGTCCCCTCGAATCTCCTGACCGGCTGGCGCATCGTCCTCAGCACCAACCTCGTCGCCGGCAACCCCGATCTTTACGTCCGCCGCGGCGCGCTGCCCATGACCGGCAGTTACGATAAAGCCAGCGTGAACCAGGCTATTGACACCCTCATGTTCACTAGCGCCGAGGCGACCCCCGGCACCTATTTCATCGGCGTTTACCTTGGGACCGTCACCAATGCGAATTACACCCTGAGCGCTGAATTGGCCTCGATCACCCCGCTCGCCTGGGAGCCCGGCACGACCGACGCGGGCACCCAGGTCTTTACCAACCAAAGTGTCACGGGGGGCGATTATTACTTCGCAATTACAACCCTCGGGACCGCCAACGGAGTTTGGCGAACGGCTTTAAATGTCCAGAGCGGCGAAGCGGATGTATATCTCCTCCAAGGCTCGCTGCCCTCGACCGCCTCATACAATTACGCCTCCGCCCGCGTGGGTTCAGACGGCTTCGTACTGTCACAATTGGGAGGCCAGTTTTCGCCCGGCCAAAACTGGTATCTGCTGGTGCACGCCACGCCCGGAGCCCAGTGGAACCTGGTGACCGGGGAGGCCTACGTGCAGCAATTGCCGCCTTTGGCAGCCGACGCCAGCAGTGGCGCAACGGCAACTATGGGTGCGGAGGGCATGCGCTTTTTTAAGACGACTATCACCACCAACACCCTAGCCTGGCGCCTCGGATTGAACGGCCTCAATAACCAGCTCTACCTCAAAACCACCGCTGCCCCGGTGCCGTACAACACCTCCACCTACGACCTGACGCAGCCCGGGCAGATGCTGGTGGTACCGACCTACTTGGGTGTCGGCAGCCAGTATTTTGTCGGCGTTGTGGGCAACCCCGGCCTGAGTTTCACGTTGGATTCGCGGCAGCAAGCGGTCACCAGCCTGGCGTTCAACTTCACCACCAACTTTACCGTCACGGGTTATGGCTACACCACTTTCCTGGTGCAAGTGCCGGTGCAACAGATTGCCTGGCAGGTGAATGTCACGCCGCTTTCTGGCAATGCCAACGTGGCCGTCCGGCGTGACAATGTCCCGAATGAGTTTGTCAATGACGCCTTTTCCGAGCCGCCGGCTGGTGTCGGCGCCAGCGTTACGCTCGTTCCGCCGACCTTAAGCAACGGCTCCTTCTACCTGACGGTCTATGGCGTCGGCCCCTACACGGTGACCTTGTTCAACGGCCAGCCGGTCATCACCACGGTAGATTATGTGTTTTCGGTTACCAACGATGCTCCCACCCGGGTCGGTTGGCGGTATTACACCGTGGTCAACACCGCCGAGCAACTTGGTTCGCTGGGGTGGGAACTGGACTTGTCCAATCAGCCCCCGGGCACCGAAATCGCCATCCGCAGAAATGCGGTGCCTGGCCAGTGGAATTATCGCAATAACCCTTACGATTATACCGGCTATTCCTCGCTCGGATACGTGGATTTTTCCAGCACACTTGGTTTCCTCCAGCAACCCAACCATCCGGCGGATGTCTGGTATATCGGCATCTATTCGCCAGCGAGCGCACTGGGCAGTTTTGTGCTGACGGGTAGTCAGTTGACCGGGCCGCCGGTGGCCTTCGACGGCGCGGGTAGTTCCACTAGCATCACAGCCCAGCCCGCCGGGAAGTTCCAGTATTTCACCATCACGGTGCCGACGAATGCGTTTGGGTGGGATTTGCGCATCAACGGTGCCACCAACGGGAACCCGTATCTGTACGTGTGCCGGGACCAGTTGCCCTCGCAGAGCAACCCTTATGGCTGGACTCCCCAGTACTCGGCCACCTGGCCCAGCGGCTACCAATGGGGGGCTAACTATGATTGGACGTCAGATTATTACGATAACAACGGTGTTTACCGTTACGGGCAGGTATTGGAGATGGGCATGGGCAACCCGCTGCAGCCGGGGACCTACTACGTGGGCGTGATCAGCAGCACGGGGGTGAATCCCATCAGTTACACGCTGGTGAGCCGGGACATTGGGACAAACATGACCACCCCGATCATCAGCCTGCCGTTCACCAATGGCGTGGTCGCCAACAGCCTGCTGGAGCGGGAAGCGGCGTATTACTCGATCGTGGTGCCGACAAACCTGCCGAGTTGGCGGCTGGAATTGGGGACCAATTCCGGGGAAACGTTGTTGATGGTGGAGAAAGACGCCTTGCCCAATGTGGCGGCGGGCGGTTATGCGCCGACGTTATCTTTACGGGGGGCGCAAGATGCAGAAGGCGGGCAATGAGCAGTATCTGCTGATGCCCTACTCCGGCCAGTCCAATATTGTGGCCGGGACGTATTACCTGGCGGTCGCCAGCGAGGGGATGAATCCGAGCAGTCCCTATCTGGGCACGAATTCCAGTTCGTACACGCTGACCAGCTATGGGCCGTTGGGAGTGACGAACATTGGGGTGGTGGATAACACGGGTGTTACGGACATTATAGTGACGAACAGTAATAAGGCGGGACAGCTCAGCGCGTTCCAATTCGTGGTGCCGCCGAACACGTTGAGTATGGAATTGCATTTGGAGAATCGGGTGGGCAATCCGAACATGTTGCTGCGGGTGGACAATCAGTTGACTGGGGGATCCGACAGTTATGGTGTGGATGGCGGCCAGGGTTACACCTGGAGCAGCCAGACGTTGATCAACATCGCCAATCCGGTGGCGACCAATTACACGTTGATGGTGCAAGCGGTGGCTTCGGGTGGCGACGCCAGCTACCGGCTTCGAATCCATGCGCTGGGGCCGCTGCCAGTAGCCTTTGATGGGGGCGTTAGTCCTATCACCAACCAACCCGCCGGAACGTGGCAATACTTTGTCATCAATGTGCCAGCCAACGCACTTGGGTGGGATTTGCGCATCAACGGCGCTACCAACGGGAACCCATATCTGTACGTGTGCCGGGACCAGTCGCCGTCGCAGAGCAACCTTTATGGCTGGACTCCCCAGTACTCGGCCACTTGGCCTAGCGGCTATCAATGGGGGCCAATTATGACTGGACGTCGGATTATTACGATAACAACGGTGTTTACCGGTACGGGCAGGTATTGGAGATGGGCATGGGCAACCCGCTGCAGGCGGGGACCTACTTCGTGGGCGTGATCAGCTCCACCGGGGTGAATCCCGTCAATTACACGCTGGTGAGCCGGGGGATCGGCACCAATTTCACCATTCCCGTCGTCAACCTGCCATTCGCCAACGGCGTGGTAACTAACCTTAACCTGAACGGGCGCGAAGCGGCTTACTACAGCGTCGTCGTGCCCGCGAACACGCCCAATTGGAAGCTCCGGTTGGCGAACATCTCGGGCGAAGCGCTTATAGCGGTGGAAAAGGACGCCTTGCCTAATGTGGGGGCGGGCGGTTATGCGCCAACTTATCTTTACGGCGGGCGCAAATTGCAGAAGGCGGGCAATGAGCAGTATTTGCTGCTGCCGGCTTCGGGCCAATCCAACCTCGTGGCCGGAACCTATTATCTGCTGGTAGCCAGCGAGGGAATCAATCCGAACTCGCCGTATCTGGGGACAAACTCAAGTGCGTTTATCCTTACGAGTTATGGCGTGTCAGCAGTCACCAATTTGGGCACGGTGGGAGTTGCCGATTTGCTGAACACCAACACGCTGCAGGGCGGCGAAAATGCTCTTTATCGGTTTGCCATTCCACCGGGCTTGCCCGCCGTGGAAGTGCGGTTGGATAACGTAACGGGCAGCTCCTACATGACGCTGGGGACGGGGACCAACGTTGTAACTCCATACAACAGCTACGGCTACGATGGCGGCGTGGGTTATGCCTGGAGTTCGCCAACGCTGATTACCCTGCCGAATCCGACCGTCACAAACTACTCATTGACGGTGCAGGCGTCCTATTCGGGGGGTGCCTATCCGGACGCGATTTCCACGGTTCACATCCGCCAGATGCCCGCAACCGTGCTGACCTTCGATGCCAGCCTGAACGGCGGCGGGCTGTCAAATATGGCCAACGGGGTCCTGCTGAACGGCCAAAGCGCCTTCTACCAGGTCGTCGTACCGGCACTGCTCAACGGCCAGCCGGTGATTGGTTGGAAACTCGACGTGGCTCAGACAGCCGGCACGCCGAAGATCCGTGTGCGGCCCGGATTGCTGCCGGATGACTATAACAGCTACGATGGCACGTCGCCTTTCGCCACCAGCGAGGCGATTACCGTACCGCCCTACCTGACCCCCGGCACCTGGTACGTTGAAGTGCGCGGTACCGGGCTGACCACTTACACCCTGACCAGCAGCAATCTGCAATTAAATCGTCCGGCTTGGGCCATGCCGGTCCAGGGCAACTCTGTTACCACCACTGGTCTGCCCCCAAGTGGACCGCTTTTCGGCGACACCGGCGTGGATACCAACGGCGTGGCGCTGCCGACGACCGATCAGGGCACCGACCTGGCCCAGGGCGCCTTTGATTATTATGCCGTGACCGTGCCGCCGGGTAACATCGGTGTCATGCGCACGCGCCTGGACGCTATCAGCGGCAATCCCAACATGTATATCCGCGTGGGGGCGGCTTCCACTTTGAGCCATTACCAGTATGGCGGCTATGGCGCAACCCTCTATGATCGGAGCCTGAGTGCCAGCGGCGGCAGCGAATACGGCAACTGGGTGCCGCTCAATGGCCGCTACGAGGCCTATCTGACCGCTGGCACGTGGTACCTGGCGGTCCAGGCGGGCGGCAACTCCAACGTGCGTTATCGTCTCCGCCTCTTCACGGGGATCGTCAATGACCTGGCTTTAAACGGCGGCAGCGCCATCAACCAGCAGATGGTTGCCGGCGATTGGCTGTACTATCGCGTGCAGATTCCCACGAACGCACCTGTGAATTGGAATGTCACATTCAGTCAGCAGCTTGGAGACGTGGTCATGTACGTCCGCGACCGCGTGCCGCCCGGCCACGCTACCACCACCACCGACTACCGAGATTGGAGTAACGATTCCAAGAACCACGGCCCGTATCCGAGCTTCGATCCACCCGGGACCTACGCGCTCACCACGCCTCCCTTGCGCCCGGGCAACGCCTATTTCCTGGGCTTCCGGGCCATCAACGACGCGACCTTCTCGGTAAGCTGTAATACCAACGGCGGGACCATTGATTACACCAACACCGTTCCGTTCTACACCGGCCTGGTGAACACCACGGTTCCAGCCCATGGCCAGCTCAAGCTCCGCATCGATGTGCCGGCGGACGGCAAACGGCTGATTCTCAACTTCACTAATGTCAGCGCCTTCAACATGTACTTGGACCAGGGCAGCGCTCCCACTTTGACCACCGCCGACAACTGGTACAGCTCCGGCAGTGCGAACCCGGTGCTTAACCAAGCGCTCTACAACGTCAATGGCTGGCCCTGACTGCCCAATTACATGTATTTCCTCTCGGTCAGCAACACGACCGGTTCGGCCCAGAACTTTGTCCTTAGCGTCAACGGTCTCAACTGCGCCACGGATGACTACGACGGTGACGGTCTGCCCGATTGTTGGGAGCTGACCTATTGGCCCAGCATTTACTCCTACGGTCCCAATGACGATCCCGATGGCGACGGCGTCCGCAATCTAGACGAGTACCTCGAGGGCACCGACCCGACCAACCCGCTGTCATTCCATCCGCGCCTGCAGATCAATGCTCTGTATGGCACCGTCACCCCGAGCCCGGCGGGCAACCCGACCACCACACCGCCCAAGATCTGGTATAACCTCAACCAAACGGTGCAGCTCACGGCGGTGCCTAGCCCGGGCTACGGCTTCCTCGGCTGGATCGGGGACGCCTCCGGTTCCGCCAATCCATTGACGCTGACGATGGACGGTCATAAGAACATCACCGCTATCTTCGGTGTCACCAATCAGCCCAACGCGGATTACCAGTTCCAGAACAACCTGCACAGTTCCGTCGGTACCCCGCCCGATCTCACTAATATCGCCCCAGGCAATGCTTTCATGAGCGCTATCGTGGATGGCTCCCTCCACACGGTCTATCATTTCGCCCAGGGCAGCAGCGTCGTCCTCGAACCCGCCGACGGCGTTATCCCGACCAACATCTACACCGCCGTGCTGTTGTTCAGTTTCGACAACATCAGCGGCTGGAAGCGCATCCTGGACGTGAAGAATCCGGTCAATAACAACGGCCTCTACGCCTTGAACGGGACGCTCTATTTCTACCCTGTTGCCAGCGGATCGTCTGCCACCATCGCCGCCAGCAATTACGTGCAAGTCGTGCTCACCCGCGATGCCTCGAGCAACGTCTTCGGCTACGTCAACGGCGTCCAGCAGTTCAGCTTCGTGGACACCCAGAATTACGCCACCCTGGCCGGTGCGCCCGAGATGCTGCGTTTCTTCAAAGACGACAGCACGGAGGACGCTCCGGGGGCCATCGCCCGCATCCGCCTTTACGACAAAGTCATGCCTCCGGCCCAAGTCGCTTCCCTGGACCGGTTGTCCGGTGGCATCGCCCCGCCGTATTTCCTCACGCCTTACTTCAGCGGCGGCGTGCTCTATCTCCCGGCGCAGCTCACCCCCGGCTACCCCTATCGCCTCCTGGCCTCAACCAACTTGATGACCTGGGTAAGCATTGCGACCAATACTCCCAGTGCCAGCCCGTTTACCTTCACCAACCCGCCGGGACCGACCTATCCCATCCGCTCCTATCGGCTGGTCACGCCGTAACACTGAACATCCAACAACCAACATCCAACATCAAACATCCACTGACTGCCAATGGCGCAAGCATTGGATGTTCGATGTTGGATGTTGGTTGTTGGGTGTTGTCTTCAGGGCCGCTTGAAGCCGAGCAGCAGGATCACCAGATCGATGACGAACAGCAGCACGATCGTCACTTCCAGGATCAGCATCCAGCGGTTGTTGTGATCGTGGCTGAGCAATTGGTATAAGTCGTCCAGCGTCTGGAGTTTCTTGTCAATGGTCCGATGCCAGTCGCTGAGATGGAAGCGGGCGGAAAAGTTCTCGTAAATGCGCGCCAGGTGCCAGTCGCCGAAGAACTTCGTAATGTTGGACAGTTCATCACTAAACCGCGCCAGGTCAACGCGGATTTCCCGCAGCTCGCGCAGCACCGCCGCCCGCCCGCGCGTCGGTCGCGTGCTCAGGTCGCGATACGCCCGGTCCAGCGAGTTGTCCAGGATGCGGTCGTAGGCTTCCAGCTCCGCCAGTTGCAGGTTGGCCAGCTCCATCACGTAGAGCGTCTCCTCAAAGTTCTGCGGCTCATCGATAATCAGCGCCGCGTCCCAATCCACGACCACCAGGTCGTGCTCATAGTAGCTCAGGAAACGGCCGGTCGATTCATCCGCTTCCTGCTTCGAGAGGTGGTCGATGTCCGGTTCCTGGGTCAGCAAGGAAGCTACCGCCCGGCGATGGGCCCGCCACCAGGCCTCGGCGCCGACCGGCGCGCCTTCATCGGCCAGCAACGGCGATTCAAAGCAGAACACCGTGTAGGCTTCTTCATCGGCGAGCTGCTTCACGGGGCGGACGTAGTGCGACGCCAGTTCGCTGCGCACCTCTTCTGCCAGGCGGCGCACTTCCTCGCTGAGCGAGCCGTTGCTGAATTGCAGATCGTGATAGGCCACGAGGTCTTCGACTTGCGCCACCTCGAACGGCACCCGCACGCTGATGCTGATCGCGCCGACCGGCAGCAGCTTGATCACCCGCTCGACACGCACTGGGCCGTGCGGCCCAATCCGCTCCAAAGGTGGCAACCGCACCATCTGCGGCCGGTAGAAGAATAGCTGGCGCGGACTGCGTTTGCTGGCATCCACGACGAACTGCGCCACCGGCTGCCCGAGCAACTCTCGCACCGGCTGCCGCGTCATCTCGTAAGCCACGTCAAAGGCGTAGATGTACACCACCTCGCCCGTGTACTGCTTGATTCTGGGCGGGGAGGCCTTGCGCTCCGGGTTTTTGGCTTGGTCCATGGACGAGAGCATACGCAACCCAAGATACCCCACGGCACCGGTAAAGTCCAAAACCGGCCATCCGCCATTGGCGCTTGGCGATTTGCCATAGGATCAGAGGCCAGCCTCGCTGGCCATGCACTAGCGTTACACTGGCGTTGCTAGCCTGTTGATATGGTGTACGGATGGAGTACGGATCGTGTACGGATCGTGTACGCCTGGTGTACGGATGGTGTACGGATATTGTACCCATATTGTACGTATATTGTACTGATGGAGTACGCATGGTGTACGCCTAGCGTTGCTCTAGCGAGGATAGCCTCTAACGAGGGTGGCACAAGCCAACCGGGACGGGTGTGGAGTTATGGGGAAATGGCGCAATTCGGGCCTGCTTTTGTGGTAAACCCGGAATGAGGGGCCACCCACGAGGATGCGCTCGATGGGAGCAATGCCGTTACCGGTCCAGTTTCCCACTCAGGGCTGGCCGAAGCATTCAACCTCCAACACGCCAGAACCAGCATTTAATACCCAACGCCGAAGATCGAACCTCCAGCACCCAATGGCCGCCATTCGCGCAATACATCAGCATTGGGGGGTGGAGGTTGGATGTTGGTTGTTGGATATCCCGGTCCCGTCCCCGCAGATAGCCAATTGCCAATCGCCGATAGCCGAGGGTGCTATCGTATTAGTCAGGATTTGACCCTGGGGTGAGCTC
>PLZQ01000101.1 GCA_003152225.1 Limisphaerales bacterium | reverse complement strand
ATACATCTGAGATGGTCTTTTTCACTGTCACTTTTTGACCAGAGGGGTTCTTCAGCAGAATCAATCTCATTAACTGACCCCTTTACGATTCCGCAGTTGCTTCGGTCTAATGTTTGGGCCATCGTGCCCCCCGTTGAGAGAGACCCGACAACCATGTTCACACATAGGGGACTTTCACCCCACTAGTTCACGCCCATGTCAGGCGCACCACCACGAATCGAGCCAATGAGGGGCAGCGCGGCCAGGCTACCTTCGTACTCGGTCGCCTTTGGCGCGCTGCCCCTCATGGCTCATCCTTTCCGTTGGGCCAAAAGCACATGACTCAAAAACTGTCTCGCAAGGACTTCTTCAGGATCGCTGCCAGCGGCGTGGCAGGAGGTTCGATCATTTCGAAAGCCCGTGCAGCCGACCCTATGCCATCACTCGCTTCCGACCTTTTCTTTGCTACGCGGATACCCAACGGGTATACATGGACCTTGGCGTCCCGACTCGGCGATATGCTTTGCCTAGCTGAAGACCTGCTCGGGCCACGTGATCTCACATACACAATCCTCGGCATAGAGATTGGTCCGGACATTCCGCGATTGTGGTACCCCGGCAGTCGACACAGCGTGATCGTGCAGCTCGCCCCGTCGGCTGCAACAGATGCGGCAAGGGCATGTTACCAACTCGCTCACGAAACCGTACATCTGCTGGCCCCAAACGGCGGTGGTCCCGCAACAAATCTTGAAGAGGCCGTCGCGTGCTACTTTGCAGCCTACTTCATGAAATCAAGATTCGCCCAGCCCGCGTGGCATCCCGATATACCGAGTTACAGCCGCGCATTAAGCCTGATTTCGCAGCGCATGGATGCTGACGTCCGGTGCATAAAGCGACTTCGTTCCAGGCAGCTTTCGTTCTCAGATATCAAAAAGGAGCAATTGTTGGCTGAGTTTCCGGATCTTCGGTCTGGCGACTTGGATTTCCTCCTTGCAAAGTTCGACCGAGAGGGTACCTCCAATGACACACCTTCTCCCCCGCGATAAAGGAGCGCTGTGAGGTGAGGAAGGGACAGCCCAACAAATCGGATGCAGCGAACCCGGCGATGACGCTTCTGGATCATACTCTGGGTCACTGGCGCCGGGTCGCTGATCCGAGGCCACGAGCAAGATTGCACAAAATGGCGCGGATCGGTGTCTTTAGGGTGTGAACACAAAGCGGCTCTTGAAGGGCGTTGTGCTATTATTCGGAGTTCTGATCCTGTGCTCCCTTTTCATCCCTGCGATCAATCCGGCGAAGACCAGAACTCGGGCGCAGCGCATCGGTTCTGTGAATGCTGCCCCTCACGTCGTCATGAGTATGGCTTTGAGCAACACTGCTGCCCTGACGGACGGCATCGTGCCGATCGTGGGAAAATGAAAGAACGGGTAACCAAGCTGCTTAACGAGGCGCATGGAGCGAGCCCCGCGATGACCTCTCGGTTTCATACCAGGCGTCAGGCGCGCGGGGTCGGTGATGCGGGCCGTTAAGACACGATGACCCTGCCGCTTTTGGCCGCCAGCCAAAGAAATCGTTGCGGCCTACTGGGAGGCGGGCTTTGCGGCTGCTGCGGCGGCGAGGGGCTTCATCGTCAGAGGATCGCGCAGCAGCAAGTCGGTGAACCGGCCGCCCGCCAAGTCAGTCAGTTTCACCGGGTGATCAGGATGGCCCAAGAGGATCTGGTCTTTTTGGCCGACTACGAGGATAACGAGACGGTCGGGGGTGAGGTATTTCCTGGCCACGCGCAGGACATCATCCGCCGTAATGGCCTCGAAGCGCGAGCGGTAGGTCTTCCAGTAGTCCGGCTGCGCCGCGAAGCGGCCCGTGAATTCGTCCTGCGCAAAGGTGTTGGCGACTTGCGATTTCGTGGCGAAGGCGCGCGGGAACCGATCGATAAAACCGCGCTTGGAAACGTTCAGCTCACTGTCGCTGACCGGCGCGGAGGCTATCTTCTTCATCTCCTCCAACACAATCGACGCGGCATAGGCAACGGTGCGCGATTTGGATTGGTAGCCCGCGGTGAACGTCAGCGGGTAATAGACGCCGCCCTGGAAACTTGAATGGGCGTCGTAGGCCAGCCCCTCGTCGGATCGCACGCGGTTCATGATGCGCGACGTGAAGCCGCCGGCCCCGAGTATATCGTTCATAATGACCACGGCGAAGTAGTCCGGGTTGTCGCGCAGGATGCCGGGCAGCATCATCGCCACGCGCCCCTGGTTCACGTCTTTGTCCACCAGGTAAACGCCGGCAGCGGCGAAGGTGGTGTTGGTCGGGATGGGCGTCGGCGCCTCGCCCTTGAACGGCCACTCCGCGAAGAGCGCCTCCAGCTTTTGCACCATTTGGTCTCGGTCGAAGTCGCCGCTGACGGCCACCACGAGGTTCGCGGGATGAAACCATTGCCGGTGGAACTTCTCCAGGTCAGCGCGCGTGAGGGAGTCCAGCGAGGCCGCGGTGGAATAATGGTTATCCCAGAAGTTCTCGCCAAAGGCCAGGAAGCCGCGTTCACGCTCCTCGATGGCCGCCGATTCGTCATTGCGCTCCTTCATCGCCTGCAGCACCTGTTGTTTGCGCAGCGCGATCTTGTCATCCTGGAAGCGCGGCGCGGTCAGCACCTCGCGCATGATGCCGAGCCCCTCGTCGAGGTCTTTGGAGAGCAAATTCAGGCTCACGCTTCCCTGGCTGTCGCCGATGCCCGAGTTGAGATCTGCTGCCAGGAACGCAAGCCGTTCTTCCAAGGCCTCCGCGGTTTTCGAACTCGTGCCGCCGCGAGCGAGCAGGTAGCCGGTCAGCTCGGCCAGTCCTTCCTTGCCGGCCGGCTCAAGATACGAACCGGTGTGCGCATAGACGACAAGGTTGATAAGCGGCAGCTCACGATCCGGCACCACGTAAGCGACGGGACCGTTCTTCAACTGGACGCGAAACTTCTCCGGCGCCGGCGGCTCATAGACCAGCGGCGGGTAGCTCAGCTTCTCCGGGCGTTCGGGAATGGTGGATTGGGCGAGGACAGGCGCGGGGAAGCAGCAGGTGAGCAGGGTTGCTGTGGCGAGGAGAGCGCCCGAAGTCCGAAGTCCGAAGGCTGAGGGCCGAAAGAAGGCCGAAACCCGAGAGCCAATTGCAGGATCAGCCGCAAAGGAACGTAAAGAACAAAGCGCGGCAAAGCCCCAACGAAGCAGGAGAGCTGACAGAAAAATAAGGGACAGAANNTTCTGTCCCTTATTTTTCTGTCAGCAGATCTTCCGCTAGGTTTCCTCGCAGCCTGCGAGCAATCTCGACTATTGCGGTACAAAGAAACGGGCCAATTCCACCCACTTTGTGGCCTTTGTGCTCCTTTGCGGCTGATTCTGCGATTGGCTCTCGGGATTCGGGTTTCCACAATCTCCTCTTTCATTGCTTCTCCTGGACAGGTTCCTTCTGGGTGGCAGTTCCGGGCTTGCGCGTATAGACGGCCACGGCCCGGTTTTCCTTCGTGAAATAGTTGCCGGCCACGCGCTTTACGTCGGCGGCGGTCACGGCCTGAATCTTCGGGCCGGCTTCGTTGATCTCGCGCCAGTCGCCCTCACCGTCGTTGCGGATCAGGTGCATCAGGATCGGGTAATTCGCCGACAGCTTGCGGTATTCGGCGGCGGCGAAATTGTTCTTCACCTTCTGCAACTCCTCGGGCGGCACTTCTTCCTTTTGTAACTTCTCAAGATTGTCGTAGATGCCCTGCTCGACTTCGGCGGGGGTGTGGCCTTCCTTCACCTCGCCGCCGGCGTTGAAGTAGCCTTCCCACTTCATGGCCGCCGGCTGGGCCCATGTTTCGGTGGCGACGCCGCTGCCCAATACCAGCCCCTTGTACAGCCGGCCGGTGCGCGTGGATAAAATCTCGCTCAGGATGTCCAGCGCATAGGAGTCGCGATGCTGAAATGGCACCGTATGCCAGAGGATGTCCACCTGCGGATTCGTCTCGGCCTCGGCATTCATGCGCTTCTCCGCAAGCTGCTTTACTTCGAGTGTCGAAACGTCCGGCGGCGTTCGCGGACCGCGCGGGATGCGCTCAAAGTATTTCCTGACCTGCGCCTCGGCCTGGTCCGGTTGAAAATCCCCCACGAGGATGAGGGTGATATTCTGTGGCGAATAATAGGTCCCGTAAAAGTCGTCCGCCTGCGCCTTGGAAATCGCCGGGATGTCCGACGGCCAGCCCACGACCGGCCACGCGTAGGGCGAGGATTCCCAGAACAGCGCGTTGAACTCCTCCTGGAACTTGCCCAGCGGCGTGGAATCGGTGCGCATGCGACGTTCCTCGAACACCACATCGCGCTCGGCGTAAAACTCGCGGAAGACCGGGTGCAGAATGCGCTCGGACTCCATCCACGTCCACAGCTCGAGCTTGTTGGCGGGGACGGTGACGAAATAGGCCGTCATGTCCTCGGAGGTGAAAGCGTTCATGCCCGAGCCGCCCGCGCCGCTGTAAATCCGGTCGAACTCGTTCTTGACCAGGATGTCGCGCTGCTCCGCGATGAGCTTCTTGAACTCCGTCTCCAGCTCGCGGTAATGGGCGGTCTTGTTCTCCGGCTTGAGCAGGTCGTCGATTTCCCCATGGCGATACGCCGCGCGCAGCTTGCGATCTTCCTGGCGCATCTGATCGCGGACGCTTTCCTGCGCGGCAATGATCTCGAGGTCGCGCTGGTAATTCGTCGTGCCGATAGTGGGCGTGCCTTTGAACATCATGTGCTCGAAGAGGTGGGCGATACCGGTGATGCCCAGCCGCTCATTCGAGCTGCCGACATGCGTCACCCACCCGCCCGCGACAGTCGGCTCATCGTGCCGTTCGACGAGCAGCAGCCGCATGCCGTTGGGGAGGGTTTTCTCGAGCACCGGCACCTTTTGGGCCGCCAGCGGCGGCGTCCAATGCAAAAGTAAAACCAGGGCAAACAATATCCTCCCGCATCCGGTGTGCAGTCTGACCCGCCAGATCTTTGCTAGGTGTGCCATGCTCGTGAGACAACCTTAAACCGGACCCGTTCAACTGCCAAATCAAAAGCAACCCTGAGTTTCTGCTGTTGTTATGGGGTTGGGCACGTATAATGCCGCAGAAGTCACTTCATGAATATACTGACATCCAAAGCGCGGCTCGCAGGCGCGCTCCTGCTGATCCTGATGGCCGGCGGCGCCACCGTCGCGCAAGCGGCGGCCACCGGGTCGCCCACGGCGATCAATACCGCCTTCGTGAAATTGTTCGGCAGCGTCGGAGCCTTCACCGCCAAAGTCGATACCCAGGTCCTCGACCCGTCCCAAAAGGAGACGGTGCGGTTGCTTATGGATTTCGCGGTCTCCGATGGCAAGGTCCGCATTGAAATCAACCTCCCCCAGATGCAGAGCAAAGATCTGCCGCCCAGCAAGATTACCGAGCTGAAGCAGGCCGGCATGGACCGCATCATCAGCATCTTCCGGCCCGACAAGAAGGTCTCGTATATCGTGTATCCTGGCATCCAGAGCTACCTCATCATGCCGCTGGGCAAGGAAGACGCCGACGCGTTCGAGAAGGGGCTGAAGCTGGAAAAGACCGCGCAGGGCAAGGCGACCTTCGACGGCCACGTGTGCGTGAAGAACAAGGTCGTCGTCAAGGACGGCAAGGGAAAGGTCCTGGAAGCCACCACCTGGAATGCGGAGGACCTCAAGGATTTCCCGCTCCTGATCGAGATGAAAGAGCAGCTCAACACCGTGCGGATGCATTTCACCCAACCCCGATTCACCAAGCCCGATGCCCAGCAATTCGAGGTGCCGGCGACCTACGGCCTAATGAAATGAAGATCATCAACCTGAACCCGGACACGGCCATCGGCGCCTCCGCCTGGTTCGTGGAAATGGAGGGCCACCGGCTGCTGATGGATGCCGGCACGCATCCCCGGCTCGAGGGCCGGGCCGGTCTGCCGCTCTTCGACNNCCGGTCGCCTTGCGCTACTTTCCGCAGGCCCATGTCCTGATGACCGAGCTGAGCTACTTTCTCGTGGAGCGCGTGCTCCACAACTCTGTCAACGTCATGAAGCGCCAGCGCGAGGAGTTGGGCCTCAAAGATTACCCCCTTTACACTCACGACGAGGTGGACGAACTGGCCCCGCGCATCCAGGGCTTCAAATACAACCGCGAGGTCGATTGGGCCTCCTTCCGCAAAACCCGGGCTGGCTTTCTCTCCCCCACGCTGGAGTTCCATGACGCCGGCCACGCCCTCGGCTCCGCCGGCATCATGGTCCGCGGCCGGAAGGAAACCGTCTTCTACACCGGCGACGTTTGTTTCCATGACCAGACCATCCTGAGCGGCGCCCGATTCGAAGACGTGAAGGCCGACGTGCTGATCATGGAGACGACCCGGGGCAACCGCCAGCTCCCGCCTGGTTTTTCGCGCGAGGCGGAGATCGAACGCCTGAGCAACTCGATCGTGCGCGTGCTCCAGCGCCGTGGCTCGGTCCTGATTCCCGCTTTTGCCCTGGGCCGTACTCAGGAAATCCTCGCACTGCTGGCCATTCTCATGGGCGAAGGCAAACTCAAGCAGCAGCCAATTCATATCGGCGGCCTGGGCAGGGTGTTCACCGAGATTTACGACCTGGAAGCTCACCGCAGCCATCGCCAGCTTCCCAACCTGCAATTGCGCGAGGCCCTGAATCTCGTCGTGCTGGATCAGCAGCAGGTCGAGAAGATGAAGTTCTCCGGCGGCCGCCTCTTCGTTATCACGGCCGGCATGATGAGCGAGAACACCGCCTCCTACAAGTTGGCCCTGCGCATGATGGGCGACGAACGCCACGCCATCTTCTTCGTCGGCTACGCAGATCCCGATGCGCCGGGTGGTCGGGTAAAGGCCTCTCGAGTAGGCGAACCCTTTATCTACGGTTCCGACGTGGGCCAGGTGACGCGCCGCTGCGAAGTGGAGGACTTCGATCTAACCGCTCACGCCAACCGCGAGGACCTGCTGAATCTCGTAGGCAAAGTCGAGCCACGCGTGGTCCTCCTCAGTCACGGAGAGGAGGAATCGATCAATTGGTTCGCCGCCCAGATCCACACCCGCTACCCAAAGATCAAAGTGCTCCAGCCCAAGCCGGGCGTCGCGGTGGAGGTGTAGTCTCCGCCTAAGCCCCAATCCCAGGCTCCGCAGCACCCGTGCTAGCGGGTGGCCCCCTTCACTTCGCGATCGAACTTTCCCGACCGCGCCCCCATGCTTATTGCGCCTGCACGCGATAGAACCGAGTGGTATTGCTGCTCACCCCGGAATCAGAGATTTGACAGACGCCGTCAACGCCGTTGTGAATTATTTGCAGAGTCTGCCAGTAAACGGGCGGCGCTAGATTTGTCGCGAACTGAATGGTGTAAATCGCGCTCACCTGTCCGGTGAATTGAAATTGAAAGGCGCTGCTCGCCATCGTGGCGGACTGTAACTGGGGGGACATCACTGGCAGAACGTGAACCAGCAGATTGGTGGACACACCGTCGGGATTGTCCGTATAATAGGCTGTGAACGTGACGGTGTAATCACCCGTGTTTGTCCACTGGTGAGAAACACTGTAACCGGCGTTGGTGATGGCCGGACCGTCACCGAAGGACCATTCAACCCGGCTCGCGAGTCCCGTGATCCGTCCGGTGAAACCCCAGTTGCGGATCGTATGTGAATCGGATGCGACTACATTGGTGCGTCCAAGCAGATCAACCGACAAGGCCCCGGCCAGATTCGCCAACACCACCTCATCACAGCCCATTGAGGGCGGATTAGCCCAAGCTTCTCCGTCAAGATCTGTGCCGGCTGCATAGAGCGGGCTGCCGCTTCCGCGGCAAGGCGAAGTGGCAGCGATATGGAATAGGTCCAGGCGCTGGGGATCGGCGCTGATATTACCCGTGCCGACCACCGACCAGTTTGTGGTGGTGCAACAGTATGAATAGAGTGCCGCCCCAATCATTGCGCCATAATTGTCTTCAGTAACAGGGCTGAGATTGTCGTAATTGTACAGCACGATGCTATTCCTGGTGGTACCGTTGTAAGTGCCAGCTCCATCGTGAGACCCAGGAGTCGTAGTGTAATTGAACATCACGGTGCAGTTATTCAATCCCGCCGAATAAGCTCCGCCGCCATAAGCCGCCAGGTTGCCCACCACGAGGGAATTGTTCAATGTGCCGAAGCTGATACCCCCACCGTAAATGGCAGTGTTGTTGGTGAGAACGCAGTTGGAAACAACACCATTAGTAGAGGAACACCAGACGCCGCCGCCGCTTTGCAGCGGTGACCCGACATAACCGTCAGATGGCTGGGTTGCGCCGTTTCGCAACGTGAAGCCACTCAGCGCCGCACCATTGGTGAGCCAGGCACAACGCACGGCCAGCGGCCCGTTGCCGGTCGCTGGGTCCCGTGCCCCTTGGATGATTGTCGCCGTGGGGCCGTTCACGCTTGCGACCGTGAGCGCCTTGGTCAGCGCCACGCGATTGGTCAAAGTACCCGCCATAGCCTTGCCACCGGTGGCGTAAAGCCCGTTCGTCACGACCACGAAATCACCGGCTGCGGCTGCATCAATCGCATCCTGGATGTTCGTCGCCGCCGTCGCCCAGATTGAATATGGCGCTACCGGATTTACCCCGGCGGCATCCACGCAATGAACCACCAACCGCGCCACGGCGCTCGTCACTGAGCCGAACGCATTGGTGACAACAATTTGATAGGCCCCGGCATCGGTGAAGCTGACTCCGGTCACAACTAGATTAGTCGTCTGGGTCGAACTATAGTGGCCGTCGTCTTGAAGTGGAACTCCGTCCTTGATCCAGAAACTGGTAAGCGGTAGCTGGCCGGCAAGACCCGAAACATTGACCGTAAAGCCGATCGGATTGCTCGTAAGCTGAAGCCCGGGTTGCGTGACCATCGGGGCCGGCTGCCATTCCGCACAACCAACGGACGGAGGGTTGAGCCAGAGCTGGCCGAAGATATCCGTTCCGGTCACCAGATTAGTGCCCGCGCCACGGCAGGGTGAGGTGCTGCCAAGATGCCCATCCACGAAAAACTGTGGCGCGTTAGCAAAGTTACCCGCGCCAGAGGGCAACGGCGTGGTGCAGCAGTAAGAAATCCTGCTGCCACTGCAATTGCCGCCCGTATTGTAATACACGATGCAGTTGGTCAGACTGGCTTGGCTCACCCCAGACGCCGCATTGCTGACCACAGTGCAACTGATTAAGTTATTGCCGAACGCCGCGGGAGTAGTGCCATTATATGTAACCGCGTTGCCGCTAACAAGACAGTTGTTGAGCGTTCCCTGATAGGCGACGCCCCCAGAAAAGTAGCCGGTATTTGACACGATGAGGCAGTTGGACACAATGGCATTAGATGAAGAACACCACACGCCTCCGCCGCAACCCAGAGTGGTGGAGGTGGAGCTTCGCGTGGCTCCAGCCTGCAAGGTAAATCCTACCAGTGAAGCGCCGTTGGTCAGCCACGCGCAGCGTACCGCCGAGTTGCCATTCGTGGCACCCGCCCCCAGAATGACGGTGGCAAACGGGCCGTTCGCGCTTTGGACGGTCAGCGCCCTGTTCAACGCAACGCGGTTGGTCAGGTTGCCGGCCATCACGCGACCGCCCCCGGCATAAACGCCATTCGTCACCAGGATCAGGTCAGTGTCCACGGAGGCATCAATAGCGTCCTGGATGTTTGTGGCCGCGGTGGTCCAAGCCGTGAATGGCGAAGTCGCGTTGGTGCAGTTCAAGTCCACGTAGCGCGTCGTGGCGTTGGCGTTAAAGGTGAAGATTAAGCCAGCCATTCCGATAGCCGCAAATCCTTGCCGGAGAGCTTTCATAATTCGGTTTCCTTTTCGAGTAAGGCATTGTTTATCAGTTCTTTGCGTGCAGTGGAAGCACAATCGATGCAGAAGTTCCTTTTTATGTAACTTCGCGGGGCCGAACTGCGTATTATCGGTAAGAATATGTTTCGAATTGCCACTGCGAAGCTCGCTTCCCTCGTACCCCTGTTCTTTGTCGCCTTCTCAATCCACGGAGAGGACTTGCCGCCCGTGGCGCAGTGGATCCCCGCCGACGCGCCCATCATGGTGGAAGTGTCGGAGCCGATGGCTCTCCTGAACCCCCTGCTTAGCCCGGAGTTCAGCAAGTCGGTAACGGCCGTGCTAGAGAACGGGAAACCAAATCCCAAGCTCCTGCAACTCCAAGTAATGGTAGGCTCCCTGGCACTGCAACTGGGAACCGATTGGCGCACCGGACTGTGTCGCCTGGCTGGCAAAGGATTGAGCTTCTGCGTCGGCCCCTCCGGCGCGACGCTGCTCGCGGCGGATGGCGAGGACGAGAAGCTGCTGAGCAAGCTGAATGGCATCATTTGGCAGTTCGCGAGTTCAGACGCCGAAAAGCAGAATCACCCGGAGACGGTGGCGTCGAGCGATTATCGGGGCGTCAAGACCTGGGCGCTCAATACCAACGAAGTCCACGCATTACTTGGGCCGCGACTGGTGGTCGGCAACCGGACAGCGTTCCTGAAGCAGGTGCTGGATCTGCGCGCGGGCGCGGGCGGAAAAGCCCTCGCATCTGCGGCCGTGTTCAAAGCGGCTCGCGAGGCGGTGGGGAAGGAAGCTGTGGCGAGTGTGTTCCTGAACCTGCAGACACTGCGGGAGACGCCCGGCCTGAAAAAGGCACTCGAGGAGGATGGCAACCCCGTAGTGGCCCTGCTGCTGATGGACACCAAAGCGGCGTTGCGGAACGCCTCCTGGCTGGCCTTGGGGGTTTACGTCAACGGCGACAAACTCACTTTGAGGACCTACACGGATGGCGCGGCTCCGGAATCGTCCAAGTGGACCAGCTTCAGCACACCGCCAGAAGCCGGCGCGGGCCTCCTCCCACCGCTGACCGTTCCCGGCACGATTGCCAGCCTGAGCCTCTACCGCGACCTGCACTCGTTCTACGCGGCCAAGAATGCCATCTTTCCGGAACGCACCTCGGGGTTGATCTTCTTCGAGAACATGATGGGGATCTTCTTCAGCGGCATCGACCTGACCGAGGGAGTACTGAACGAAGTGCGCCCCGATGTTAGAGTCGTGGTTGCTAAACCGCAGTACGATCCCGTGGTCGGCACGCCCGCCACCCAGGTGCCGGCTTTTGCGGCGGTGCTGCGGCTGAAAGATCCGCAGCACTTCGGCGAGACGGTTGAAGAAGCCTGGCAGAAGGCCATCGGGCTCGCCAACTTCACCCGCGGCCAACAAGCATTGCCTGGCCTCATTATCGACAAGGAAAGCCAAAGCGGAGTGAAATACACCCTCTCCTACTACCGGCCGCCTTCCGGCAAATCCTCCGGCACGATCGATGCCCGCTACAACTACCGGCCTTCGCTCGCGCGCCCGGGAGACTATGTGATCCTCAGCTCGACCGACGCGCTGGCCCGGGATTTGATCGACGTAGTCAGCAAGGCCCCTGCGACTCCGGCCAGGACGTCCCCGGCGGCGAACAGCCTCCTGGAAATCGAAGGCCCCGCTCTCGCCGCAATCCTCGAAGCCAATCGCGAGAACATGGTGCGCAAGAACATGGTCGATAAAGGTAACTCCCGCGAGAAAGCGGAAGGCGACATCCAGATCCTCCTTGCGGCGCTCGGTCCCTTGGAGCATGCCACGCTCACCCTGCGCCGCGAAGCAGGCAAGCCCCAGGCTCAGTTGGAAATCCGGTTCAAGTGAAACCCGACCTGAATGATCCTGCCTGGGCCTGGGCGCCTTTCCAGCCGAATGCCGCCAGGCCCTGGGACTTGCGACTCGCCGCCCATCTGTATCGCCGCGCCGCGTTCGGTGGGACCTGGCCAGAACTGCAGCGCGCGCTGTCGGAGGGCCCGCAAGCCACCATCGACAAGCTCGTGCATCCGACGCCTGAAACGGCTGCCTTCAATCGGCTCTACGATGATTACGAGAATGCCGCCGCAGCCTCCGCCGGCTATGGTTCGCAGGCGTGGTGGCTGCGGCGGATGATCGAGTCGCCGCAACCACTGCAGGAGCAGGTGACCCTGTTCTGGCACAACCACTTTGGCATCAGCAACGTCCACGTCAAAGGCAACGCCTCGCTCTGCCGCCACACCCAAATCCTCCGACAGCACGGCTTGGGCAGCTTTGAAGCGCTGTTGGACGCCGTTCTGGCCCAGCCCGCCGTCTGGATCTGCCTCGGGGCTCGTGATAGTGGCAAAAGGAGTTTGTCGGATAGCTCCGTCCGGATTGTGATGGAGCATTACACCCTCGGCCCCGGGCGTTGCTCGGACTCCGATGTTCGCGAGGCAACGCGCGCGCTGACCGGTTGGATCGTGAGCCAGGGCGAACTTCGCTTCGTGCCGGGCGAATATGATGCCAGTCCAAAGAGGATCCTGGACCAGGAAGGGGATTTCGACCGGAAGGCGCTGGTGCGCATCCTGGCCAAACAACCGGTCACGGGTAACTGGCTGGCGCGGCAGCTCGTTCGCTGGTTTGTCTCCGACACAGCCAAGCCATCCGAAGCGCTGCTCGCTCCACTTGCGAAGCAGCTCACGGGTGAAGGCGGCACTGCCAAGGCGGTGGAGCTGCTGCTGCGCTCGAATCTGTTCTTTTCGACTGAGGCGTATCGGCAAAAGGTCAGGAGCCCGGTCGAGCTCGCCCTGGGGATTATCCGTCCCTTGGAAGGGAGAACCGGAACCATGCAGTTGGCTGCCGACCTGGCCAGGCTGGGCCAGGACCTGTATGAGCCCCCGACGATCCACGGCTGGGCGGGAGGCCTCTCCTGGATCAACCCGCTCACGCTGCTGGGGCGCGCGAAGCTGGCGGAGGCTTTGCTAGCTGAATCGGGTGCTTATGAAGGCAAACTCGATCCGGCGGCCGTCGTGAGCCAGCATGGCCCCGCGGCAAAGGACGGAGGCAGACAGTTCCTTGTCGATTTGTATTTGCAAGGCGACTTGGAGCCCGCGACTGAGTCCGCGGATACCCGCTCTGCCGATCCCCGCCGCATCGCAGCCCACCTTGCTTCACTGCCCGAATTTCAACTGGCTTGACGAAAGGAACCATGCCCATTTCCCGGAGAGATTTCTTCAAAGACGCCGCGGGCGCGACGGGTCTGCTGGCATTCGGGAGCAGCATTCCGGCATTCCTGGCGCGGTCCGCCGCAGCGCTGGAGGCGGGTCAACCGTCGCGCCAACCGGTGCTCGTCGTTATACAGCTTTCGGGGGGGAATGATGGACTGAACACGGTGGTGCCGTATCAGGACGATGCCTATCACCGAAGCCGCCCGACTCTGCGAATTGCTCCCGACGAGGTGCTTAAACTGGATTCAGGCCTCGGATTGCACCCGGCCATGCCGGCGTTCCTGAAGCTCTACCAGGAAGGCAGATTGACCATCATCCAGGGCGTGGGCTATCCCCAATCGAGCAAGGACCATGATGCCGCCATGGAAGACTGGCACACAGGTGTGCTTCGGGAACAGGTGCCGCTCGGTGCACGCACGGGCTGGCTCGGACGAGCGATCGATAGCGCCTGTGACCCTGGGAAGACCGACCTCCGTGGGGTGTTTGTGGGCGAAATCAAGGCGCCGTTCAGCTTGCAGACGGAGCGGGTCGTGGTCCCGAGCATCAAGTCACTCGATGAATGGCTCCCGACGGGGTCTGCTGGGAGCGATTCCACCGGGCCTCACAACTCGGGCTCGCCCTCCTCCACCGCATCCGGGAACGCTTCCCTGCTCGCGAGCCTACGCGCCGCCGCAGCCAACGCATGGCTGGCTCAGCGGCGCCTGATCGCAGCGAGCCAGGCCCTCCATTCTAAGAAGTCAGCCGCTTACCCGCCCTTCCCCCTGGCGCAAACCCTGGCCATGGTCGCCCAACTCATTCGGGCCGACCTGGGCATCCGGATCTATTCCGCGGAGCTGGGCGGCGGCGGCATTGGCGGTTTCGATACGCATGCCGACCAGGCCAAGAATCACGGCGCCCTGCTGCGCGAGCTGGCGGAATCCACCTCAGCCTTCGTTGACGATCTCCACCAGGACCGGCTCCTGGATTCGGTGCTGGTTATGACCTTCTCGGAGTTCGGCCGGACGCTGACGGAGAGCGGGCGTCGTGGGACAAACCACGGCGCCGCCGCGCCCATGTTCATGATCGGCGGCAAAGTCAAAGGCGGGCTCCGGGGCGCGCATCCGAGCCTCACGGACCTCGAGGCGGATGCCCCGAAGTTCCACACTGATTTCCGACGAGTCTATGCGACCGTGCTCGAACGGTGGCTTAACCTGAGGAGCGAGACGATCCTCACGCCGGGATTTGCGCCGCTTGATGGCGTGTTGGTTTGAACAACCAACAACCAACATCCAACATCGAACATCCAACGACTGCCAATCGCGCGAGCATTGGATGTTGAGTGTTGGATGTTGGTTGTTGGATGTTCCGGATAAGCCCAGCGAGACTCACCGGCAATCCGATGACAATGACCCACGGCGAATCCTTGGTCAAATTGATATCTTCGCATTCATAGGCACGAGGTGCGTTCGTTCCGGCTCGAGCCCGACCGGAGTGGCGCGGGGCCGAGGACGTTGGAATGCACCAGCAAGGCGCAACCCGGCCTCGCCTGCCCGCAGTTATTGGACCACGTCTTAATTGTAGTCACTTGGCGTTGTGCTTCTCAACCAGCTCCTCTGCCTCACGGGCGAAGGCCTCCGACGGCGTCTCACGAAGGTGCTTCGGGTCGAACAATTGCTCGAGGTCCGCGTTCATGGCTTTGGCCTTCTCGTTGGTCTTCCGAATCACAGAACTCTCGATCGGGACAAAACCCCCGTTGGTGTAACTGAACATATCCAGAAGAACACCATCCTTCGTGCTGATAGCAACCGACGCGGGATTCCTGGAGGAATCGAACTCGAAAGCCACGGAGTAAGAGAAACCCGCGTGGGTGATGAACCCGGATGAGTCGGGCAGCTCCAAAACATCACCGACCAATTGACCGCCCCGATAGAAATGATGAATCCGAACCTGCACCTCTCCTGCTTTTGTCGTCGTGTTCCGGACGAGATTGGTCTGCCCGTCTCGCGTAAACACCTCCTTGGTGGAAATGCTCCCAGTCTCAGCGTTCGTCTTGGCGGTGGTGAAAACATGAATGCCGGTTTCCGCGCCCAACCCCGCCGCACAGGACAAGATGAAGATGATCAATGCTCTCATAACGTGCGAGTGGCCCAACGATGCTCATCACTGAAGGCAGGCGAGTGGCGTCCAGTATGTAACAGAGACGGAATCCCGCCGTCCAGTGGCTGAGCCTGGTTGGGCGAAATGGAACCCCTCATGACTTCCAGCGCTAGCGGCTGCGGGCGATTGCATT
>PLZQ01000175.1 GCA_003152225.1 Limisphaerales bacterium | reverse complement strand
CTTCGCTGCCGCGCTCATGCGGACGATCTTCCTGGCGCGGCGGCTAAGGCAGGTTTGGGCTGGGCAAAAGATGGTCGGCCTGCTGTTGCCGCCGTCGGTGCCGGGGGCGCTGGTGAACTTCGCGTCCCTGCTCATGGGCAAGGTGCCAGTGAACCTCAACTACACCGTGTCCGAAGCAACGCTGGCCTCATGCATTCGTCAGTGCGGGATCAAGACGGTGCTGACCTCGCGTACCTTCCTCGACAAGGTCAAGCTCAAGGTACCCGGCGAGGTGGTTTTCGTGGAAGAGGTGGCGGCTAAACCAGGCTCCGGCGAGAAGCTCTGCGCGGTGCTGAGCGCGTGGCTCTTGCCGGTGGGTCTGCTGGAGCGCTCCGTGGGGCGCGAAAAGCGAGCCTCGCTGGACGACCTGGCGACGGTCATCTTCTCCAGCGGCAGCACCGGCGAGCCAAAGGGCGTGATGCTGAGCCACTACAACATCGGCTCGAACATCGAACAGCTCGAGCAGATCTTCAGCTTGAACCGCACTGACGGTTTTGTGGGCGTCCTGCCGTTCTTCCATTCCTTCGGCTTCACCGGCACGCTTTGCCTGCCGGCGGTGCTGGGGGCGCGGGCGGCCTACCATCCCAACCCGCTTGACGCTAAAGCCATTGGCCCGCTCGTCAGCCAGCACGCCCTGACGTTCTTGCTGGCGACGCCGACCTTCCTGCAGCTCTACATGCGCGGCTGTTCGGCGGAGGATTTCGGCAGCCTGCGTGTGGTAGCAACAGCGGCAGAGAAACTGCCCGAACGCTTGGCCGCCGCGTTCGAAGAGCAATTCGGCATCCGCCCACTCGAAGGCTACGGCTGCACCGAGTGCAGCCCGACGGTATCGGTCAACACGCACGACTTCCGCTCGGCGGGCTTCCGTCAGATCGGCGCCAAGCGCGGCAAGATCGGCCACCCGCTCCCCGGCATAAGCGTGCGCATCGTCGATCCGCAGACGTTCGCGCCGCAACCCGTCGGCCAGCCCGGCCTGCTGCTGGTGCGCGGCCCCAACATCATGCAGGGCTACCTCGGCCGCCCGGACAAGACCGCCGAGGTCTTGCGCGACGGCTGGTACGTCACCGGCGACATTGCGGCCATCGACGAGGACGGCTTTCTACAGATCACTGACCGCCTGAGCCGTTTCAGCAAGATCGGCGGCGAGATGGTGCCGCACATCAAGATCGAGGAGAAGCTGCACGAGTTGGCCAGCGTGACCGAACAGACGTTCGTCGTGGCCGGCGTACCCGATGAGAAGAAAGGCGAGCGGTTGGTCGTCCTTCACAAGCTGGCGCCCGAGCCATTGCAGGCGTGCCTGGCGGCATTGGCGCAAAGCGATCTGCCGAACCTCTGGAAACCGCGCTCCGACCAGTTCTTCCATATTGACGCCTTCCCCTACCTGGGCACCGGCAAACTCGACCTGCGCAAAGTGCGCGAGATCGCCGCCGCCCGGACCGTAGAGCCCTCGGCGAGCACGTTTTCGTAATCAGGCAGCGGGTCCACACTCCCACACGGTTCGCAGGTGTAGGGTCCTGCGGTGCCCGCCGGCCCCTACCAGTTCACCGACCCGCAGGCGACGAACAACGTGCGGCACTTCTACCGCGTGCGCTCGCCCTAAACCGCCGGGAGGAACAGATCTGACAACTGAAAGCAGCCGTCCTCCGTCAGATGCATACATTATAAAGCCGGCAAGCGTCGCAGAAATTCAGCCGGACTGACAATCGGGATGCTCCGAAATTGCCGCAGCGCGAGCAGATGCTTTTTGTCTCCGCTCACGATGAAATCGGCTTCCGCTGCCAGCGCACATTCCAAAACCATTTCGTCGTCGGGATCAACCGTTGCGCCCGAAGCGCGTTCGACGGGGAAAACCAATTCGGCAGATTCGGTCACGGCTTCCACCCAGCCAACGCATTTGCGGCGGGGATAGTCCAGGCGAAGTTCTTCCAGGGTTTCGTGGTATTCGGCGAGCAGGGCTGAGCTAACCACCGCTTCGCAACGGCCCTGCGCCCAAGCCGCCAGGCAATCAAACGGCGCACCCCGCCAAAAGCTGGCGCTGGCCACGACGTTGGTGTCGAAAACGACTCTCACGCTTTGACACGGCGGCGCACGCGTTGCACGGCCGCCGCCACCGCCGTTTCATCCTTGCCGGTCATTTCGGGCAGGCCGCGTCCGCCCAGTAACAGCGACCGCACCCGCGCCGGTGTGAGCGCCTGGCGTTTGCGCATGACAATGAGTCCGCCCGCATAGCCGACATCCAGTTGGTCACCGGCCTTGATCCGCGCCATTTCGCGGATGGCTTGCGGGATGACGGTCTGGCCTTTGACTGAAACGGTAGCAATCATGCAGTAAGCCTAGCCTTACTTTAGAAAGATGCAATTACTTGTGCTTCAGTTGAATCGGGCTTTGCTGCAGACGCGCCGCGGCGGAGAGAACCTGTTCCCAATCAGGCAGCGAGGTGGGCTTCGGCATAATGCATCCAGACCAGGAATTCACGTTTAGTGCCCGCGCTTCTTGCCCGTCCGGTGACGGCTTGTGCTCCGTGCCAAGCCTTGGTCGAGCTTGTCCAGCAAAACCAAACCACGTTTAGCGCTCCCGCGCCCAGTCCGCGCCAGAAAGCGGGTCTCGGCATCAAACTGCGCCAACGTCATGCTGGCCCATTCATCCACCAGTTTGTTCAGGCTCACGCCGTTGCGTTGCGCCAACAGCCGTAGCCGATGGTGCTTTTCGTCAGGCAGCCGAATCGTCATCGTCGCCATAGTTATGTCTCCATCTTCTCATGAATTCCGCCGGGGTCTCAACGCGGAGTTGCGGGAAGCGCAATTCGCCTCCACGCAAGGCCCGCGAAATCGCCGTTGCGCGGACCGCAGGGTATGGGTGAGGCAAATCTCCGCTCCGTCGTTACCGCCGATCGCGCCAATCGTTGACTGAAATTAGCCGGGTCTTCTTCGTGGCGGCATGGGTGTCAAAGTAAAGCAGAGCGTCACTTTTCGTGTGCCGGCTTAACGCCACCCGCCGCGCATTGTTCAAGGCCCCGTTGCGGGGGTTCACCGTCCCGTTGGCCAGATAAGGCAGGTGGCTGGGTTCCCAGACGTCGTAGTAATCCGAGTACGTATTGGAGTCGGCCATCGTGATTGGGCCGAAGTCCGTGCCATCCTCGCGGGCGGCCAGGTAAATCGTGTCCACCGGACGCTGAATCGTGGTGATCTTTGCCAGGCCGAGCAGCTCCGAGCCTGTCGGGTCGGTCGGGCTGGTGAACGTCCATCCGTTCACGACGTAGCAGACTAACTGTTTCTGACCCGGGTAACGCGGGTCCGGATCGGGATAGCTCGGACAGGTGTAAAGCTTGACTTTGGCGAAGCTCGCGGCGGTTTGGGCGCCGAGATTCGGGGCCAGCACCTGCCACCAATGCGGTCCATTGGCCCGCGGCGCCAGCCCGTCGTTCTCGTCGGCATACATGATCAAGGACAATCCCATTTGATGCAGGTTGCTCACACACTGAGTTGTCTTCGCAGTCGCCTTAGCCCGGGCCAGTGCGGGCAACAAGAGGGCCGCGAGAATGGCGATGATCGCGATGACGACCAGGAGTTCAATCAAAGTGAATCCGCGGCGCAGGGAGAAGTGCTGTTTGTCGCAGTTCAGGCTGGTACTGTGTGCCGGGCTGTGTCCGCCGTCCAGCGCTCTTTTCTTCGCGTTACCGGCTGCCTGGGCAAAGCCCCCCCCAGCCTGCTTGCCAAAGGGTGGCTCTTAATCCGTAAGCACGGTTACTGAGTCGGGCGTCGGTTCCACATCCCCACACGGTTCGCAGGTGTAGCCCCTCTCATTCCGCGCTTAAGCCCTCGATCATACGGCCTTTCTTCTTTTCGTCCCTCGACAAAACGCCTGCGGCTGCTTACGTCTTAAAGGTGAGCAAAAAGAATCGAATGCGCGAATGTCCGGCCGCGGGGCGCCCAATCGAGGCTTTCGAGTGTGCCGCGGGACGGCACACGACTTATGCCTGCCCCGAGTCTTGTTCATTCAACGTATTCGCGACTGCCAACTATCAGAAGTTTCAGGCCATCGAGCAGTCAGCCGAGGAGAAGTATTTCAAGTGGGTTATGGAGCATGCGGCCGACCGGACGCAGTTGGAATCGGACCTGCGCCGGTTGGAGAAAGACCGGCCAAGTTCAGGGTATTTTCATCCCGTGGCGTGGCATGGAATTTACCGGGTTGGGCCTGGCGGCGACACATGCCTGGGGGAGTGGGCCAAGGCAGGGTTTCCCGGTTTGGGGGCCGACGAGCGGATAGTGATGCGGAGTTGGATGCGCCTGCAGCCAGCGATGCTCGAGGTGCATCGCGTTATCGATGGCCAGCGCGTCGAGGTGGTGGACCTGTTGGACCCTGAACGCGGGTCCTTCGTGATCGTGGACGGTGGCTTCGCCCGCCAGGTGGTGCGGTTCGAGGCGTATGCGGGGCACATCGCCCCGTTGCCGCATTACACCCGGCTGCTGGGCACTTTTTTGCTGGTGCCTAACTTTCACCCTATAGCTCCGGAGGAGATCATCCAGGAAATCATCCGCCACCAGGGTGGTCCCGGAGATAACGCCGGCCGGCGGGCATGGCTGGCCGAGTATTACGAGAAATTCGAGAAGGCGCTTGAGGCGGTGGCGCTGGCGCGGCGCCGGGCGATGTTTGACGCGCTCGATGGCCAGTTTGGCAAAGCGGTTTATGCCCTGGCAAAACCCGCTGCCGATTGTAAGCAGCAATTGGTGACGGTGCCGGAGATTGCCGATGACCCATTGACCGAGGCAGAACGACAGGAGGGATTCACGGAAGGCCGGGTGTGGTTTGCGGGGCCGGGCGATAAAGAGAAGCAATACACGGGTGAAGGGGCGGTTATCGGCAGGATTCTGCTGGGCCCAACCCACTGGCGGCTGGAAGCCCTGGGTGCCGACCGGCTCGCACGTTTCCGCGAACGCTTCGAGCAGCTAATGCAGCAGCGGGTCACTTTCACGGGCGAGCGGCGCGATGATCTGGGCGCACGCTTGCGGATGAATGAGCCGATGTTCGATACTGCGCTCGTGCCGCCAACGTTGCTGCGGGACACGCCCAAACTGATGGTGACGAGCAGCCGGGTCAAGGCCGCGCCCGGGATGGTCCTCGACGATGCTGCCGCTGCCGGCGTCATTTACGACCGGCAGCAAGGCATCCTGGACGAGCCGATCCCCGCGCTGGACAACAAGACCCCACGCGCCGCCGCGTCCGACCCCGCTTTGCGCCCGCAATTGCTCCGCTGGATGAAGTTCTGGATTTCCCAAACCGACCGTCGCAACCTGGAGACCGGGCGCAACGATGACACCAATTGGATGGTCCGCGAACTGGGGCTCACCGAGATTCTATTCGAGCCGCCGCCGCCGCGCCCGCGCCCGGCGCCCGCGAGCGAAGCGACCGACGAGGATGAGGAAGATCTGCCTCCCTACTCGACCTTGCCGGACCCACCGGCCTTGCCGGATCGGCCCTGGAACAAGTCGGAAGCGGATAAGCTGATGAATCGCGCGCTCAGGACTTTCTCACCCATGTCGGGCGCGGCGGATTATTTCAGTGAACTAGAATATCCATTGTTTCCCGATTTGAACAACCTGCTGGGGGAGACGCTGGAGGAGCAGGAGATCACCTGCTTGTTTCAGGCGACTGCGTGGGTCGTGCTTTGCTTTGCTCCTCGCGGAACACGCCCGCCCGAGGTCTTTCCGGAAGACCTTGATCACAACCTGAGCCGTCACGTGGCGGAGGTCGCCACCTGGCCCGAAAATGGAATGGATAAGGCGTTCACCGACTGGCTTAATCGGAGCCGCCAGCCCGAATTGTTAACGAGGGTATTAGCCCTCACCTTGACGTGGCTGGAGAAGGCACCGCCCGCCCTCCGGGCGCGCGACGAGGTGAAGTCCCTGATGATCGCCGCTCTCGGGGCGGTGGTGGATACGCTCGACGAAGCTGCCCGCTCAGTCAATTAGGCGACTCCGCGCGCGGCTAAAGCCACCCTAAAGCCAGTGACGAGCGCTAATTGCCCGTGACATGGGGGGAAGGACTTTGTCTAATCGCCAGTGAACAGTATCGTGAGCGAGCCGCTGGCAGAACGTGAGTGTCCGGACGAGTCGCAGGCTGGGCTGAAGTCGTCCGTATTCGGTGAGCTGTACCAAGAGCACAGCCAGGCAATCTATTACCTGTGCCTGCGCATGCTCAGCGACCCGGACAAGGCGGCGGACGCGACCCACGACGTGTTCATCAAGGCGTTCCGCAAGATGAGCCAGTTCCGGGGAGAATCGGCGTGGCGCACCTGGCTCTATCGGATTGCGATCAATCATTGCCACAACCTGCAAGCCTCGTGGCACGAGCGGCACATGCAGACCAGCGCCGACGAGGCGATCTGGGAACACACCCCGGCCCAGACCGATTCGCCGCTGCGGGTGCTGGAGACCAAGGAACTGGGCGAGCGCATTCAGAAGACACTCGATGGACTACCTCCCGAATATCGGCTCCTGCTGCTGCTGGTGGCCGATGAACAATTGAGCTATGAACAGGTCGGCGCGCTAACCGAGCAATCCGCCGACGCGGTCAGGGGCAAGCTCCACCGCGCCCGCAAGGCCTTCGCGGCCCTGTTCCCGCAAACCGTTTGAGGTCCGTGTATGAAACGTCAGACTAAACTCACCCCGCAGGAGCAAGAGCAGCTCGCCGCCGCCCAACAGCAAACGCAGTCGTCGTCCCCGCAGGAGTTCGCCAGCGTGGAAGAGATGATCCGGCATGATGCGCTGCATACGCCGGTGCCGCCGACCATCGCCCACCGGCTGGCAGAGTCGATCAACCAATTGCCCCCACCGCCCGCGCGCGGCTGGTGGCGGCGCTTCTTTGGCGGCTGATCCAATTCCACGCCTGATTCCGTATGAACTTCCAGACTGAAATCGAGATCCTCATCCGTGCCCGGTACCCGATCCTCTACGTGATCACGAGCGAGGAAATGCGCGTGCAGAAGGTGCTCGTGGAGATCGCCGCCCGCCGGCAGAAGAAGGTCTTTGAGTGGACCTACAGCTCGGGCATCGTTCCCGCGGGCGCCTCCATCCAGTCCCAAAAGGGCCGCAACCCCGCCACCAAAGAGCCGCTGGCGGCGCTGGATTTGGTGATCGACCAGGTTGAACCGGCCATCTTCCTGTTCAAGGACTTCCATCCGTTTCTGGCCCGCAACAACTTCGCGGTCATTCGCCGGCTCAAGGATATTGCGCTGCACCTGAAGAACAGCCGGAAGACCATCGTGCTCATCTCGCCGGTGATGGAGATTCCGGCGGAACTCGACAAGGAGATTACGGTCATCAACTTACCCCAGCCGACCAAGGAGGAGTTGGGCGAACTGCTCGACAAGGCCATCGAAGAACTGCGGGAGTCGCAGCAGGTGGAAATCGACCTGGACGGAGAGGGACGCGAGCGGCTCTTGCAGGCGGCGCTCGGGTTGACGCTGGGCGAGGCGGAAAACGTGTTCGCGAAGATCGTCGTCAAGAACCAGCGCCTGAGCGGAAAGCACGTCAACGAGGTCTTCGCGGAGAAGCAGCAGATCATCCGCAAGAGCGGGCTGCTGGAGTATTATGCGGCCGAGGAGGATTTCACGAGCGTGGGCGGCTTGAGTGTCTTGAAGGATTGGGTGAACAAGCGCGCGGTGGCCTTTACGGACGAGGCGCGCGCGTTCGGCCTGCCCGCGCCGAAGGGGGTTTTGCTGCTGGGGGTGCAGGGCTGCGGCAAGAGCCTGTGCGCCAAGGCGGTGTCGCGGCTCTGGCAACTGCCGCTGCTGCGCTTTGACATGGGCCGCATGTTCGGCAGCCTGGTCGGTTCGTCGGAAGAGAACGTGCGCCGGGCCATAGCCGTGGCGGAGTCCATTGCCCCTGCCGTGCTGTGGGTGGATGAGATCGATAAGGCGTTCACTGGCTCGCAGAGTTCCGGGGCGACGGATGGCGGCACCACCGCCCGCGTATTCGGCACCTTCCTCACCTGGCTTTCGGAAAAGACGGCGCCCGTGTTCGTGGTCGCCACGGCCAACGACGTTTCCCAGTTGCCGCCTGAGTTGATGCGTAAAGGGCGTCTGGACGAGATCTTCTATGTGGACTTGCCGCTGGATGAGGAACGCGCCGAGATCTTCCGCATTCACCTGACCAAGCGCAACCGCAACCCCGCAGAGTTCGATCTCCCCGCGCTAGCGGCGGCGAGCGCAGAATTCAGCGGCGCCGAGATTGAGGAGGCGATTATCAGCGCCCTCTACGACGCGTTCTATGCGAAGCAGGAACTGGCCTCGATGCATCTGCTTACCACTCTGAGTCAAACAGTGCCGCTGGCCAGGACGATGGCCGAAAAGGTCTCCGAACAGCGCAACTGGGCCATCGGCCGCGCCCGCAACGCCAGCGTCGCCCGCCCTGCGTAGGGAGAGCATTCCGCCCTCGCCGCCCCGTGCTGCGTTGCGCCCACGCTGCCGGTGACGCTCTGGTGACACCCCGGTGTGGCCCCCGTGTGGCCCCCATGTGCCTCCCGTAACTATCTGTGGTTGCTTCACCTACACAGTATATTCTTCCCTAAGCATCTGTGGTTATGGCACTTAGCTGTTGTTGTTTGGTGCTTGACGATATGACAATGAACGCAGGCTCGGGCCGAACATCCAACATCCAACGGCGCCCGCTCGCGCAAGGGTGTTGGGTGTTGGATGTTGGTTGTTGGATGTTTCAAAGCGCGAACACCGCCATTCGAGGAATTCTCCGCCCACTTCCTCCTTGAACTGCGCGCGTGACAGCCTCATGCTCGGGGGCGCATGAAATCGCTTACTGCCCTTGCCGTTGCGCTCTCCCTGATCACGACGGCCAGCCAGAGCCGCGCCGACGAAACGAATTCCACCGCCATCACCATCGGGGCGGACAAGGCCGCTGCTCACATCGGCAAACAGGTCACCGTCACTGGCGTCGTGGCCCAGGTCAGCTTCCGGCCCGCGCTCGTTTTCCTGAACTTCGACAAGCCCTACCCCAACAGCCCGTTCACGGTCATCGTCCGCAACAGTCACACCAATGAGTTTGATGACCTGTCCGCGCTAAAGGGCAAGAGCGTCGCCGTCAAAGGCAAGGTTAGAGACTACAATGGCAAACCGGAAATTGAGCTTATCGGCAAGTCGCAGCTCAAGCTTCTGAGCGAGACGAAATAGCTCAATCAGTCGTGCATAGGCGCTTCGAGCAGGCGGGGCTTGCGCTCGTGGAGGGGTAGCCAGATGCGGAAGGTGGTGCCGCGGCCAACCTGGCTTTCCAGCTCGATGCGGCCGCCGTGTGCGCGAACGATGCGTTGCACGATCATCAGGCCCAAGCCGGTGCCCTTCTTCTTGGTGGTATAGAAGGGCTCAAAGATGCGGTTGATTTGTTCCTGCGGAATGCCGCCACCCGTGTCCCCGACGCTCACCCAGACGCCCTCGGCGCCTTCTCCTGTCTGCAGGGTAAGGGTGCCGCCGGTGGTCATGGCCTGCAGGGCGTTCTTGATGAGGTTAACCAGAAGCTGCTGGATTTGGGTCGGATCAAGGGGGGTGGCGGGCAATTGGTGGGCGAGGCGGGTGTGGAGGCTCAAGCCGCGGTTGTCGATTTCCGGCTGGAGAAGTTCGATGGTCTTCTGGAGGACGTCGTTGAGCGAGGCGAGCTTGAGCTGCGGCATGGTGGGCCGAATCGCCTGCAGGAACTGGGTGATGATGTAGTCGAGCCGGTTGATTTCACCCCGCGCGACGGCGAGGTATTGTTCGAGCTTGGAAATCAGCTCGCGGGTTTCGGGGTCATCGGCAACGGCGGGGGCGCGCAGGGCGGAGCCGCGCTTGGCGGGCGGTTGACTCGCGGCGCTGGCCCGGAGCTTCTTAAGCTCGCGCTCCATGAGCTGCAGGTGGATATGAAGGGCGTTGAGGGGATTGCCGATTTCATGGGCGACGCTGGCGGCGAGCAGGGTCAGTGCCTGAATCCGCTCGGTTTCAATGGCTTCGATAGTCTTCTGGCGGGCTTCGGTGGCGTCGTGGAGGATGAGGGCGACCCCGGCGCTGCCGGGGCCTTCACCATCGAGCGGGGCGGCGTAAAGCCGCAGGAAACGCGGGCGGGGATAATAGACTTCGAACTCGTGCCGCAGGACGCCCTGGCCGCCCGTGTGGTCAAATCGGCAAATCTTCTCCCATTCGAGCTCGGGAATGAAATTAGTGATGGGCTGGCCTTCGACGTCCGGCTGTAAGCCGAGCAAGCGAGTGACGGCCTGGTTGTAGTAGAGCACGCGGCCCGCCTCATCGACGACCAGGATGCCGTCTTCGATAGCGTTAAAGAGCGTTTCGAGGAAGGTCCGTTCGCGCGCCAGGCGTTGGACGACGCTTTGCAGCCCAGCTTCATCCAGCCGCCCAATGCGGGGCAGCACCTTGTCGAGGAAATTGGATTTGGAGGCCATGTTAGGGGGCGGGAGACGTGAGGCGTGAAACGTGAGGCGTGAAACGTGAAACGTGAAGCGTGAGGCGTAGCCCCTGAGGCGTGAAGGGCGGGGAGCCGATCCCTGCCAGGATCACGCGCTGGCTGCTGTTGGTGGCTTTGGTTAGAACCATTTCTTTTTCCTAAAATACCAGTACGTGGCGAGGGTTGACAACAGGGTGAGCCCGCCGGCGGCGGTGTAGCCGTATCTCCAGTCCAGTTCGGGCATGTGTTTGAAATTCATGCCATACCAGGTGCCGACCATCATGAGCGGCGTGGTGATGACGGTAATCATCGTCAGCAGCTTGACGACTTCGCCCGTGTGGTTAGAGGACATGTTCAAATAGACTTGGAGAATGCCGGTCAAGGTGTCGGTATAGCCTTGCGCCAGCTCGGAGATGTGGAACAGGGCGTCGTAAACGTCGCGGTAATAGGGCACGAGATGGGCGCGGATGAGCTTGAACTCGCCGCGGGCAAAGCGGGCCAGCACCTCGCGTTGCGGCCCGATGATCTGGCGCAGGTGGAGGACCTCCTTCTTGACCTGGAGAATCTTGTTGAGCGTTTGCGTGTTCGGATGCTGCAGGGCCTGCTGCTCCAGCTCGGCGATTTCCAGGGAGAGTTCGTCCAGGGCCGGCTTGTAGTTGTCCACAATTGAATCCAACAGGTTGTGTGCGACCCGGTCGGGAGCCCGCGCGATATTTGTCGTGGCTTTGACGGCGCATTCCTCGGTCTGCGACACGCTGCGGAGGGGACCCTCGTGATACGTGACCAGGAAATTACGGCCGAGAAAGAAGTTCAGCTCGCTGGTGGCAAATACGCCGTCCTTGCGGCTGTAGTCCACCGCGTGGATCACCATGAACAGATACGGGGCGAACCTGTCCTCCTCCTTGGGGGAATACTCGTCAACCTTGGGGGAGGGACTGGCTGTGACACAATCCTCAATGGACAGCGGATGGAAGTGGAAAACGTCCTCCAGCACGTACTTGGCCTCCTGGGCCGTTGGGCTTTCCAGGTCCACCCAGAGAAAGAGGTTGGTGTCACTGAGCAGGGTAGGCATCAAGAACATATCGATGTCCTTGCTGTGTAACCGGCCTTGAGTTGTAAATACGAGCGAGCGAATCATGCCACTACCCGACGCGAAGCGGACGCGTCAGCCTGACGGGAATGCTAGACCATCGGGGGCGGAAAGCAAGCGCGTTGGGAGGGGAAGCGGGCTGAAGCCAAATCCGAAATCCGAAGCCCGAGGGCCGAAGGAAGGCCGAAGGCCGAGGTCTGAATCAGTGGTTACCTTACCTAGTGAGTGCGGCCATAAATGCTCTGACGCAAGGGGAGATGGGCGTTACGGTTGCGCGAAGCGTCTAGAGCGCGCCCGGCTTGCTGCGCTATCGTCAGGTGCGGGCGCTCCGAAAGCGGGAGCCAGCTCCACACACTCCAAGCGATTCGCGCCGAGGAACGTCCGCGCCCCGCCAGGATACGTCACCGGACTTCGGCGCAATCCTGGCGGCGAGTTCGGTTACCGTTTAACGCCGTAGCGCTTCTGAAAGGCATCTCTCGCCGCGGGAGAGGCTGCGGTTGGTATAGCCGCTGGGGTTGGCGCCGCGCTTGGACTCGCGACCACTGCGCCGGTCGCATCGGCCAGGCTGGTGCTGGCTTTGAAGGCGCCGGCGACAACGCTTTGCTCAGGATCAGGCAGGGCCAGGAAGATCTTGCCGGAGATCACGCCGTCCGTGATTTGGCCCAACTCGAGCTTCATCGCGTAGCCTGAGGAGAAGGCCTTCTGCTTGGCCGCGTAGCGCGGGTCGGTCTTCCAAAGCTTGATCACTTGAGGCAGGTTCCTGTCCTTGAGGTCCTGCGATACGGTCCAGGTGTGGCCGGTAACGCTTTCACCGGCGTTCAGGCGCAGATAGACCATGAAACCCAGGTCCGGCGAGGCGGTCGCCCCCTGAAGTAACCGGAGCAGGTAGGTGGTGCCGACCTTGTCCAGGCGAGCAGTTTCGGGGACGAAGTTGGTGCCGGAGATCATACCGTTGGCCTTGCCTTCCGGGAGCTTCGCCTGGTCCATATCCAGCGTCCAAGCGACCGGCTGCATGGGCGGCTCTTTGGGCGGGGGCGGCGGTTCCGCGGGCACGGCGTTGGTGTCGGGCGGCGGGGCGCTGGCTTGCTTGGCGGCCTCGCTCCGTTTGGCCATCCAATCATGGAGATAAGGGTAACCGAAATAAGCACCCAGACCGAGGGCGATCACCACGGCGCCAACCTTCACCCACTTCATGACGTTGCCCTTCTTGGCGAGCTTCGCCTGGTTCAACTGCTGTTGCAGCGTCGCCATCTGGGGCGGCGGAGGCGGCGGCACGGCGGAGCGCTCATTGCGGGATTGGCCGATGGAGAGCCGCGGTTGTCCCGGCTTGGCGGTGGCCAGACTCGCGTGCGGAGGCGCATCGGGCTTGGGGGGGACGGTCAGTTCCTTTTTACAAGTCGGACACTGAATCTCGTGCCCGCTCCATAATTCGTCGCACTCAATCTCTTGTCCACAGTGAGTGCATGCAAATTTAAAATCAGCCATAGCTTTTGTTCGTTGGCTGCCGGGTCCTGATTTCGCCACCGCCAGGTGGGATCACGGCGCTGGCGCCAATTGCGAACTATATACAACACCCTGCCCCAGCGACGTCAAGAAAATGCTGAGCTGCCGTTCTCCAAGAGTGGCAACAGCCTGGAGCTCACGTGGTCCTTCGGCCATTTGGTGTCCAGCACCAACCTGGCGGCCGGCCCATGGTTGCCCGTGCCGGGGGCGATCTCGCCCCAACTGGTCGCTCCGACCGGCGCGCCTCGGTTCTACCGGACTGTGATGCCTTAAGCGATGGGCAGGCTTAGAAGAGCGGCGCGGGCTAGGCTTGCGCCGCTCTTTCTTACTGGCGAGCGGCGTGGTCTTCTGGCTAATTCATGTTTCCGTCGTAGCATATCGTGAGACTCAAAATGGCAAAGTCGCTCGCCGCCCTCCTCCTGGGTTCGGCCCTGGCGGTCACGCCCTCGGCTTCGGCTGCCACCTTCAACTGGATCCGGCTGGTTAGCGGCAACGCCTCCGGCAGTTGGGGCACACAAGCTTCGTGGACGGGCGGCACCCTGCCCACGACTACCAACGACACCGTCAACTTTAACGCCCTTGATATCACTGCCGATTCAACGGTAACGCTGGATGGCAACCGCAGCATCAACGCGCTGGCGTTTGGCGATGCCAACTCGGCTTCCAGCGCCAACTGGTTCCTGGCGGCGGGAACGCCCGCCTCCGCCACGCTGACGTTGGGCGGCCCGTCGCCCACGGTTGATGTCAGCGGACTGGCTGCCGGCAAATCGGCGGTGATTAGCGCCGTGCTTGCCGGCAACAACGGCCTGACCAAGACCGGCAACGGGTATCTGACCCTGAATGCCGGCAACACTTACAGCGGCACGACTATTCTGAGCCCGCAGGCTGGCAGCGGCGGAATCTCCTGCAACCTCGATTCAGCCTTTGGCGCCAGCAAGGTGCAGATCGGCGCACCCGTCGGCGACGGCCAGGCTTGGTTCCAATCAGGCGGGAACCACACCCTCACCAACAATATTGAAATCCGAAGCATCCGCTGGATCATCGACTCCAGCCAGGTCGGCCCAAATCCCGCCGGGGACCTTACCCTCAATGGGAGCATCTATTTAAACCAGGGCGCGGTGAATGTGCGTGACATCTATTGTCTGAAGAATCTGACGCTTAATGGCAGCGTTACCAGCACTGGCGGCTTGAATAAGCAGGGTCCTGCCATGCTCACACTCAACGGCACCAACACCTATTCCGGCGGCACAGCCATCAACGCGGGCACCCTGCAGGTCAACGGACGGATCAGCAGTCCGGGCACTCTCAGCGTCATCAGCGGGAGCATCTTAGGCGGCACGGGTGTGATCACAGGTCCTGTGTCGGTCCAGGACGGTGGCACTCTACTACCGGGCACCAACGGTTCCGGCACGTTCACGGTTGGCGCGCTCAGCGCGACGACCAATGCCAGCATCACCTTCGCTCTCGGGGCGCCCAATAATCCAAGCAATGGATTCATCCGGGTCAATGGCAACCTCACGCTGGCCGGCCGCCTCAACCTCACAGACCTTGGCGGTTTTTCTTCCGGCAACTACACCAACATCTGGTATTCCGGCACGCTCAACAACCTCGGTTGGGTGCCCAACCAGGTGCCGGCGGGCAAGTCGGTGGTGGTCCGGACCGACACGCCGCATTACGTTGTGCTGCAGGTGGCCAACGGTTTCCTCTACCCCACCGCGAATCAGTTGGTGCCCATGGACCAATCGAATCCCATGGTGCTGGGATGGCCGCAGGGAGTGGGGGCGACGGCTTATGACCTGTATTTCGGCACCAGTTCAAACGCCGTATATACCGCGATCACAAATACGCCGGGCGTTTACCTCGGTCGTGGCGCCGCACAAACGAACAACGTGGGCGCGCTTACGCCAAACACCACCTACTACTGGCGCGTGGACAATGTCGCCGCCGACGGCACCGTCACCCGGGGGCTGGTGGTGGACTTCAGAACCGGCGCCACTATGATCGACCTGATGGAGGACACCTGGGTGGCCACCGACGCGCTGGGTCGCACGCTGCCGGGCAACGCCGAGTGCGGCAACCCGCGCCCCAATCGAACCATCGGCGCCTTCTATTTCCTCTGGCACAACTACCCCGCCTACGGCTCCGGCACCAACTGGGACGTGTCCCGGTGGATCGCCGCGCATCCCTACACCAACCCGCTGAACCCCTGGGCCGACAACCCAATCTTCCAGCAATACTCCGCCACCTACTATTGGGGCGAGCCGGCCCTGGGCTATTATTTGCCAACCGATCCGTGGATGTTGCGCCGCCAGATTGCTCTGCTCACGCACGCTGGGGTCGATGTCCTGATCATGGATTACAGCAACGCCGTCACCTACGACAACGAGCTGTATGCGCTGTGCGACATGATCCGCCAAATGCGCAGTGAAGGATTCCAGACCAACCTCAAGATCGTGTTCCTCACCCACGCGGCCAGCGCCGCGACGGTCACTTATATTTACAACACCTTTTACGCGGCCAACAAGTATCCCGACCTCTGGTTCTACTGGAAAGGCAAGCCGTTGGTGCTCGGTTATATCAACGGCGCGAACGCCACCGACCCGGCTCCCTCCGCGACCGTGCAGAATTATTTCACTTGGCGGCAATCGTGGGCTTGGGAAGGCGGATTGGATAAGATGGCTTGGATCGATTTCACGACGCCGCAGCAGTTCGGCTATCATGATTCTCCTGACCACCCAGAGTCAACGCCGGTCACCTGCGGCGGTTGGTCCACCTCCAATATCGGTCACAGCTACACCAACCACACCCAGCCGGCCTACAATAACTACCACCTGCCCGTCGGAGGCACCCAGGACAAGGGGCTCTTCTTCGCCGAGCAGATGAATTTCGGGCTCAAGCTCGATCCCGATTTCCTGTTCATCACGAGCTGGAACGAATGGATCGCCGGCGCGTTTCAATCGCCGTCCGCCGGGGCGGTGTACATGCTGGGCCAGCCGTGCCCGGCGAATGGCTTCTACTTCGTGGATGAGTACAACGAGGAATACAGCCGGGACATCGAGCCAATGAAAGGCGGCCACACGGACAATTACTACTACCAGATGGTGGGCCAAAACCGCCTCCGTAAAGGCGTGCGCGCGACTCCCGTCGCCAGCGCCCCGCAGACCTTCGATGTGGGGGGTGACTTCACCGACTGGACCAACGTGGGGCCGTCGTTCTTTGATGCCGTCAACGACACCATCTGGCGCAACTTCCCCTCCTCCGTCTCGCAAAACGGCAGCTACACCAACACGACCGGCCGCAACGATTTCACGCTGCTCAAGGTGGCGCGTGACGATTTCTACCTCTATTTCCTCGCCCAATGCAACTCGAACATCACCACCCACGCCAGCAACAACTGGATGGTGCTCTTCCTCGACACCGACCAGAATCATGCCAGCGGCTGGGAAGGATACGATTACGCCGTGAACCTCGGCGGTGTGGGCGCATCCACGACCACGCTCAGCCGCAATACCACGACCACCAATGCTTGGAGCTGGACGACCCTGCGCAGCAACATCCCGTACAAGGTGAGCGGCAACAAACTCATGTTCCGCCTCGCCCGCGCCGATCTTGGGCTCGGGGCGGACCCCATCAGCTTTGACTTCCACTGGGCGGACAACTACCAGGTGGCGGGCGACATCAGCGACTTCGGCATCAACGGCGACAGTGCTCCCGACCGGCGCTTCAATTATCGCTACCAAACCGCGGGGCAGCAGCAGGTGAGCCTGGCCCGGGACGACTTCGAGAGCGGCAAACAATCTGCGTGGGCGGGCGCCTGGGGCTCCGGGTTTCGCTGGGATCTGGTGGGCACCACGTTTTACTCCTCCAACCACTGCGCCGAGTGCAACCTGAGCCACGGAAGCGGCAACGGCTCCCTCCAGATGCCGCTCGACCCCAGCGGTTGTTCCAGCCTGCGGGTGTCCTTCCGCTACAAGCTGCACGGCGTTAATAATGCGACGGGCGTCACGGTCTCCTACCTCGGCACCAATGGCTGGATCGCGATCCGGAACCTCGGTCGCGATCAATACTACCCCACCGGCCAGGCCTGGGGTTATGACGAGCGGCAGGATGTCTGGCTCTACTTCACCGACGTGCGCTTCAACTCCAGCACCAATGCTCAGTTCTTTATCAACGGGTTCATCTTCAAGATTGACGGCGCGCCCCTGAGCAATGGCAACCAATCCATCTGGGTTGATGATTTCCAGGTGTCGGGCGTGCTCAGTGACCAGGCGGCGCCGGCGGCCGGTGTGGTCGTCAAGACGAACAACACCGCCTCGCTCATCTACGGCCAAAGTTGGGTGGGCGGTTTGCCGCTTACGACCACCAACACCGCTCGTTGGGACAGCACGGTCACCGGGCCCAACTTCACACTCCTGGGAGCCGACACCGCGTGGAACGGGTTGCAGATCCTCAACCCTTCCGGGCCCGTGGCCATCAATGGCGTCACCACGCTGAGCCTCGGCGCGGGCGGCATCGACATGTCGGCCGCGTCACAAAGCCTCACCCTCAACAATTACGTCAGCCTGCTTTCGACCCAAAGCTGGAATGTGGCCAATGGCCTCACGCTCGCGGTGAACGGAGCCATTGCGGGTGCCGGGGATTTGAACAAAGACGGGGCAGGGACGTTGGTGTTGGGCGGTATTGATACGTTTGCGGGCAATCTCAACGTCAGCGGCGGACTCCTGGCGCTGACCAACGGCAATGCCATCCCCGACCTTTCCACCGTCACGCTGGCGAATACCGCCGGTGCGCTGCTCCGTCTCGACACCGGCGAAACCATCGGCGCGCTCGCCGGCGGCGGCAGCCTTGGCGGTTGGGTGAACCTGGCCGCCAACAACCTGACTCTGGGCGGCAATAACGCCACCGCCACCTTCTCCGGCCAAATCAGCGGGACGGGTGCCATGGTCAAGAATGGCAGTGGCACGATCATCCTCACGGCTTCCAACAACTTCGCCGGCGCCTGGCAGGTCAATGGCGGCATTGTGCGGATCCAGGATGGCAATGCCCTCGGCCAGGGCGGCTTCAGCGGCGCCACCTGGACCCTGGTCGCCAACAACGCCGCCGTTGAAATCGACGGCAGCCTCTCTGTCGGTGAGCACATGCACATTCTCGGCCGCGGGCCGGATAAGCTGGGTGCATTGCGTTCCGTGAGCGGCGACTCCTCCCTTAACCAGCACATCGCCCTGGACGGTGATTCGTCCGTCGGCGTTTCGGCGGGGGCGGCGCTCACCCAAAACCTTCAGTTCTATAATGGAGTCGCCCCGTGCACGCTGACCAAGATCGGTGCAGGCTCCTTGACGGTGAACTCGTATGTTTTCCCAAGTGTCCTTGTCGCCGAGGGGAGGTTAGTCAACAACGGCAACTTGCAGAGCGGGGCCATCGTCACCGACGGCGGCACCCTCAGCGGCACCGGCGTGATCAATGGCCCCCTCTCGGTGACCAGCGGGGGCACGCTCGCGCCGGGCGGCGGCATCGGCACCCTGACCGTTAATGGCTCAGCCTCATTGGGCGGCTCCGGCGTATTCGCCATCCAGAAGACCAACGGGGGCACCACCAACGACCAGCTTGTGGTCACCAGCATCTTGAGCTGGAGCGGGACTCTGTTGGTCACCAACCTGGGCGGCGCATTGGCCGCCGGCGATTCGTTCAAACTGTTCAGCCTGAAGGACTTCACCGCGTTGACTGGGGTTGTCCCAAGTCTGCCCGCCCTGCCCGGCGGGTTCGCCTGGACCAACAAACTGGCGTGGGATGGGTCAGTTGCCGTTTACGCGTCCGTCTCGACCACGCCAACCCATATCGGTTGGAGCATCAGCGGGACCAATCTGACGCTGCGGTGGCCGGCTGATCACATCGGCTGGCGACTGCTGGTTCAGACCGACCACCTCGCCAGCGGCCTCAGCCCTAGACTGGCCGATTGGAGTATTTACCCCGGCTCAACCAACGTAAACCAGGTAACGGTTCCATTGGACCCGGCCAAGCCGGCTGAGTTTTACCGTTTGGTTTTTCCTTGATGGGGGTTATGTTTGAAGCAAGACACAGCGTATGCAAGAACGACCACAGAACCAAGAGCCCGTCAGCAAGAACCACCCGGCCTTCACGCTTATCGAATTGCTGGTGGTTATTGCGATCATTGCGATTCTGGCGGCGCTGCTGCTACCGGCCTTGACCAGGGCGAAGGAAAAGGCCAAGGCCATTAATTGCTTGAGCAACCAGAAGCAGATTGGCATTGCCTCGGTAATGTATAGCGACGACAACGCCGGACAAATTATCCCGCTTTATATCAACGGACTGAGTGGTAAAATCACGATCACCCCCGAGTGGATCGTCCAGAACGGGGATGCCATCTTCTGGCAGGACCGACTGAGGATAGGCGGGTACATGAAGACCTTCAGTGCGTTTGATTGTCCATCCTTGAGAAACCTTGCCACCAAGAGCATCGGCGGTGGCTTTGCCGCCAATCACGCGCTGGGCATCGGCATCAATTATCCGGAGATTGCCACGCTTTGGCAGGATGCCAACCTGGCCGCAAGGCCATTCAAAATGACGGGTGTCGCCAGCCCTTCCCGGTGCATTGGCTTTGGCGATGCCGGGTCCGTGACCACTACCACCAAGGACTTGTCGCCTGACAACTGGTTGCCCGATACAGATTTCGATGCCGCGCTGAACGCCTATTATGGCGGCGGTGCGACTTACTTTCGTTCTCCTTCCGATGCCGGCGGCTATGCTGCGGGCGATGCCCGCGCACTCCCCCGCCACAGTCGGCGGGCGAACTTTCTGTTCATGGACGCTCATGCCGAGGGGATGCTTAACAGCCGAGCCGGCTGGGGTTGGCCAACGCCGCTATCGCGCAAATTGGAGGCAGCTCTGTGGGCGCGCAACCACAACAGTACTGATCCCAACGCACCATGAGACCGATATTCCTAACCTTCTTGCTGGCCCTGGGTCTGGTAGCTGGTTGTGGCCAGAAAAAGACCGGGGCTGAAAACGCCGCCTCCCTGGATGAACTGAATCGCGCACTTGCGGTGGTGACGATGCGCAGTGGTTCTTTGCCATCCTCAACGAATGAGGTGGCAGCATTCTTGGCGCTCAGCGGGAAGACCCTGCCCGTCCCGCCGGCCGGTAAACGGTTGGTGATCGACCCCAGCAAACGTCAATTCGTCCTGATTGATCAATAAGGCAAGCCGGTCATGCGGTCCCGCGAGTCGAGGCCATCGCGCCAAATGCAAGAGGCGTGCCTGTGCCATGCCCCGCTCGCGCCATGAAGACGACTTTTCAGGACCACCGCGATCTTCGCAGTCGCAAGCAAATGCCGAGCGTGGCCGGGAACTGTGGCCGGTCGGTTATTGCGACAGAAGCCTTGACCGGGGGACGAAAAATGAATTTCATCATGGGGAAACGAGTCTCACGACTTACTAATACGTGGACCGTAGCCCGATTAAATATATGAAGACATTAGACATCGCCCTATCAGGCAGGTTGTTTCTGGCTGGAATTCTCCTTGGCTGCACCTTCGGCTTCGCTGCGCCGACCCAGGCTGCGCCCAAGAAAGTGCTCGTGGTGACGGTGACCAAAGGGTTCCGGCACAGCTCGATTCCAACCGCCGAGAAGGTCCTGGCCGAGCTTGCCAAAGAGAGCAGCGCGTTCACGGTGGAGTATGCGCGCGTTGAGCCCAATGATCCGCAATTCAAGGGTGACGATGGCAAGCCGGACAACGCGAAGGTGGATGCGGCGATCAAGGAAGTGCTGGCGGAGAAGATGAGCCCGGCGGCACTCAAGCAATACGACGCGGTGATCTTTGCCAATACGA
>PLZQ01000232.1 GCA_003152225.1 Limisphaerales bacterium | reverse complement strand
CTAACGTCTTGTGTCAATGCGAACAACCTGCTCAACGCCTGCCTCTCCTCGGGGGTCCGCGCCAGGCCGTTAACGGCGTCGATTTCGGCTCGGCTCAAAGTCCAATCAGCCAAAACCTGCGAGGCCGCTTCCTCGACTTCGCCCGTCAACCACTCGTGCCAGAAATCCCTGAGAGCGGGATGCCGCCGCAATTTATCAAAGGCGCGTCGCTCAATCTCTCTGACGCTCCTCTCAGAAATCCTAAGAATCATCGCGACATCCTTCTGCGTTAACAGGCCAATCGCTTCTTCGCCGCTGCCGGGCCGGACCCGAATCGTGAACCTGGGCGGCAGGGCACCTTGAGCCGCCCGCTTTTGCTTCGCCGCCTGTTCCCACTCCTTGCCGAGGGCCAGAGCTGGCTTCTTGTCACGCAGGCCAGTGCTCCGCCAGACCTGCCGTCCTGTTGCATCCCGGAAGGCGGCAACCCAGCGGGTGCCACGGCGGGGCAAATGGACACTGACTTCGACCAAGCGTCTGGCGGACACCGGTCTGTCGGTTTCGATTAAGATTTGAACAATGTCTTTCGGTCGCACGCCATAACTACGCTGGACCAAGCACACGCCAGCGACCGCAAGCCCGAGGCCGGTGAAAGGTCAGGGTTGCTGGTGGGATGGGTGCGCCAGAGGGAGGATGTCGGTGCCCTCTGGCGCTTTAACGGGGGACTTAATGGAGGAGGTCGCCGATGGGGGTGAGCGATCCCGTTCAGCGGCCAGCCTGGCCCGGTGTTACTCCGTGTCGTTTGCAATCAAGTCGTAAATCAGCAGCTCAACTGCATCGAGCGCCTTCGGGCGGCACCGGTCCAGCTTGAGCGCGAAGATTCGGCTAATGACCTCGTCGCGTTCGGGCCTGGCGGTATGCCGCGCCTGCTCGCACAAGGCGATGACGCCTTGGGTGTCGTGCTCGTCGAGCTTTGGAACAGGAACGGTCGCCTGGCTCACCTGTAAGTGATCGCCAGGATCGGGGTTGTCTGCTCGCAGGGTTATCTGGCCTGGCGGCGGCTCGATGGTAACACCGACCCGACCTTCGCCGACCAGAGCGTAGCCGTGCGGCATCTTCATCCGCCATTGCCCCTCTTTGGGGACCAGTATCGCTTTGCCGCTGTGGCCGAACAGCCACAGCATGTGGATCATGTCCGGGACGTGCTCCGGCTTTACTTCGCACAGCATTAACCGGAAGAATCTGCCGCCACTCAGCCGCTCCGCCGTGGCCTCACCATTGACCTTCTTTTCCATATACGTTTCCTTTCGATTGGTCGGCCCGTGCTGGAATCGGACATCCATCCGAACTTCGCCGGGCGGCAAGCTCTGCATCTAAGCAAGGCTCGCCACGAGGCATGTCGAGATTGGGACATAGCACTGCCGTCGAGTCGCAGGGTTGATCCTGCAATTTTCAAGAAACGCTCCACCCATGAAGGCGGGTGAAGGGAAGGAAGGAAACTATCCGGTCGATCTCACGGGAGTAATCTGGCTGGCGAGGAATGGGCTGTCAAGCCTCGCGCTTGATGTGCGGCGGGCCTCACGATGGCGGACGGCTCAGTGTTCCGGGACCGCGCCGAGGGCCTGTTGCTGCTGCCGGAGAGCAGCCGACGCGCGTCGCAAGAAAGCCTTCGGGTCTTCGCCGGATGTTCTAGTCCTTGGCACTGGCCGGGGAGCATGAAGCTTGATGAACTGTTTTGGTGACTCAGGCATGGCTGACTGTAGTCTGGCCCAGCCAGAGAAGCGAGCTGTCGGCGGTCCGCAGCTCAGGAGGGTGGTGCTGAACCAGGCAGGCAGGCTCAGCCATCGGTGGTCTTGTCCCGGAGCGTTGACACCGACAGGCCGAGCTACGGGCAGCGATCACCGTGGCAGAGACAGAGTGCTGCTTCGTCCGCAAGGACTGTCAGGAACCGCCGGACGCGGACCCGCATGTCCGGTGGTGTGGGAGGCGGGGGGAGAAATCCCCCCGCCGACCCGATTCGACAATACCATCTCGCCTTTCGGCATACTCCTCATACGACTTCCCGAACTCCAACTCCATAGCGATACGAAGCAAGGCCGGGTATGAGAACCAGAATCCGTCTCGCAATCTGTTGGCCAGAAACTCCTCTCCAGAAGCCTGCCGGTGCATCTGTATATCCGATTCGCTCATAGGGCTGCGGTCAATCTCCATAACTTCGTCTGCCCTTCGATGGAGCAGCTCGCGAAGCTGCTCCTGCGTCGCAATACCAAAGGCGCGAAGCTCAGCCAACTCCTCGACATAGCCAGTCGCGAAATCATCATTCTTCGCAGGGAAGAACTCCTTGAGAGCCTCATGAACTGCCTCTGGAGTAAGGAGAATCATATTGTCGAACGATGATGGTCAGCGGCGCGGGACCCCTGGCGCCCGAATCGACTGAAGCGCGAATCCCGCGTCCGCTGCACCAAAGGGTTCGGCTTCACTTGAAGACCTTCCTCTCCCGCTCGGCAACGGCTGGAACTTCAATGGCTTCGCTGAACGCCACCACAGCCTTTCCCGGCTCGATCGCATAGTATCCAGGAAAAATGGGCCTGCCGGAACCTGTGGTCACCGGGAGGATGTCTTTCCGTATAAGGTATTGGAGAACCCGATTCCGCCCGCTCAGAAAGAACCGAGGAGTCTGTCCGCTCTTTGGCCAGTAACGGAATGCCAGCCTGTAGCGACCCGGCTTTCTGGGCAGTGCCGTCTGCACATTGGTAGCCATACACTTCGCGAATTCCCGTTCGCCCCCGAAGTTCGCGGCGTAAGTGCCAGCGCCTTGGAGCCAATGCTGCCCATCCCACCGCTCAAACACACCGCCAGCAGTATGGATAGATTCATTCAGGTCGTTTTCCAGCCGAAACAGGCCCCAGGCAAACGGGGCCGCTGGCTCGTTAGTCGAGCCCTGATAGCTAATCCGGACAGGAGGCAATGCGTGCGTGGCCGACCAAAGAAGGACAACGAGCGCCGTCAATATCGCAACCAACACCGCTGTAAGCGAAACGCCAATCAGTCGAATGGAGCGCTTTGGCGCGAGGCTTCGCGCTTCCCTTTGCTCTTGTTGTTTCTCGCCCACGCTCAATTGAGATTCTGCTCCATTAATCGTCGTGCCGAACGGTTAGCATCAGCGGTGGGAGCCAGCCGCCACACACGCTCGAATGGCCGCTGACCTGAACGGCTGGCTCCCATCCGCTGAATGCTGTGGTTGGGCCGACGGATCTGCATAGTCACTTCGTGACGGGAACAGCAACGCGGCTGCCATCGGGATTGACCCAGACAACAGCCAGGGCTTCCGAATTCGCCGATACCGGAAGCGGGACTGAATACACTCGGCTCTCCTCTCGGTAGTAGCTCGGATAACCCGCGAGGCAAACCGTGCTGTCCTTGACCTGCGCCTTAACGCGAACCCATACCTCCGAAGACGGTATGTTAGTATCCACGCCAATCCGGACCGTGAGTAACCTGCCTGCGATGGAGGCGGCGGGTCTGGGGTCCATATCGGTGAAGGCGACTTCCGGGCTGCGGCAACCAACCAGCGCCAGCCCGAAAGCAACAAGCGAAAATCCTAAAGCCGGTTTCATAGAGGCAGCTTGGCCCAACTATTGATATACAACGACCCGTCCGTATATTGAACCACGTCAATCCAGCTCGTAAACCCTTTCATACGCAAAGGTTACAGGCTTCGGCACCACTCCGTCAACACCGAAAAAACACACCCCCTCCGCGCACCAAGCAGGTCAGTTCCGATCAGCATTGCCGCGCAGCCTCTCCTCAGTGACGCCCATCGCCGCCAGCATCGCACGAGCCAGCTCAATGCCCTCGGCACCAGGCCGCTTGGGCGGAAGCAGCTGCGCGAACCTGGGTGAGCGGCCGGAGGCAGCCGCCGCTGATCTTCGCTTTGTCCCTGAGCGAACCGGCCGCCTCCGGTTCGCTCGATCCTGCGGGTTAGCTGCGGCCTCCGCCTCCGAGAGGTTCAGGGTCACCCGTATCGGGACTTCTCTTGCCACACGGCCTCC
>PLZQ01000399.1 GCA_003152225.1 Limisphaerales bacterium | reverse complement strand
GAGTTCCACCGTTTGTCAACCTACCTTCCTCTCAAACACCGATTCAGCACCCGCTAAAGTCCATCTTCGGCATCAGCCTCAGGCGGTTTTGATCAAGCATTGAGAATGCCCTTGGCAGCCGAATCCTTGGCTAATGATTGGGGTACTTCTGTGGGGCGGAGATTCTTCTTGCAATCGTCAAACGCTCTCCGCAATCTCCAGTGTAATCGTTTCACTGTATGGGTTTCGTATCGCAACTTTACAGTCTGCAACCAGAGCCTTGGTTAACGTGTTCTAACTCGACCACCACGATTAGGGCAGTAAACAACGATGCTTCCGAACTCGAAAAAGCTCTGATTTCTCCTGGAGAACCCACCAAAACTACTAACCACTTAACTGGCCTCCGCGTCATTATGAGCCGAAACGTAAACCGCCGTGCTTTCACCCTCATCGAACTGCTGGTCGTAATTGCCATCATCGCCATTCTCGCGGCGCTGTTGCTGCCCGCGTTGGCGTCGGCCAAAGCGAAGGCCAAGCGCATCGCCTGCGTCAGCAATTTGCGTCAGGTTGGCGTAGGAGTGAACATCTATGCCGTGGATAACAACGACGTGGTGCTGTCGGCCCGCTGGAGCGCCAACGAATTCGTCCAGAATTGCCTGAACCCGCCCGAAGCCACCGCTGCGGCCACGGCCGGCCTGTTGGTGAAGAGCAACATGACCTCGGTCTGGAGCTGTGCCAACCGGCCCGGTCTCCCGCTTTACGAACCCGCCTTTCCACAGTGGGTCCTCGGCTATCAATACTTCGGGGGGATCACGAATTGGCACAATCCCGCGAAAACGTGTCCTTCCCGCAGCCCGGTGAAGCTAACCACCGCCAAGCCGGGCTGGTGCCTGGCGGCGGATCCCGTCATGAAGATCAACGGTTCCTGGGGCGGCCAGGAGGCCGGCCGCGAATTCGTCTATGCCAATATGCCTCAACACACCGGCCCGAAGTCGCAGGTGCCCATCGGGGGGAACATGCTTTACACCGATGGTTCGGCCTATTGGATCAAGTTCCAGAGAATGTATTTCTTGACCTCTTGGGACACAGCCAGCCGCATCGCTTATTCTTACCAGGATGACCTTGGGGAGTGCGACACCCCGGCGATCCGCGCGCAATTGGCTGCCAGACCTTGATTGGGCGCCGCCGCCGAGACGATTTGTTTAAAGCCCGCAAAACCAAACCCATAAATCAAACAAAACACGGAGAACTATGCAAACCCTGCCCCCTGTTATGCTGAGAATCGCCGCCGCGCTGGCGGTGCTGACCAACGTTACTGTCAACGCCGCCGTCTCGACCTGGAACGGCACTGCGAGTGTTAGTTGGACCAATGCCGCCAGTTGGGCTCCCGGTGTCCCGGCTGCCGGTGACGACGTAATCATCGCTGACTCGACGGTGAATAACAGCGTGACTTTGAACGATGCTTCACACACCATCGGTTTGCTTCAATTCGGAACCACGGGGACGCGGAACGCCGGTTTTACCATCAACGGCAGTACCACCACGACCGCCTCCACGACGCTCACCGTCACCAATGGGGTGTCGTCTAACTACGGAGCCGGTATCGGCGGCGGAAACCTTATCATCAAGTGCCCTGTCATCGTGCAAAACGACCAAACGTGGACGCTAACCGGCACCGTGCCGTTGACCACCAGCGACTACGGTCTCGTGCTCAGCGTTGGCGCCAATGGCACCCAGCGGCCCCTGACGCTCAACGGAACCCTTACCAAAACGGGAAACGGCGAGTTGGATTTCATCGGCCAGAACGTGGGCAACGGCAACATCGTGGTGAATCAAGGCTGGCTCAAATTCAACGCCGGCTCGTCCACCTTGGTAACGGTTGGCGGCACCGGCTCCATCACGGTGAACAATAGCGCCACGCTCATGATCGCCAAGAACAGCGGAACACTTAGCATTACGAAGGCGATTAACCTCAACGACGGCGCCACCTTCCGCCTCGGTGGCAACAATGGCACGCTGCAAACCATCGGGTCACTCATCACCTTCAACGGCAATGTGCCGATCATAGCGGACTACGCCTCCTTGCTCCTCGATTTCACCAACATCTGGACTGGCGCCATCAACAGCACCATCACGGGTAATGGCGGGACGATTACCCTTTGGAACGACGATTCCGGCTTGTCCGGCACCATTAACAACAGCGGCACATTCAAAATGCGTTTCGGTTCGAACGCTTCCGCCAGCGCGGCGGTGGCCTGGGCATTGAATAATGCCGCCGCTTATTACGAGATTTACGGCGCGGCTACAAACGTCAATCTCGGTGCGTTGAGCGGTTCGTCGGGCATTTTGCACAATAGCAACACCAACAACCAGCCCGCGACCGCCACGGTTGGTTCCTTGAACACCAGTACCACGTTCGGCGGGACCATCACCGACAATACCGGTCCGATGGCAGTGACCAAGGTAGGCAGCGGCACCCTCACCCTGACCGGCGCAAACAGCTTCAGCGGCGGGCTCAATGTCATGAACGGGACGGTTCTCCTTCAGGGGGCCGCCGCCTCTGCCGGCTCGGGCAGCATCACCGTTCAGCCCGGCGCCAGCTTCGGCGGCAACGGCGGCGCCGGCGGCAACGTGACGGTGCTGGGTGGCGGCACTCTTCAGTGGGCGGGGTCTGCCGGATCACCCCCCCTGAGCGTAGGTTCGCTCACGCTTGGTTCCAACAGTACCGACATCACCACCAACAACCTTAATCTCTATTTCGGAGCCCAAATCGCCAACACCGGCGGCTTGGTGGTCAATGGGACCAGCATCATCAATCTCGTCGGCGCGGCTCCCGCAGTCGGCGTTTATGACCTCATCACCTATAGTGGCGTCATCGGCGGCGCCGGCCTGGCCGGTTTCCAGCTCGGCCCGCTTCCCTATGGTGTGGCGGCCCATCTTCAGGATTCCGGCACGGCTGTCCAGTTGAACATCACCGCCATCACCGCTGAGCCAGGGATCTGGGTGGGGAATGTGGCCGGCGAATGGAACCTCGCGGGCGGTCTCGAATGGAAGGGCGCCAACTCCGGCAACCCGCAGGCTTACCACGAGTTCGATGTGGTAAACTTCGACGACTCGGCATCCAACTTTACCGTCAACGTCACCGCCGATGTGACTCCGGCCTCCATTAAAGTGAACAATTCGACCGCCTACACATTCTCGGGCGTCGGCGGCATTTTGGGTTACACCTCGCTCGCCAAAGATGGCCCGGGCACCCTCCTCGTCGCCAATAACAATTCCTTCATTGGCGGAACCTACATCAGCAACGGCGTGGTGCAGTTGGGTACCGGCGGAGCCAGCGGCTCGCTCTCCGGAAACATTCTCGACAACGGCAGCCTGATTTTCAACCGGAGTGACACGGCGGGGTCATCGACAGGTAACATCAGCGGCACCGGTTCCGTGGAACAGCGCGGATCAGGCAAATTCACGCTCGGCGGCGCTAACAGCTACACCGGCGTGACCACCGTCAACGCCGGCATTTTGGCGACCGCCGCCGGCACAGCCCTGGGCGACATAATCGCCGGGACAATTGTGGCTAACGGCGCAACCCTCGACGTCAACTCCCAGGCCCTCGGAGCCGAACCCATCACCGTCACCGGCGCGGGCGCGGGCGGGATCGGCGCCATCGTCAACAATGGCGTGGGCGATAACCAAAATGCGACCAGCTTCGTGACGCTAACCGGCCCGACGACCTTTGGCGGCTATTTCCGTTGGGATGTCCGCGACCCAGTTCCCGCTAACAATCCGAATGGCGGCGTGGGTGCTCAGTTAATCGGCAATAACAACGACCTCACCAAGGTTTCCACGAATATCATCTCCTTCATAAATGCGGGCGACACCGGTCTTCGTGACATTAATATTCTCGGGGGCACGTTGACCTTCTCCCGTTCCACCATGATGGGTGATCCCTCCCGCACCGTGACCATTTATCCCGGTGCCACCTTGCAGTTTCATCACACCAGCGAATATATTAACAACGTCATGAACAAGGTGGCTGTGATGACCAACGCCACCCTCGCCATTGAGAACGCCGGTTTGACCAACCAGTTTGCCGGCCCGATCTCGCTCAGTGGTTCCAACACGATCAGCTTGCCCTCCGGCACCGGCCTGATCCTCCAAGGAGCGGTCAGCGGCAACAGTTCCATCACCACTGTCGGCACCGGCTTGTTAGCGATCTCTGGCAATTGCTCCTATACCGGCGGGACGACCGTCGCCGGGGGCTTCCTCCAGGTTGATGGCAGCCTGGGTACCGGCGCGCATCCGCTCCTGTTCACCGCCGCAACCGTCCTCGGAGGCAATGGCACAATCCTGGACCCCGTTACCCTCCCAGCGGGCGGCACGCTTGCTCCGGGCGACTCCGCCATCGGCGCATTGACCGTCAGCAGCAGCCTCGTTCTTTCCCCCGGTTGCTCGAACGTGTTTGAAATCAATAAGGACCTCTCCACCAATGATGTGGTTAAGGGTCTCACCAGCGTTGCTTTGGGCGGCACGCTGGTCCTCAACAACGTTGGCTCCACAGCCTATGCGCCGGGCGACAGCTTCAAGCTCTTTTATGCGAGCAGTTACAGCGGTTCCTTCCCGGCCATCTTCCCCGCCACGCCCGGCGCCGGACTAGTCTGGGTCACCAACTCTCTGCCGATTAGCGGCACCATCAGCGTGGCCCTGTTGCCCAACCCAATCCCGATGTTCGCGTTGTCCGCCTCGAGCCTGGTGAGTTCCGGCGTCAACGTCATCTTCACCGCCGCGCTCGAATCCACCTCGGCTCAAGACCTGAGCAACTATAAGCTTAGCGCCGGCAACCCCAACGTTGTGAGCGCCACTCTCATCAGCCCAACCAACGTGCTGCTCGCATTGGATGCGCCGCTCACCAACGCCAGCTTCACGGTCAATGTGAAGAACGTGCACGACCAAGCCTATGTTCCCAACGTGGTGGCCACCACCAACGTGCCGGGCATCTCCCTTGGCTTCCAGGAAGCAGACCCGGTCTCGATCACGAACGGCTCGGCTTTCGCGTATGGCACCAACACGCTGATCAAGATCTACTCGGATGGCGCGGACATCATCAACGCGCAGGACTCGTTCGAGTTCGTTTGCAGCAAAGTTACTGGCGATTTCGATGTCAAGGTGATGTTGCAGTCGTTGCTGATCACCGATCCCGCCGCCAAAGCCGGCATCATGGCGCGAGTTCCCATCTTCGGTTACCCATCATACGATGATCCCTTCTACATGTCAGGAGGGTTCAGCGCTGACCCGACCCGCAATAACAACTTCGTCGAATACCGTGAAACCCAGGGCGCGACCGCCGTG
>PLZQ01000491.1 GCA_003152225.1 Limisphaerales bacterium | reverse complement strand
TTGCATCACCGGATTGGCGCCGGTTGCGAGTGTATTTGTCGATGCCAAGAGCGCTACCGGAGCAAGGTCTGCTGGCGCGGCCGTGAACGTGCCGGCCACCGGTGCGGGAATCTTGTCACTCGGGTTGGTCTCAAAGAGGACGTTGTTGACGTCCACCTGCACGAACAGCCAGTAGTTGCCGCTGGCGCTCATGGGCAGGGTCACGGTGTTAGTTTGCCGATAACCGCTGCCCGGCGCTACCGTCTGCCCCATGGAAAAGTCCCCCAGACTTATTGACTGTCCATCCAGGACACCATTGGTGGAAAACCAGACTCGGTCATACCATCCGCCTGAGGCTGTGGCGGTCCCCTGGTTGGTCACGCCCCAGATGACCTGAATTGACGGATTAGGCCGCACGGAAACCACGTTCGTCGGCGCAGAGAGCGCGACGGCAATCAGGTCCACTGGGGTCGAGGTGAAGGTGCCGGCGACCGGAGCGGAGATTTTGTCCCCCAGACTGGCCTCGAAGATTGAGTTGTTGACGTCCACTTGCACGAAGAGCCAGTAGTTGCCGCTGGCGCTCATGGGCAGGGTGACGTTATTGGTTTGACGGTAAGTGCCACCCGGCACCACCGGCTGGGCGATGTAAAAGTCGCCCAGACTCCGGGATTGCCCATCCAGGACGCCATTAGTGGAAAACCAGACTCGGTCATACCAGCCCCCTGAGGTGGTCGCCATGCCCAGGTTGGTCACAGCCCAACTAACTTGAATGACCGGATTGGGCCGGGTTGAGATCACGCTGACCGGGGCGGTGAATGAAACAGGTGACAGATCCGCGGGCAGGCCCATCGTGAGATTAAAACTCTCAGGGGCAGCCGCGGTGTTCGTCACGGTCAGATAATAAGAATAGCCTGGCAGCCAGGGCCAATTATTCGGCGTGGAAAGAGATTGGTTGAGGCTCGCATTGGCCTGATTGCCATTTTGCGGGTTGTTGTTGCCATAGCTGGTCCAGTGCGCAGGACCGCCGGCTTGGGCCATCGTGCCTTGCTCGAGTGAAAGGACCACATTCACTGAATTGCTGGCGCCAAATAGGATGCGGGTGGCCCCCGGCGGCACGTCCATGCGGTACGACAAGCTGCCGTACCCCGGCAGGACTTTGGCGAGTGAGCCACCATAGAAGGCGATGGTGTTCGTCACGAGCGCCGGTGCGCCATTGGTGGACGAACTGACCGAGAAGGTCGTGTCGTTGGGCGACCAAAAGCCGAGGTAATAAACGCTGCCGGGGCGAAGCGGTGAGGTGGACAAGTTACAGGCGCCTGGCGAATCAAAGCGCGGATAGGGACCCTGGTTTTTAGCGTCAGTATTCCACGTTTGCAGGTCGGTCGAACCCGGCCCGGGGTTGTAGGTCGGGCTGGAGAAGTCTTCAAGGGTCTGCCCGTCGCCCGGCGGAGAGGTGTCGCGGACAAACAAGCGGGCGCTGCCCAGGCTGCGCGACCAACTGACCGTCCAGTTGGCCGGAGCCGGGTCGGGGATTTGCACCCGATAATACCGCCAGTCACCGCCATTGAGGTTCTGATTGGTGAGACCACCGCCGTTGAGCGCCAAGTCTTGCACGATGCCATTGGTTACAGAATTCCCGCAGGAGAGTTGCAGCCGGTAGCGGGCATTGCCATTGCCGCCCGCTTGCACGGCGATGAGCCAAAGGCCGTTGGTAAGCTGGGTTTCGTAACGGCCTTTGAGCGGCACCCAATTGGCGTACTCTGTGGCGCCGCCGGTGAGTGAGCGATCATAAAGTGGAGTACGCCAATAGCCCCCAACGTCATAGGAGCCACCGGAATAGTGAGCCAGAGTAGGCGCCGTGCCGACCCGCAAGTAAAGATTCGGATTGCCACTGATGGCCTGCAATACCATGCGCAACAAAGCCGCGTTGTTGGTTGGAACAGCCACTGCGTAGTAATCAAATTCCCCCTGTGCGAGATCAATGCCTTGGTCGCCCGAGAGGGGGTTGCCATTGGGGTCCAGGCCACTGTCGCCGATCATCGGCAGAGCCAGCCCGGGGGCGGTATTGGTCTGTCCAATCGCAGGCATCACCCAGAGAGGACGCTTGAGGGTGTAGGTTGTGATGACGCTGCTGCTGAGCATATAAGTTGTGGAGCCACTCCCTTTGACCTCAACGTACCATGTGCCTGGCGTCAGATACGGCGGAACGATGGTCGCGGTGACGGGGTTAAATGGAGTAGTGTCCGTGAAGTTATCGTCCGGCAAGTAATCATGGCGCACACGCACGGATGGGGTTCCGTTGAGCGCCATCAAGTCCAGCTTCCAGCCCAGCACTGGCGCCCCGGCGACGGACGCTGGGACGGTCACTTGATAAACCGCGCGCTGGTTATCGGCCAGCAAGCCGGATGCGACATTTGTCAGGCCACCGCTGTCAAGCTCAGCGCTGAAGCTTAATTGGGGGATTACCGGAGCCCGCACCCGAATCATGTAGCTGGCGTCCGGATAATTGCCGGAGTTATCCCTGGAGGCATAAGCCGACAGCGAATAAGTGCCGGGCTGTGGATTGGGGATGGTAATCAGGCTTCCATCCGACCACTGGTGATTTGTCCCGCCGTAATTGGCGTAATCATCATAGGAGTATGAATCGACCCCAACCGGGACCACGCCGCTCTGCAAATACATCGTGGGATTGCCCACTCGGTTCTCCAAGCGCACCTCGATGCTCGCAATGCCCGCCGGCACGTTGAACTGGTAAAACTTCATCTCCCCGCCCGCCTGCGCATTGGTGAAGAGCAAATCGTTGCCATACCCCAGGCTCCCAGACCAGGTGGTCACCGGCTCGGCCCAACTGC
>PLZQ01000368.1 GCA_003152225.1 Limisphaerales bacterium | reverse complement strand
TGATGCGATGGATAAAGTCGGCAAGGATGGCGTTATCACGGTGGAAGAGAGCAAGGGCACGCAGACCACGCTCGAACTGGTCGAAGGCATGCAGTTCGACAAGGGCTATCTCTCGCCCTATTTCGTGACCAATGCCGAGACGATGGAAGCCAAGATGGAGGACGCTTACATCCTCCTCTACGAAAAGAAGATCAGCAGCCTCAAGGACATGCTGCCGCTGCTCGAAAAGGTCGCCAAGGTCGGCAAGCCGATGTTGATCATCGCTGAAGACCTCGAAGGCGAAGCACTGGCCACCCTCGTGGTCAACAAGCTGCGCGGCACCCTCAACATTGTTGCCGTCAAAGCCCCGGGCTTCGGTGATCGCCGCAAGGCCATGTGCGAGGATATCGCCATCCTGACCGGTGCCAAGTTCATCAGCGAAGACCTCGGCCTCAAGCTCGAGAGCGTTGAACTCAACGACCTCGGCCGCGCCAAGAGCATCGTCGTGGACAAGGAAAACACCACCATCGTCGAAGGCGGTGGCAAGAGCTCTGACATCCAAGGCCGCGTCAACCAGATTCGCCGTCAGATCGAGGAGACCACCTCGGATTACGACCGCGAAAAACTGCAGGAACGCCTGGCCAAGCTGGCCGGTGGCGTAGCCGTCATCAACGTCGGCGCCGCGACGGAGTCCGAGATGAAGGAGAAGAAAGCACGCGTCGAAGACGCTCTGCACGCGACCCGCGCAGCCGTCGAAGAGGGCATCGTCCCAGGCGGTGGCGTGGCCCTGATTCGCTGCCTCGAAGCCATTGACAAGGTCAAGGGCTCCAACGAAGACGAGCGCATCGGCGTTGAGATCGTCAAGAAGGCGGTCGAGTTTCCGACACGCGCACTCGCGAACAACGCCGGCGAGGAAGGCTCCGTCGTCGTCGAGGAAGTCAAGAAGCGCAAGGGCAATGAAGGTTACAACGTGGCTGACAACACCTACGAAGACCTCGTCAAAGCCGGCGTGGTGGACCCGAAGAAGGTCACCCGCACCGCGCTGCAGAACGCCGCGTCTATCGCCGGCCTGCTCCTGACCACGGAATGCCTCATCACCGAGATTCCGGAGAAGGAGAAGAAAGGCCAGATGCCGGGCGGCCACGGCGGCGGCATGGGCGGCGAGATGGATTACTAAGCCATTTAAGCCATTTGCAGTGCAGGGCGGGCGTCTCGCCTGCCCTCCACCGCCACGGTTCCGGGAGGAACCAAGCAATCGAGCGAGGCTGGTGCAAACCAGCCTCGCTTTTTTCGTCTGGTAAAGCGGGGTTCCGCCCAATCCGCGGGCCCGGCTTGACACAGCGGCAAAATGTGCTACTAGCTTATTGACACTAGCAGTTCATCTTAATAAGTAGCGTGGGCACTTTGCATGGTCGATTATTCGGATTTAAGGCCGGGGAAGATACTTGCATCCGTCGATGCCTGGGGCGCCATTTATCGCTGCGGGAGAGGCTTGTGGCGGGGCGCCGTCCTGGCGCTTCTGGCTTTGGGCGCCGGTGTGAGCGCCGCCGCCCAGGTCAATGATAATTTTGCCAGCGCTACCGTCATAACCGGCGTTTCCGGCGCGACATCCGGCAGCACGGTAGGAGCCACCAAGGAGCCGGGCGAGCCGAACCACGCCGGGAACGCAGGCGGTGCCTCCGTCTGGTTCAACTGGGTGGCGCCGGCCAATGGCACGGTCACGTTCAACACGGAGGGCAGCAGCTTTGACACGCTCCTCGGGGTCTATATCGGGACAAGCGTTAGCACGCTCAGCTTGGTTGCGTCCAACGACGATGTCCTTTATCCCGACACTACCAGCGCGGTGACGTTCGTTGCCGTCAGCGGCACCGAATATCGCATCGCCGTGGACGGCTACAGCGGCGTATCCGGCAGTTACACGCTGGCGTGGCTCTACCCGGTGGTGAACGAGACTGTGGTTTCCACCGCCGTCACTAACCTTAGCAACTTCATTTATGATTCGGATGCCCTGTTCGGCGGGGCCTATAACCGAGACAAGCTGCTGCTCACCTCGACCGTCCTGTCGGCGAACACCTCCTCTGCGCGGCACTACACCACTTATGTGTTGAGCTATCGATTGCTGGACACCAACAACTTACCACAGCCCATTTTCGATTCCAGCGGCGTCACGAACACGGGCTACACTTACGACGTCACCAATACCTTCCTGATCGGCGCTTTTGGCAGCGTGACCTCGACAACCCCGGCCGCGGTAAAACCGGCGGCCAAACTGGACCCCTACAACCAATACTCAGTGGAGCTGCGGATATTTCGCCTGGGGATTTTCACGGGGGCGACCGGCAGTTCCGGGTCAGCGATCTACCTGGAGTTCACCAACCTGGTTAGCGGCGATGTGGCTCTCAACACCATCCCTTACCAGTTCATTGATTCCTGGGTACAGACCTATGCAGTCAAGACGGCACCGGGCCAAACCGCATTCCAGGCCAGTACGTACTATGGCCTCTACCGGTATGACGACTTCAACGCCGCGTCGCCCACCACCAATAACGTCACGGTCTATTTGAATTACGAACTGCACAATGCCACCAGCGGCGCGCTGATTCCCCTCAAGAACAGCACGACCAATTTCGTTCACGCCGTGCCCAGCTACACCGCCGGCACACCTAAGAGCGTCGGCTTCGCGCTTGTCCAGGACACTCTCCTCCTTGAGCCGGTCAGCCAGCTTGACTCGGTCTCCAGCGCTTATTACGTGGTCGTGAAACTCTCGGTTGATGAGGGCCTGGGGCCGCCCTACCTGGCGGGCAACGCGCTCCAGTCTCCCACCAATCAATTGCTGCACTTTGACGGCAATCTTCTCTTCGGCTCCATCCCGACCTACTTCACCGCCATTGGCAATGCGCCGGCCCCCGGGGCTCTGGGCGGGGGAGGCATTAACACTCAATTGGCCGTTACCAACAACTCCGGCACACTCACCACGAATCCTGCCTATCACTACGGAAACGGGACGGCGCTGAACGTCGTCCTGCTCAGTAACGGGGACGCGCTGGCCGCGGCGGGCAGCACCGTATCCCTCACGGGGTCGGACATAGGTTGTATCCAGAACATCTGCTTCACCCGCTCCAGCGTCATCTTGAGCAACGATGCGATCAAAGGATTCATCGCGCTGCACTTCCCCGTGGGTTTCAGCGTCGGGATCAATCCAACCAATCGCCTCACCGTCGCAGGCTTGGAATACCCGAATACCGCGCTGGACCAGAACCTGAATCCGCTGAGCAATGTCTTCGTCACGGCGGGCCCGCTATATGGCGTGCATGAGGAGTTGCCGTTCTGGATTGCCGCGCCGTCGGTGACCTGGCGGGTGAACAGCGGCCAAATCGTGCTCAACCCGACCGGGGGAGTTTTCGCGCGGCAGTTTGAAGACGACGTGCTGACGGCTTTCAAGCCCGTGCTGGTGGAATCGAACGCGGCGAACCGGATCTCCAATGACGGCTATTACCGCAACGCCAACGTGCTGTTGGGCAGCAATGTCACCATCTACGCTGACTCGAACGGGGCGGCCCGGGTGGCGGCGAACCTGGTATTGAATCCGCCGGAGCTGCGCCCGCATTTCCCCTATGCCGGTTCCGCGCCCGGCCGGCAGCTTCCGACCGCGCCGAACGGCAGCCTGGTGATCCAGGACAGCCTGGTGGCCTCGAACAGTGTGCTGCTGTTGAGCAACACCGTGCCGATGGCTTATGCGCGAGACTGCGACGATACGAATTGCAGCGCATCGCTGGCCGGGCCGGCGGTGTTGCAGTTCAGCGCCGCCGGGAACCAGCTCGGGTTCACGCCGGACGGCGGCTTGCTCGCTTATGGGACAGTGCCCTCGGCAAATCTGACCTGGGGTTACGTGAGCGGTGGCAACTACGCCCAGCAAGCCGGCCCGGTGCAGGCTGGGGCGTATCACATGCCCGGCACCTTCCTGCGCGGCGACCAAACCACGCTCGCTCCCACCTTGCAGCCGGCGGTGTTGCTGTTCACGGGCTTCGGAGACGCTTCCAATCCGAGCTATTTCGAGCGGCCCGGCCAGTCGAACTACGTGGTTGGGGCGGCGAACTACGGCGGCCTCAACTTCCGGCTGCCGGCCAGCGGACGCAGCTTCCTCGCCGGCCAGGACACCGGCACCTATCCCCTGACCGATTCAAAGTACTACGTCCGGGCCGGTGGTGTGAGCGGCAAGCACCAGGCGCTCACCTTCCCGCCCGGGCTGATGCTCTACGGTTACCAGTTCACGTTCCTATATTACCGCCTCTCGTTCCTGGACAGCGAAAACTGGGAATCGCGGACGGATGGGGCCATCTCGTTCCCGACGCAGCCGGCGGGTTTCACGCAGGAATTCCAGCGCATGAAATTCACCTGCCGCGGCGCGCTGGATTCCGCCCAGGTGCCGCCCAACAGCGGCCTCAAGCACCTGAACTATTGGACGGTTGATTTCACGCCGCAGAGTATCGAGTTCCATCCGCAGACCAGTGACACGTGTGGGACCGGCCCGCGTTTCCTGGTGCTCGGAGTGGAAACGCACCTGCCGTTCATCCCGCAGGCCTTCCACGCGGCGCTGGGTTTCAAACCCAATGGCAACCTCGTCACGGTAGCCGATGCCGTGGCCGGGACCGACTCACGTTTTGCGGTGCCCGCGCAGCTCAGCTTGCAGGGCCCGGGAACGAGCCTGTTCCCGCTCTCGACCGCCAGCGAGGGCTATTTCAACAACTGGGAAACGGCGGGCAAACCGGCCAACGGCTTCTACAACCTCGTCGGCAAGCTGCGTGTGCCGTTCTTCACGGATGTCAAAACCCATCTGCATGTCACGCCCACCGGCACCAACACGGCACACATTGACATCATGGGCGGCTGGCCCGCGCCCGACAGTAGCGCGCCGGACCTGGGCTGGAGCATCAGCGGCAGCAACTACTTCAACGCGGCCAAGTTCGATCCTCACGCCGATGGCTGGCCGGTGGCGCAGACCCCCAACATCGGCGATTATCGAAACCCGACCACCACGCAATACCATCCGCGCGCACAGCGGGACTGGATCGAGGTGGCCTTCTTCGATTACTCGCTCCAATGGAACCCGGCGCTGCGCGAGTTCGCCGGCTTCCAGGACGCGCAGGTCATCCTCCCGGTCATCAATGTCAACAGCCGACTCAAGGAACTCTCGCCCGGCAAGGTGGATTTCGACTTCGCACAGGACATCAGCCTGCAACTGCCGCGCATCAAGGCCCTCGATTTCCTCAACGACGCGGCCAACGAGCTGAACGGACCGCTGGACTCGGTCTCCAATGCCGTTCGGTCCGCCCTGAGCGCGACGCTCGACACGGTCGGCTTGAACCAACTGCAGCAGGCGCTGCGCGAGGATGCCGGAAACTTCTTCGAGCCGGTGCTCGCGCCGGCACTTGACCCTGTGGTGGACGCGCTCTACACACAGCTTGCCGCTCTGCCGCAGAACGATTTGCCAACCTTCCTCAGTAATGTCGTCGTCATCGTCAACAACCCAGCCAACAACCTCCAGACCGCCATCAATAATATCAATGGCGCCGCCGGCCAGGCCAACACGGTCATCGGGCAGCTCGACGGCACGTTGACGAAAGTGACCGACACCATCGGCCTGTTCTCACGCGTGCTGGACAAAGATCCGGGTGACGGCAAGCGCCATGCGGTGCGGACGATTGTCCAGAAGCTTGTATCCGACCAGGGACCGGACCTCGGATTCGTGGCCGACCTCGCGGACACGGCGGTGGACCCGCTGCTGACGGACCTTGACCCGACGCTCACCGAAATCCAGGGCGACTTCACGGACGTCAGTAACCAAATCGCCCAAGTGCACCAACAGCTCACCTCGGTCTCTGGGGACTTCAACCAGGCACTGGGTGAGGCCTTGGGTGACGTCAACGCCATGAACCAGTTCGTCCAGTCGGCCAGCACCGCCTTGTCGAACCATCTGGCCGCCGTCATCAATTCTTCGGGGGACTATTTCACCGCTGACCCTGCTGCTGCCAAAGCGGCGATCCGCAAGCAGCTTGTCCTCGCTTTCCTGGGCTCCGCGCTGCCGTCGAACTGCCAGCAAACCATGCGACAGTTCCTGTTCGACGACAATTACGTGGTGGACCAGCTCATGGATGTGCTGTTCGACCAGATCAACGGGACCATTCGTGACGGGCTCTCGTCGCTCATTACCGATGCGCAGGACGGGATCTTCCAGAACATGAAGGGCATCGGGACCATGCCCCAGTCGTTCCTTTCGGCCAAGATTCGGGGTTCGCCCACCTTCAACGGCGATTCGCTGCGCAAGATTCATCTCGGTGCGGCGATCCAGTTGAACGTGCCCGACCCGATGAACTTCAACGCNNTGGGCGCCAAGGACGTGAAGCTGGACTGGGCCTCGCTGAACCCGTCCGGCACGCCGCTGGTCCTCACGGTGGAAGCCCGGTGGACCTTGCAGAGCGGCAACGTCATCGGCATTGGCGGCCTGGTGGACATCAAGGGCAAAGTCGGGTTCCAGGGCTGCAGCATTAATGAGATCGGCGCGACGCTGGCGTTCGGCGAGCTAGAAAACTACTTCGCTGCCAAAGCCGCGGGCACGATCACCATTGTCGGCATACCCGTGGATGTTCAGGCGGGCGTGTTCGTGGGCCACGCCTGCTCCCTCGATCCATTGGTATTCATTGACCCCGACGCCGACCAAGTGCTGGGGGGCAAGGCGGTGGAGTTCAGCGGCATCTACGTCGAGTTCGGAGGTGGGGTTTCGCTCTCTGAGATTCTCTTCGGCTCATCCAGTTGCCTGCTGGACGTGGAGGCGAAGGTAACCACGGCCACCTTTTACAATGGCGGTCCCACCAAACAACAGATCGGCATGCGGCAGAAAGTGGAGGTGGATTTGGCGCTCTTGTGCCTGCTGAGCGGCAATGCCAGTTTCACGATGTTCGGCGCGCTCACGCACACGGCCTCGGGATTCGAGCTCGACCTCAGTGGCAATGCCCAAATCTGCGGCTCCATCGGCCCGTGCCCGTTCTGCATCTCTGGCTGTGCCGGCATCGGTGTCACCGGCGTGGTGAACTCGGGCGGCATTGATTACCACATTGATTACTAGGGAACCCAACGCCAAATGACTGGAGCCAAGACAAGTCCAAAGTCCAAGGTCCAAAGTCCGAAGTCCATCAGGCGAAGGCTGGGTCGCACGGCGGCTTCTGCTCTCTTCGGGCTTCTGTGCTTGGCGCTGTGGTTGCGGTCAGGGCTGCCCGTGGCGGCCCAGACGCCGCTCAGCAACCTTGTCTTCACCGTCGGCACAACGATCCAGGACAGCGGCGGGCATAACTGGTCTTACGTGCTGATCGGCTCGCCGCAGCCGCAGCTCCTGGCCGGAAAACACTTCGCTATCTTGAGCAAGCCCGGGTTCCCCACCAACGCTGGCGCCTTCACGCTGCGCGGCACGATTTTTCAGCAAAGCGATCCGACCGCCATCAATGCGTTGCTCAATCAGTCCATTGCGCTGGGGGAGAATCTCACCTCGCTCAGCAACTCGCTGAACACGTTGCTCCACAAGGTGCCTGGGATAACGAGCCTCCCGTTGCCGCAAAAGGTGGCAACCGGTTTCCAGGTCGCCGTGACTGATCCGAACACCGCGCAGATGCTCGGCCTGCTGGGACACGTGAATCCGGGTCTGACGCTGTGCGCCGGCCAGGCGTTTGCGGAGCAAATCACGATCACCACCACCTACGAAGTCCGCGAGGTCAACCTCGCCACCGGCGTGGCGGGCGACGTGCTTGGGCGCGTCACCATCATCCCGGGTGCGCCGGTCATCCTGCCGGCGCCCGGCTATCCGTTCCAGGTCATCACCAACGCTCCCAGCGACGATCTGCGCATCCGGTTGCGCTGGGGGACGCCGCCCGAGTTGCGCCGGCTCGCTCTGCTGGGCTTCGGCTTCAACGTGTGGCGCATCCCGGCGACCAACGCCATCGCTTCGGACTACAACACCATTCCGCCTACGCTCACCCAGCTCTACAGCGATCCCCACTTCACTCCAGCCAACCAGTCTCCGGTGATGGCCACGAAGGATTATTCCACCGGCCACGGCGCCGGCGCTGCGGATGATCCGGCTGACCCGATCACCTACTTTATCTCGGATGATAACGGCCGCTCACACGGCCTGCCTGCGTTCAGCGATGGCGCACAGTTCTACTATTTTATCACTGCTCGCGACGTGCTGGGACGCGATGGGCTTGTCTCACAGGGCGGGCTTGCCCAGGCCTGCCGCCGGTTGCGGCCTCAGCCACCGACGAAGTTACAAGTCCAGAACGCGTTGCACGTGCTCACCATAGGCGGCACCAAGACCAACCAGCAAAGTCTGCTGCTGACCTGGCAACAGAATACCAACCGCAGCGACCAGGTGAGCGAATACTGGGTTTACCGCTGGCCCAATCCGGCGATGGCGCTCACCAACGATGCGGTGCCACTGAGCAACCGTGTCGGCGTTGTCGCGCAAGCACTCGGCACGAACGTCAATTCCTTCCTCGACAATGGCCCCAACGCACCGCTCACGCCCGGCCTGAGCAACTACTGGTACACCGTTCGGGCCGTAAGCCAGGCGGCGTGCGGACCGTTGCTTTCGCCCCATACGCCGCCCGCCTGGGGGGTGCTGCGGGAGCGCTTCGCGCCGCCGGGCACCACCGGCTCTGTTCTGGGCAGTTGCGGCACGCCGGCGGTGATGTTCCTCAACTTCAATACCCTGACCAACCCCGGAGCCGCGGATGTATTCCACGTTACCTATCGGTTCACCTGCCAGCGCCGCGACCCGGGTATCGCCTGGGTGCAGTTCTTCCCCACCAACCAAATCGGCCAGGGCGATGTCATGGGCCCGCTCTACTTCCCGCCCGACGGCAATACCATCCAGGCCGACTACTCTATCACTATCTCCGGCTCCAATGCCCTGGCCTCGGTTACCTGCGTCGTGGGGACGTTCTATGGCCTCGTGTCTCAGCCGGCGACCGCCTTTTTCGCGGCGACGCCGCTTCCCAACCAGCGGCTCGAAGCGATGTTCTATACCGGCGAGCTTTTGTTGACCGCCCTGAGTTCGAGCGATCCCCTGGTCGCGGGAATTGTGACCCCCAACTCCTGCGTGCCCGGCTTCGGCGCCGCGGCCTACCCCGACGGCACGATTTCGATGCACTTCGACGCCACTTTCGGCACGCCGATGCTCATCAAGGTCAACACGAACAAGAATCCCCTCACCGGCGGCCAGTGGTCCGACATCGCGGTGGTCACGCCCGACGCCAATAATACCTATTGGGTGTATTATCCGGACTGCCCCCTCGACCCGCTGCCGCCGTTCCGGGGCTGCCGGGTCAACCTGCCGGGCGGGCCGGATTGCTACCAGCACGTCGCCCGCGCCGGGGACAACGGCCCGGTCGCGCCGATCCACATTCGCTTCCTGCTCACGCCGCGCACGCACGAGTATCGCCTGTACCGCAGTGTCAACGACGGCCCGCTGACGCTGATCGGCCAGGGCGCGGCGCTGTATGACCCGCTAAATCCGGGGCGGACGCTGGTGCGGACCGACGACGCCATGCCCCCGAGCGCCGCGCATGTCTGTTATTTCGTCCAACTGCTCGATGAGCACGGCGATGGCAGCCCCATGGTCCTGCTCGGCTGCAAGGAGATCAAGCCCGCCAAGCTGCCACGGCCCGTCCTGGCCGAACCGCAGCCGGCTGGCGACACCAACACCCCACAGGTGGTGCTCAACTGGTTCTGCCCGACCTCCGGCGTTTACCGGTTCGAGGTCAAGATCGAGCGTGCCGACAAACCCGGCAGCGGCCAACCAACCGGCCTGACCAGCAGCAAGCTCATCCTGCTGAAATCCTATAATCCGACCGCGCGCTATTATGGCCTGTTTCAGGACCTCTCCCTCCTGGCTCACTTCGACGAAGCCCAACTCACCCCGCCCATCGGCGCCAGCTTCGGTCCGGGTCCGCAGTTCACCTTGACGGCGAACATCCTGGCCAGTGTGCCCTACAACATCTCGGTGTCGGCGATGGACAACCAGGGCAACGCCGGCGACGCCTCCCAAGTCTGGAAATTCACCTGGACGCCGACCAATCCCCTGCCGACTGTCCCCTGGCCCGCGCGCCCGCTGCCGCCCTCGAAGAGTTTCGATGAAGACCAATACGCCGGCACGAACGGCGCCTTCCTCCCGCGCGTGGCGGCGGTGCTGCTGCGAAATCCCAATCTCCAGCTCGATTCGCGTTATCCGGTGGGCATTCGCATCGGCGACTTCGGCTCCATTTCCCCGGCGCCGCAGACCATCGGCACCGGCAACCTGATCACCTACCAGGTGCCCGCCATATTTGGCGCGGTCTTTATCCCGCCCCCGGCCGACCCGCACACAGTGGTCTTCCGCCGCAAATCACAGGACCCGACCCACAAGGGCGAACTGCTGCTGCCGATCGTGGTCTATCGCCAGCAGGTGCCCAACACGAACTTCGCGCGCGTGTCCGGCGCGCTCACGCAGGTAACGCCATTGCTGGAGCGTATTCCCTATTCCACCGCGGCTTGCCCCAGTTGCCAGCCAGCCGGGACGACCGTCAACATCTACGACCTGCTCCTGGGCGCCGGCGCCGAAACGGACCGCGCCCACGATGCTTTGGGCCATTTCCTGTATTTGCGCGACCAGCAACCGGTGATGCTGGGCGCCACCTACCAGTATTTCGTCGTGCGCCTGAACGACCAACATGAGATCTCCGAGATCATCCCCGCCGGGACCGTCACCATCCCGACGAACTAGCGAGGCCGCCATGACACTCTCATTCTCCATATCTCTGGCGCGGGTGGTTCGCACAGGAAAAGCTGCTCTTGGCAAAGAAGTGTGCGCCCCCACACCGCCTCTTATTACTACTACCGCCCCTGGCATCAGCCCCACGCCGCATCCCGTTACCACGACGGCCCCTCTCATTAACACCGGGGCTTCAGCCCGGTGTGACTGCGCGCGCTCGAAGTGGGAACTGTTTCAACAGTCTCTTTTCCGCCAGGGGAAGCCGTTGAAACGGCTCGCGAGTCCCAGTCCCTCACTACACCGGGCTAAAGCCTCGGTGTTAATGAAAGCCGCGTGGAGCGGGCATGTGATACCCCGGTTCACCGTTGCCGTCATCGCGCTTCTTTGCAGCTTATCCTTTACCATCAGCGCTGCTTTCGTCTATGAGACTCCGGCTGAATTCCTCACGACGGGTGACTTCAACGGAGATGGCGTCGCTGACGTGCTGGTGCTCGACAAGCTCACTGGTAATGCGCGCGTGGGCTACGCCAACCCCAGCGGCGTACTCAGCTGGTCGGCGCCATTGGTTACGGGCGTCGAGGACGCCAGCGGTTGCGCCGTCGGCCGGCTGCTGCAAACCACACGTGACGCGGTAGCGGTGACCTCTGCCGGGCTCAACCGCGTCAATCTGGTTGACCTGTCCACCACCAACACCGCCGGCACGCCGGTCATTGTGACGCCTGCCGGACTCGGGCCGCATACGCTGGTTTCGCTGGCTAACCCACTAGGAGGCGTCGCACCGGCCTACAATTACTTGCTCGCGGCCAGCTCCCTGAACAATTCCCCGGCGGAACGTCTCGACCTGATGAGCATCAGTGCAGGGATTGCCGCTGCCGCAGGCCAGTTCGCCGAGACCGCATCGTTCGAGCGCGGCAACGCCCTGCCCCTCTCGATTACGCCGGCCACCTTCGCCGCCGGACTGGTGCGGGGAACCAACGACACGCTCCATCTATGGCAGTTTACCAACTCAACGAGCGTGATGGTCTCGCTCAGCAACCTGCCGCCCGGCAGCGACTACGTGTTTGGCCGCTTCAATGGAGAGGCGCTGCCGCGGTTCCTGTTCTATGTGCCGGGGCAATCGAACGTGACCATCCTGGCGCTCATTCAGACCAGCGGCGGGCTGGCATTCGGTCCGCCCGTCACCGCGTCCTTCGGGGAAGCCGTGCAGCGAGTCTTTTACACCGACCTCGGCACCGATGGCAGCATGTTGATCCAGTTCGGCGATGGGGTGCAGGGCTTGCGGTTGCCCGGGGGCTCGCCTGTGCTGTCCGCCACCTATCGTTCTGGCACGGGCAGCGCCGGCAACGTGTTCACCGGCCTCGTGCCGCTCGGCAATGGCCGGCTGGCGATATTCGACGCCCCGCCCGGCACGGGTACTGCCGTGCATGGGCAAGTGGTTCAATTCGACGGCGCCAATTTCACGCAACTCAGCGCCGCCAACCTGCCCACGCTCAGCGCGCGCGGCACACGGGCTAATCTCTGGCTCTTCGAGTTGGAACCCTTCGTCAACCGCCAGGCCGGCTTTGTCGCCTCCTTCAACGCCCCCGACTGGAGCGACGCGGTCCGCGGCTTGCCCGGCGCGCTCTCCGTCGTCAAGGAGAGTGACGGCGGCACCAACTCGGGCCTGGGAAGCACCATCACGAATAATCTGGGCGCGCCGCCAACCGGCTCGGCGTTCGGCCTCCCCAATCAATACAACGCCGCCATATCCGTGTTCAGTTACTCCAGCCCGCGCCCCCCCGAGCCGGTCATCGTCAACATCTCGCCGCCGCCGGGCAGTTATGGCAGTCCGCTCCAGGTTTCGTTTAGCACGCTCAACGCTGCCGACAAAGTGCTCTATCGCGCCGGCACCTCGGACCCCTGGCACCTGTATGCCGCGCCTTTCTCACTGACCAACGATACCACCGTCCAGTATTACGGCACGAATTCCGCCAGCCCGACCCGCTCGCTGGTCCAATTTGCCAGCTACGCGTTTGGCCGCAATGGCCAGCCGACCCCTACCCTCAACCTGATCAACGGCACCAGCACGACCAACCCGCCGACTCCACCCGTGGTGACGAATCTCGTGCCCCTCTCCCCAATCGGCACCGTTTTCTATGGACGCCGTTCCGCCGCCAACAACTACACCATCTGGGCGATCAACCTAGATGGCAGCGGCGACACCTTCATTACCACTGGTGCCCGGCCGCGCGTGTCGCGGGATGGCCACTATATGGCTTTCCTGCGCGGCGGCGCTCCGCTGGAAACGCAAGGCGACGCCTGGGTGCGCGACCTCCACACCGGGCAGGAGTCGCTGCTTTACTCCAACTCCAACTACACCATCGGCTACGACTGGGACCTCACGGGGACGAACCTGGTGTTCGACTGGTCCTGCTGGCTCTGGCGCATCAACCCCACCATAGATGTCGCGTCGCTGTTACCACTGCCCACTCCGGACTGCGATGATGACGCGCCCGCCGTCAACCCGGTGGATGGCCGCCTCGCCTTCCAAAACCTCAGCCCGAACACTGCTATCAGCGGCCTCTACGTCACTACGCCTGATCTGACTGCGAAGCAGCGCCTGAACCTCGGCGCAACTGTCCCTAGTTGGCCCGAGTGGTCGCCTAATGGCCAATGGCTGGCTTTCGCCGATGGCAACAGCCCCAACTCCGCTTTTACTGGGGACGCCGGGACAAACCTCTGGGTCGTTCACCCGGACGGCACCGCCCTGAGCCAAATCACCGAGTTCAATGGTGGCGTCAGCGGCTTCCCTCACGGTGCCGTATGGTCGCCTGCCGGTGATGCGCTGGTCGGTGCGGGCACCCTCTTCGGCATCAACGGCCTGTGGATCATTCCGCTCAACGCCGACTTCACCGACTGTGGCGGCTTCCCCACCCTGCTCTCCACGTTGCCGGGCGATGCCATAGATTTCGCCGGTTCCATCGTCGTGCCGGCGCCCTTGCCGAATATCCCCAAGCTGTACATCCGTCTCGACACCAATGCCGTCGTCGTCTATTGGAACACCAATTTCACCGGCTACACACTTCAGTCCAGGACGAACCTCTCGCCCGGCACACTCTGGCAGCCGATCCCCGGCCCGTACCCCGTGAGCGGTTTCAACTTCGAATACCGGGAACCGTTCACCGGCCTGCCGCCAACGAAGTTCTTCCGGCTCCAGGAGCCATGAGTCGGTCCAAGCCAACGGGCGCATTGCTTTTGGACCTTGGACTTTGGACTTTAGACTTTGGACTTTGGACTACGAGCACCCTGCGAAAATAAATGCGCCTCTCCATATATAGGGGAGCGGCTCGGTGAAAATAGTGTTGGCGGGAAGTG
>PLZQ01000193.1 GCA_003152225.1 Limisphaerales bacterium | reverse complement strand
GCCGGCCTCGATAGTCTGCCGGCTCTCCAAACAGTATCCCTGGTGCAGAACCTCCTGGATGTGAGCGTCGGCTCGCCGGCGCTAACCGTCATCACCAATCTCCAGGCGCGCGGGGTCTCCGTGTTCTACCTGCCGCAGAACCAGCCGCCGGTGATCGAGATTCCCGCCACTTGGGCGGTGCCGATGGACCGGACCTCCAGCATGCAATTCTATGTGTCCGATGACGTCACGCCCTACAGCCAGTTGACCGTTACGGTGGCCTCGGGGGACACGAACCTCGTCTCGAATGCCGGGCTCGCTTTGCAGCATTACCCGAATGACCTGACCTGGACTCTCACCCTGACGCCTCAGACCGGCCAGACCGGCACGACCGCCCTAACCTTGACCGCCACGGACGACACCGGCCTCACGGCCACCACTAACCTCCCGCTGACGGTCTTTTACGCCCCGCCAGTCGCTTTCCCCGACACTAACCTGGAAGCCGCTGTGCGCAGCGCCCTGAGCCTGCCGACCGGGCCGCTCACGACCTTTGACCTCCAGTCGCTCACCTATCTCACTGCTTCGTATCGCAATATCAGCAACCTCACCGGCCTGGAATGGGCCACGAATCTCTCCACCCTCGATATATCCGGCAATCCCATCACCAACTTGGGCCCGCTACTCACCCTGACGCAGCTCCTGAACCTCAACGTCGGCTACAACAACCTCCGCGACCTGTCCCCGCTTTCCTTGCTGACCAACTTGACCACTCTCACGCTGGACGGAAACCCGAGCCCCAACCTGGCGCAATTGGCGAGCCTGCCGAATCTGGCCCAGCTCTCCGTTGGCAGTTGCTCTCTCAGCAACCTGACTGGGATTGACGTGTTGGCTCACCTCCAATCGCTCTCTCTCGGCTACAACGGCCTGCGCGACCCGAGTCCGCTGGCGGTCTTGACCAACCTCGCTTACCTGGATCTGCAAGGCAATCCGCTGGCCGGCACGGCTGGCCTGGCGGGGTTGTCGAAGTTGCAGACCCTCATGCTGACGCAGTGCTCCTTGAACAGTCTGAACGACCTTCACGGCTTAACGAACCTCCAATACCTTTACCTGGCATACAACGCCATCCGTGACCTCTCCCCGCTGGCCGGCCTGACCAACTTGGTTTATCTCGCCCTGGATTCCAACCCAATCACCAGCGTCGCCGCCCTGGCCGCGTTGCCCCGGCTCACCGCGCTAACCTTGATGAATTGCTCCCTTTCCAACCTGGTCTCGGCGCAAGGGTTGACCACATTGCAGACTCTCTCCCTGGCAAACAACGGTATCCGCGACCTCACGCCCCTGGCGGCGCTCACCAATCTCATTACCTTGTACTTGGGCGGCAACTCGCCCACTAACCTCGCCCCGCTGGACGGCCTCCCAAAACTCAGCAACCTCGATCTGACCAGTTGCTTGCTCAGCAACGTCAGTTCCCTGGCCCCAATGACCCAACTCCGCTACCTCAATCTCGCTTATGACCGCCTCACCGATGTTTCCGCCCTCTTGGGCCTGACCAATCTCTACTCGCTCTATCTTTCGGCCAATCGCCTGACCAACATTACCGGTCTGCAGAATTTGAGCGGGTTGTACGGGGTGGATTTGACGCGCAACCTGCTGGACCTCAGTATCGGTTCATCGGCCCTGACCACGATCACCAGCCTGCAGACTCAAGGCGCCTGGGTAAACTACGAGCCGCAGAACCAGCCGCCGACTTTCTATGGGCTGCGGACCAATTGGATCATCCGGCCGAACAGCCCCGCGGATTTCCAGTTCGCGCTGTCTGACGACGTGACGTTGGCGGACCAGGTCACTGTGACCGTTGCCTGTGCCAGCGCCGGGCCGCTCTCCAACTCCGCCACGGCGCTCGTGCGGACCTCGTTCGTCCTTTCATCCGGTTCCCCCGCTCCGCCAATCCTCCTGCCACCTATTGTTATACACCCGCCGCCACCGTTGCTGCCGCCAGTCCGGCTGCCGCCCTTGGCGCCCGATTCAGGACTCCTGGCTGCCCGCGCCAGCCTGGCGTTTCCCATCTTGATTTCCGGGGGCGGCGTGTCCTACTGGGACCTGACAGTCACACCCACCCTGAACCAAACCGGCATGATGACCCTCACGCTCACAGCAACCGACGATACAGGCATCAGCACGAACGCGACGATTTTCGTGACCGTGACCCCGCCGCAGGGGCTGGACGGCGTGTTCCTGGGTGCCACCAACCTGGTCTGGCAAACGGGCGGCAACGCGCCGTGGTTTGGGCAGACGAACGCGTCTCAAACCGGCTCATTCGCGGCCCAGAGCGGCCCGGTCGGCGTGGGCGAAGAATCCTGGCTGGGGACGACCGTGACGGGTCCGGGCATTCTCACGTTCTGGTGGAAGCGGACCGCGGTAGGCTATGGAAGCCAGGTCTCTTTCAGCACCAGCCGTGGTGGCGAGTTGTCCCTGCAAGGCACGACGGGCTGGCGCCTGGAAAGAGTGAGCATTCCCGCAGGCGACTGTGTGTTGGCATGGAGCTACACAGGCTCATATCTGGTGGCTACCGCCGACGCCCTCTGGCTTGACCAGGTCAGCTTTGTCCCCACCACGCCGGATTTCTGGGTTGAGCTGGCGTCCGGCCCTGATTCGAGCGGCGCGGCGGTGACACTCCACGGCGAGCCGGGCGGGCTCTATGAACTCCAGGTCTCCACCAACCTCGTGGACTGGTCGCCGCTCGGCCGGGTTGTATTGGACCCGGTGAATGCAGGCTTCTCCACGGCAGTGACTGATCCCTCGGCCCATGTCGGCGTGCGCTTCTACCGGGCTCGCCAATTGCCTGCCGGCACGACATGGTTTGCCCCGCTCACCTTCGATGCCGCCAGTTCGCCGGTGCTACACTTGTGCAGCCGGCCCAGCGGCGCTTGCGAGATCCAGGCCTCGACTGACTTGCTCACCTGGTTCCCCCTCGCAACGGTGACCAACATGACCGGCATGGTAACCTTCACGGACACCCAAACCGGTCCGACCAATCGCTTCTACCAAGCCCGGCAACTGCCGTAACGCCGCCGCGTATGGGGTGAACACCCCATTTGAGCCAGCCCGGCAGGTGTGGAATCTTCCCCGCGTTCTCAGTGGCGAAGGTCGCGGGGGGAGTCGGGGAGCGGCGGAGGGGAATAGGAGACCGGTCAGACAGGGTCGCCTGTTTCTCTGCCGAGCACTTCCAGCCCGGCTCGCTAAATAGGTTTGATCAAACTGACAATGAGGGTGTTCCTTCGCAATAAGAAGACGCGGCTGTACTGTGCCGGGGCGAATGGCTGGGCTGCCGCGATAGGACAGGCGGTTGAGTTTGACAGTATCCCGCAAGCGACCAGGTTCGCCATTGATGGGAGAATGCCCGAAACCGAGGTTGTCGTGAGGTGCGACTTGCTGGCAGAAGAGGTCGCCTTGCCTTTGTTGCCGGAGTGGCGCGACCTCGAACAACCCCGCTCCGCCGCCGCCGCCTCCCCCTCCAACTTCGCTGGCGGTTGACGGTGGCTCTACCTCCTCTCGAGCCCCACACGGCGAGTATCGGGGCCGACGAAACCCGCGGGCGCTTCGGCGCTGCCCGACTTCTCATTGGCGTGGCACAAACCACGAAACCGGGAGATGCGCCGGTGGGGTGGAGTTTCAACGAAAGGCACGATTAAACCGCCGGCCAAAGCCAACTGAAGCCACATCATAGCCTGTTGATAGCCACTTGCTAGCCACCCTGTATGGTGGACGGATGGCGTACGGATGGTGTACGCATGGCGTACGGATATTGTATGGATCGTGTATGGATATTGTACCGATTGTGTACTCATGGTGTACGAAGCCACATGATAGGCAACTATAAGCCACCTGATTAGGGGAGGATTGCGACCCTCAAGCCATGCTCGCCGAACTCCAGATCGACAGCCACCCCGACGTCGCCGCCGCGTGTCCGATCACGCTATCCTCGGAGTTCGGATTTCGGCCTTCTTTCGGCCCTCGGCCCTCGGCCCTCGGAATTCCCTTCCACCCGCCTCCGTCTGGTCTCAATCAGCGCGGCCCCAGGGCGGGGTTCGTGCCGGCGCTTTGCAGCTTTCCAAAGGGCGGGCGGGCGGTTAACCTGCTGCTGGTTGTGGAACCCAAGACAAAAGCAATGTCCTTCGGGCCGACTCATTTCATCAATCGGGAACTGAGTTGGCTGGAGTTTAATCATCGGGTGCTCGAGGAGGCGCTCGACCCGCGAAACCCGCTGCTGGAGCGGGTGAAGTTCTTCTGCATCGTCAACTCGAACCTGGATGAGTTCTTCGAAGTGCGCGTCGCCGGCCTTAAGCAGCACATCGAAAGCGAAGCCGCCGAACGCACGATGGACGGTTTGACGGCCACCGAGACGTTCCGCGCCATCGTGAAGCGCGTGCACCGGATGGTGGAGCAGGAGTACGCCTGCTGGCGGGATGAGCTGAGGCCGGCGCTGGCCGCCAACGGCATCCGGCTGCTGGAGCTGGCAGAGCTGGACCCGTCCGACCGGGCGTGGGTCGAGGATTATTACCACACGCAAGTCCGCCCGGTGCTGACCCCGCTGGCGATTGACCCGGCGCACCCGTTCCCGCAGTTGCTGAACAAGTCGCTGAACTTCATCGTGCGGCTGGAGATGGCGCGGGGCCAGGAGGTGCACAAACATAGCGCGGTGGTGCAGATCCCGCGCATCCTGCCCCGTATGGTGAAGCTGCCGCGGAACGATGCGCGCCGGGACTACGTCTTCCTGGATCGCCTGATCGGACATTACCTGGCGGATCTATTCCCGGGAACAAAGCTGCTAGGCTACTGGCTGTTCCGCGTGACGCGTAACAGCGAGCTTTACATCGACGAGGAGGAGACGGCGAACCTGCTCAAGGCGGTCGAGAACGAGGTGCACAACCGCCGCAAGGGGGACGCGGTGCGGCTGGAGGTCGATCACCATTGCCCGCTTGCCGTGCGCGAGCCGCTGCTCAAGACGCTGCGGCTGGGGCCCGACGACCTTTACCTGATCGACGGCCCGCTGAGCCCGAAGCGGCTGATGTCGCTGACCGAATGGGATCATTCGCCCGAGTTGCGCGACGCGCCGTTCGTGGCGCCGTTGGCGGCCAAACTGCGGCATCGGCCCGACTTGTTCGCGGCCATCCGCGAGCGGGACATTCTGCTGCATCACCCGTACGAAACCTTCAACAGCGTGGTGGAGTTCCTGGAGGTGGCCGCGGCGGACCCGGACGTGCTGGCGATCAAGCAGACGCTCTATCGCACCGGCGGGGACCGGCGCATCATCGGCGCGCTGGAGAGCGCCGTCCGGAACGGCAAGCAGGTGACGGCGGTGGTGGAGTTGCGGGCGCGGTTTGACGAGGCGAATAACATCCAGTGGGCGCGTCAGCTCGAAGAGGCGGGCGTGCACGTCGTCTATGGCCTGGTGGGGTATAAGATTCACGCCAAGAGCTGCCTGGTGGTGCGCCGGGAAGGATATGACATCCGCCGCTACGTCCACCTGGCCACCGGCAACTATAATCCCACGACCGCGAAGCTTTACACCGATCTGGGGCTGCTCACGTGCCGCCCGGACTTCGGCGAGGACGCCACGAATTTCTTCAATCTGCTGACGGGCATTTGCCAGTTCCAGCGCCTGCAAAAGCTCGTGGCAGCGCCGTTCGATCTATACGACCGCTTGCTCGGGCTGGTCGAGCACGAACGGCAGAACGCCCTCCAGGGTTTGCCCGCGCGCATTATCCTGAAGCTCAATTCGCTGGCCGATCGCGAGGCCATCGAGGCGCTGTATCGAGCCTCGGCGGCGGGGGTGAAGATCGACCTGATTGTCCGGGGCATCTGCTGCCTGCGGCCGGGCCTCAAGGGCGTGAGCGAGAACATCACAGTGCGGAGCATCGTGGACCGGTTTCTGGAGCACAGCCGGATCTATTATTTTGAGAACGCGTGTCAGCCGCAGGTGTTTATCAGCAGTGCGGACTGGATGCCGCGCAACTTCTTCCGGCGGATCGAGTTGGCCATTCCCGTGGAGGACGGCGTGTTGCGCGAACGGCTGATCAGCGAAGTGCTCGCGATTACCCTGGCGGACACTGCCAAGGCCCGCTTCCTCCAGCCGGATGGGTCGTATCGGCGCCCCGCCGCCGCCGCGGGTGACAAGCCCATCCGCAGCCAGGCCCGGTTCCTGGCCCTGTCCGCGGCGGAAGAGGATGCGCCGCGCAAACCGGTTGACGGCAAGGCGCGGTATCCGCAGGTCCGGCTTGCCCCGCCGCCGCTCGCCGCGCCGAAGAGAAAGAAATAGGCCCGGCATGAAACGCGCCGCGCCAATCTCCGCAGCGAACGAGCCCGGCTCGCGCGGCCCGGGCTTGCTGGCCGGCTCGCTGAAGCAGCAATGGAAGCGCTACCGGAAGCAACTGAAGCGCTGCCAGCACGAGTGTTCCCCCAGGGCGATCCATGCCTTCCGCGTCGAAACCCGGCGGCTGGTGTCCACCCTGGAACTGCTGGGCGGGTTTCTACCCTCGCGGCAGATGGAAAAGGCGCAACGCATACTCAAGCACCACCGGGACGCCTTCGACGAATTGCGCGACACCCAGGTGCAGTTGGCGGCCGTCGGCGGCATGCGGCGGGCCTTTCCCGCCCTGAGCCCGTTTTACGCGTGCCTGCGAGAGCGCGAGGAGCGGTTGACCCGCAAGACCTGCAAGCGCCTCACGGAGGTCAGGACCGGTCGCCTGGGCAAACTGATTGCCGGCTGTCGCGGGGAAGTGGAGGAGCAGCTCACGAAATGCGCGCCCCGGAGGGCGCTGGCGGTGCTCGTGCGGTCGGTGGACCGCGCCTTCCGCCGGACGCGGCAACTGCGAGGGCGCATCGACGCGAGCGACACCTGGACCATCCACCGTACGCGCGTGGCGTTCAAGAAGTTCCGCTACATGGTCGAGGCCTTGGCGGAGCATCTGCCGGGGATTGCGGCGGAGCGGCTGGCCGCGCTGCGCCAGTACCAGACTATGATGGGCGAGATTCAGGACTCCGAAGTGCTGCTGGCCACGCTGGACAAATTTCTGCTGCGGCAGGAGATTAAGCCGGGTGCCGCGCACCGCTTCCGCGCGGAACTGCTGCGCCGGCGCCAGCGTTTGATCCGCGTTTACCTGAAAGCAGTGGATCAATTGCTCGAATTTTGGCCGCTGCCGAATAGTGGTGCAGGCGTCTCGCCTGCCCAGGCACGGCGGGAATTCGAGCCGAAAGTTAGCAGCGTATGAATTTGTATATCTTGCGCCACGGCATCGCGGTGGAACACGGCGCGCCCGGTTATGCGAAAGATGCCGACCGGCCGCTCACGCCCGAAGGCGAGCGCAAATTAGGGGAAATCGCCAAAGCCATGCTGGCGCTGGACCTCGCCTTCGACCTCATTCTCTCCAGCCCATATACGCGCGCGCGGCAGACGGCGGAGATTATCGCCGGGGCCTTTAACGCCCGGAAGAAGCTGGAGTTCTCGAACAGCCTCGCGTGCGGCGGCGATAACAAGGAACTGGTTGATTATCTCAAGCGCCGCCAGCCGCCGCCCGAGAATGTGCTACTCGTCGGTCACGAGCCTTACCTGAGCGGGCTGGTCTCGCTGCTGGTGGCCGGGACCGGGAATTGTTGCGTGGTGCTCAAGAAGGGCGGCCTGTGCAAACTCTCGACCGAATCGCTGAAATATGGCCGCTGCGCCGCGCTGGCGTGGCTGCTTACCCCAAAACAGATGGCGCTGATGGCCTGACGGCCGTGCAGGACACGCAAGAAGACGAATGCCTACCCCCAGCCTCCCCATGAAGCCAAGGAACATCCAACAACCAACATCGAACCCCCAACATCCAATAATCGCCCCAATGGCGGCCATTGGAGGTTCGATGTTGGATGTTGGATGTTGGATGTTCAGGGGTTCTCGCTTGGGGGGATTCTCTCCCTTGAGCCCAGACAAAGCAAATAAACGGCAGAGTCGCCCCCGCAGCTTCCGAGCAATCCGGGCCAGGGCGATGCCGCAGCATTCCGATTCGGTTTTCGGGCCCTCGGATTTCCTTCGGCCTTCGGCCTTCGGGTTTCGGATTTCCTCCTTCGCCTTCACTTTGATTGAGCTCCTGGTGGTCATCGGCATCATTGCCCTCCTGGCCGCCCTGCTCCTGCCGGTGTTGGCGAAATCCAAGGCCAAAGCGCAAGGGGTGACGTGCGCGAACAACCTCCAGCAGCTCTCGCTGGCGTGGGCGTTGTATGCCGAGGACAATGGCGATTGGCTGGTGAATAACCACGGCGTCCCGGAAACCCTCGCCCGCCGCGACACCTGGGCCAATAATGTCGAGGATTGGCAGAGCAGCGACGACAATACCAACATTACTTATCTCACCGACTCGGACCTGGGGCCTTATGCGAACGGGTCGGCCCGGATCTATAAGTGTCCAGCGGACCGAGAGCCGGCGCCCAACGGCCCGCGCATTCGCAGCATGTCCATGAACGCCATGGTGGGCGATCCTGGCGAGCTGACCAACCGGTTCAATCCGCTCTACGTCCAGTTCTACAAGCTGGCCGAGGTGTCGAATCCCTCGGGCATTTTCGTTTTCCTGGATGAGCAGGCCGACACCCTCAACGATGGGTTCTTCGTCAACCGCCTGGAGGAATATTCCTGGGGCAATGTGCCGGGCTCTTACCACAATGGCGCGGTCAATCTCTCGTTTGCCGACGGTCACGAGGAGTCCCACCGCTGGGTCGTGCCCGGCACCGTCCGCCCCGTCCTGCGAACCCGCATCGATAAGTTCCCCGCTTCGCCACCGACCGACTTCGATTGGCTCAAGGCCAGGACCAGCTTCAAGAAGCCTTAGCGCTTAATCTTCCCTTAAGGTCGCCTCTGGCAGGGTGAAATGCGTTGATTATCAGACGACGTGAACGCATAAAGAACCGAGGCGACAAGAATGAGAGTGCTGGCAGTTGAAGACGAACCCGACCTGCTGAACAGCCTGATGAAGGCGCTGCGGGAGGACGGCTACGCGGTGGACGGCGCCCCCGACGGCGACGAAGGGCTGTTCAAGGCGGAGAGCTATGACTACGACGCCATCGTGCTGGACATCATGCTGCCCGGCATTGACGGCTGGGAACTACTGCGGCGTTTGCGCCAGACCAAGAAGACCCCCGTGTTAATGCTCACCGCGCGTGATGCGGTGCGCGACCGCGTGCGGGGCCTGGACACCGGCGCGGACGATTACCTCGTCAAGCCTTTCGAGCTGGCGGAATTGCTGGCCCGGTTGCGCGCCCTCATTCGCCGGGCCGCCAGCCAGGCCGAATCGCGGCTGAAGATTGGCGACGTGGTCATCGATACCGCCGCGCGCACCGTCATGCGCCGGGGCGAGGAGATCGTGCTCACCGCGCGCGAATACACCCTGCTGGAATATCTCGCGCTGCACCGCGGCAAGCTGGTGACCCGCACAACGCTCTACGACCACCTCTTCGACGAGAACGACAGCACGCTGTCCAACCTCCTCGACGTGCATGTCTTCAACCTGCGCAAGAAGCTCGGGCACGACTTTATCACGACGCGCCGCGGCCACGGCTATTGCATCGAGTCCACGCCATGATCTTCAACTCCATCCGCTGGCGGCTCCAGGCCTGGTATGGGCTGATTCTGGTCGCGGTGCTCGCCGGGTTCGGGCTGACGGCGTATCACGTCGCCCGCGAAAACCAGTTACGGCGGATTGACCAGGACCTGAACCAGCGGTTGATGGCTCTGCTGCGCCCCCAGCCGCCGGAGCGGCCCCCCGGGCGTTCGCCGGGCCAGCCGCCTGACGGACCATTCGAGGCGCCGCCTGGGTCGCCGCGCGAGGAACCGCGCAACCAGCCGCGCAGCGACCACCGCTTCGGTTCCGCGGACTTCCTCTCCACCGTCCGTGACGCGGTTCAGCGAGGAGGGGCCCTCGAATCCAATCAGACCAATACCTTCTACTATGTCCTGTGGCAGGAGGACGGCCCGATCCTGGCGCGCTCGCCGGGCGCGCCGGCCGATGTCCCTGCGCCCGAGCGCGTTGGCCTCGGTAAGCCACAAGCGTCCGAGCTACGCGACGCGATTGAGAAGGGGCCGCCCGGCGGCCCCGGTCCGTCCACGTTCCCCGAGGCGCGCACGCGGGGCCAAATGCGGGAGCTGTTTCGCTTCCTGCCGCGGGGCGAGTGTCTCTTGGTTGGCCGCTCGCTGGCTCCGGACCTGGCCGCCATGCGGCGCCTGGCACTCTGGCTCGCGGCGGCCGGGGCTTCGGTGCTGGTGCTTGGCCTGGCGGGCGGTTGGTGGGTGGCCAGCCGCGCCATCCGGCCCATTGAAGTAATCAGCGCCACCGCGGTGAAGATCGCCGGCGGGGACCTTTCCCAGCGCATCAACGCCGCCGACACCGACAGCGAACTGGGCCGGCTGGCCGGCGTACTGAACTCGACCTTTGCCCGCCTGGAAGGGGCCTTCAACCAGCAGGCCCAGTTCACGTCGGACGCCTCGCATGAGCTTCGCACGCCCGTCTCGGTGATTCTTTCGCAGACCCAGACCGCGCTCGCCCGCGAACGCCCCGGCCCCGAATACCGGGAGGCGCTGGAAGCCTGTCAGCGCGCCGCCCGGCGCATGAAGACCCTCACAGAATCCCTGCTCGAACTGGCACGTCTGGACGCCGGCCAGGAGCCCATGAAACAGGAGCGCTTCGACTTGCTTCGGGTTGTGAACGAGTGCGTCGAGATGGTCCGTCCGCTCGCCGCTGAACGCGGGATTCAATTCCACTGCGACGTCGCCGCGATGAATTGTCTCGGCGACGCCGGGCGCATCGGCCA